>LUZE01000023.1:7489-22141 GCA_001602845.1 Bacteroidales bacterium Bact_13 | reverse complement strand
GAATTCCTTGGGATTCAGCTTCCCCGGGTTCACATCCAGGTCACCGGCACAGACGCTCACCTTGCGTTTTTGGCCGACAGGGGCACCGACCGTAAGTACATTCCCGTAAAGCGTATAGGGGCCGGGATACCACGTGTCGAATACAACGTTCTCGTGAAGATTGGAGAAATACATGATCTATTCAGTTTCTTTGAAGCTGTCGAGGAGTTCCTGATATCCCGGGATGACCAGTCCGGTAGCCTTGTGCAGATCCTTTTGCGCACCGGCGACGGTCAGCACGCGGAAATCCGGCGTAACGGTAGCAAATCCTTTGTCGAAGACTTTCTTGCGGCCCTTGCTGAGCTTGGCCTCGCCGGAGAAGGCATAGTCATAATAGGCGACATTGAGCGTATCGTCACCCATCAGGTCACGCATCGCCTCCAGCTCGTTCAGGATCTTCTGGCCCCGCTTGTACTCCTGGAACACCTTCTCGGCATTCTTGCGCTTGCCCTCCCGGGTGTATTTCTCGAGCCGGGCGGCGTTCTGGTTCAACTGAATCTCATAGACGTCGATCCGACGGGCGAACTCCGTGGCGAAATTCGTAGAGTCAAGAAGTGTAAGTTCATGGAACTCAAACTGATAAGGCTCATTCACATCCTTCATCAACTCGGATGAAATGGCATCGGCCACCGGTCCCTCCGGACCCTTTTTCGCACAAGCGCACACCATCAGTGCCGCCAGCGCCAGTAAGAACACTTTTTTCATATCCTGTTACCCTTATATAAACAACCCCCGATATTGTCGTGTGCCGCGCCTGTGACCGAAGCCAGGCAGTTCGGCATGTCGGCCATGTAGAGCGCACCGAGCAGCGCAAAGATCAGCGCTTCCTTGAAATCGATCGTCAGCGGATCGGGCACCACGAACCGTGCCTGCGGCGCCATGGCCTGCATCCGCTCGACCAGATACTTGTTTCGCGCCCCTCCACCCGTCGTCAACACCTTGCCTCCTTTGACGTGTTTTGCTATCTGCATGGCCACATGTTCTACAAATGTAGCCAGAATGTCCTTCACATCCAAATGGAAAGCGTCAATCAGCGGATAAACTTCTTTCTCGACCCATTCGCGGCCCAGCGACTTGGGCCCTTCCTGCGTATAGAACGGCAGCGCGTTCAACGCCTTCAGCAGCCCTTCATCCACCTGCCCGCTCCGGGCAACCTCACCATCCCGGTCATACGCTAAGCCCAGCTTCCCCGCATAATGGTTCAGCACATAATTTACCGGCGATATGTCATAGGCGAGTCGCCGTGCGTTGGCCTGGTGGAGCGACCACGAAATATTCGAAAACCCGCCCAAATTCAGGCAATATTCATAATCGCCGAACAGCACCTCATCGCCGATCGGCACCAACGGCGCCCCCTGGCCACCTAACGCCACATCCGTCGTCCGGAAATCGCACACCGTGTCGATGCCCGTCACCGCCGCAATCCCCGCCCCCGAACCAATCTGGCCCGTAAACCGGACGGACGGCTGATGAAAAACTGTCTGGCCGTGCGAAGCGATCAGATCGACCTTCAGGTTATTCCGCTCCAGGAACGCCTTCACCTGCCCGCCCAGATACAGGCCGTAATCCGAATGCAGGCGCGCATACTCCAGCGCCGTCATCGACTGTGCCGTGGCGAGCTTGTGCCGGAGTTCCTCCGGATAATCCACACTCTCGGCCTTCACGATGCGATACTTCCACGTGCCGTCATAATCGAACGACACACAACAGAGATCCAGGCCGTCGAGCGAAGTGCCCGACATCAGCCCGACCACGTCAAAATGTAAATTCTCGGGTTTCATGGGATTCATTGCCACAGCGGTCCGTGGCGGTTATGCGGATCGTATGCTTGCCCGGCGCCAGCCGGTCTTCCTTCAGTTCAAGGGAAATGATATCGCGCTTGTACATCGATAGATACCAGTTGCCGTCGATCTCCACGCGGGTCGATTCGACGCCCGATGCGTCATCCCGGACGCGGATACGGATGGTAGAGCCGTTGACGATATCCCCTTTCCGCTCCAAGAACCGGATTGTCGGGGCCGCGGTGTCGACCGCGACGCAATAGGTTCCGAAGCGAACGTTCACGCCGGTGTACGACAGCGTCGGGCCGTAATTCGCCATGTAGGCCTTACCTTCCAGTTCTTCGGGGATGTCGGCTGCGATTTCCAGCGCGCCCGGCAGCTGCAACGGGATGTCGGGATCACCGACCTCCCAGATATCCGACCAGATGCCGATCGCGGGGTCCGGCCCGCCGATGCAACGGTACGTGAAATTGATGTTGTTGTACAAGGCTCCGGCCGGAAGCATGTATGTCATTGTGCTGTCGTTCACCACATTCTGCGTGTACCACAGCCACGGCAGGCGGGTCAGCGACGAATCGGCCTGCGGTGCCTGCAACATCTCGTCCCGACGCACGCGATACCGGACGGCGGCACGGTTGCCGTGTTCGTCAAGCGCTTCGATACGGACGGTATGGACGGCATCGTCCCGAAGCTCGAGAATGCCGTCGTTGCGGCTTTCTATGTGACTAGCCAACAGGTTGTTCGGATCGACCCGGCTCTTGACGAGGTCACGTCCTCCGCGGCGGCTTTCGCCGAACTGGATGAGCGATTTGATATAGCGTCCTTCCTCAAACCCGATGTCGCCCACCTTGAACGAAAAGGCCAGCGTGTCGTCGAGCAGCACGCGGTATTCTTCCACGGCCAGCTTCGCGCCAGTTCCCTCCTGGCGGTCAGTCGCATCGACGGCCACGTAGCTGCGGGCCGGCAGGGCCAGCGTATCCCGCACCTCGGTCGGCCGGATCAGGTTATGAACGCGCCAAACCTCGGAGATGGGGCTGTCATCCAGCCCGTAGAAGCACACCCTGTGGAATTGCGGTGCCGACTTGTCCAGGGGCGTATAGCAGCCCAATGCAATATAGTTCAGCGGTATGTCTTTCTCCGCGTCACGGATCTCCATGTGCAGGTGCGGTCCGGCCGAAGAGCCGGTATTTCCCACCTGGCCGATGATATCACCCTGCCGGACCGGAAAGTCCTCCGGGCCGAAAGTCAAGTTGACAGTAAAGCTTTCCTGCTCATACTGAGCCGCTTCCACGCGTTCCGCAATATCTTCGCGGAAAGCGAGCAGATGCCCGTACACCGACATCGTGCCGTCAGGATGCGTGAGGTAGATGCCGTTGCCGTAGCCCCAGGGTGAAACGCTTACGCGGGAAATGTAGCCGCTCTTGATTGCGTGGATCGGATCGCCAACCTGGCCGCCGACCCGCCAGTCCAGGCCGCCGTGGAAATGGTCGTGCCGCAGTTCGCCATAGGTTCCGGAAAAGGACATTGGCACATCGAGCGGCCGTACGGGCCTCTCCTGTGCCAATGCACCTGCGCTCAGAACCAGCGCGAGAACCAATGACGCAAACCCCTTCATCCCTTTGGCGTGAAGGAAGATGAATTGCGCCACGACTCCATGACTTCTTTTTCCTTGCGGTCCAAGCGTTTCGGAATATAGACCTGGACGTAGATAAGGTAGTCGCCGCAGCCATAACCATTCACTTCGGGAATGCCTTTGCCGCGGAGTTTCAGGATCTTACCGGGCTGGGTGCCGGGATCGACCTTGATCTTCAGCTTGCTGTCGATATACGGGATTTCCACCGAGCAGCCGAGCACGGCATCAGGAACCGACAGGTTCAGGGTATAGACCAGGTCGTTTCCGTCACGCTGCAGGCCGCCTTCCTTCGGCGATTCTTCTTCGATGACTACCAGCAGGTTGCCCGCGACGCCACCGTTGCGGGCTGCGTTGCCCTTGCCCTGGATAGTCAGTTGCATGCCTTCCTGTACGCCCGCCGGAATCTTGAAGGTGATCTCCTCGGCGTTCTTCACCAGGCCGGTGCCACCGCATTTGCGGCAGGGATTGGTGATCTTTTTGCCTTCACCGCCGCAATACGGGCAGGGCGAAGAAGTCTGCATCTGGCCGAGGATCGTATTGGCGATCTTGGTCACGACACCCGTACCGTGGCAATGGTCGCAGGTCTTGATGTCGGCTTCCGAGACGGCCCCCTTTCCCTGGCAGTCGGGGCAAGTGACCATCTTGTTGATCTTCACGGTCTTCTCGACGCCTTTGACCACCTCCGACAGGTTCAGTTTCACCTTGATGCGGATGTCGCTGCCACGGGCCACACGACGCGACGAACTGCGGGAACTTCCGCCGAAGGCGCTGCCGAACGCACTCCCGAAGCCGCCGCCGAATGCACCGCCGAATATATCGCCGAACTGTGAGAAAATATCCTCCATCGAGAAGCCACCGCTGCTGAATCCGCCCTGGCCGCTCATGCCGGCATGGCCGAACTGGTCGTAGCGCGCCCGTTTCTGCGGGTCGCTCAGCACATCGTATGCTTCAGCGGCTTCCTTGAACTTCTCCTCCGCTTCCTTATCGCCCGGATTCTTGTCAGGGTGATACTGGATGGCCTTCTTTCGGTAGGCCTTCTTGATGTCATCGGCGCTGGCGTTCTTGTCGACGCCCAGCACCTCATAGTAATCTCTTTTTTCTGCCATCTTCGTCCTTCTCCATTATATTCCCACGACCACTTTCGCGTAGCGGATGACGTTGCCGTTCAGCGTATAGCCTTCTTGTGTCACGTCGATCACGGTATTCTTCTTTTCGGGGTCCTCGACCGGGAACTGGGCCACGGCCTCGTGGAAATCCGTATCGAAAGTCGCGCCCATGGCCTCGATACGTTCTACGCCACGCGACTTGAGATAGTTTATCAATTTATTATAGATCAGCTCCGTACCCTCGATAGCCGCCTGTGCGGCTTCGGATTCGCGAAGTACGTTGAGCGCCCGCTGGCAGTCATCCAGCACCGGAAGGAAGCCCTTCAGGATATCCTTGCCGGCATTGTCGATCAGTTCGAGCCGTTCCTTGGCCGTGCGGCGGCGGTAATTGTCCCATTCCGCCTGCAGCCGCAGATACTGGTCCTTCGCTTCGGCTGCCGTTTCCTGATGCTTTTCCGCCGCTTCCTGCGCCTGTTTCAGCTGTTCTTCCAGCTCCTTGATGCGGGCGGCCTGTTCAGCGACCTTGCGTTTCCGACGGTCCTTCGAAGTATGTTCGTGCTCCATTTCCGGGGCCTGTGCCTCCGTTTCCGGGACAGCCTGTTCTTTTTCGATATCTTCTTGTGTCATATTGTAATGCTTATTATTGTCCTTAATACGGTCACAAAGATAATCAAAATGTCTGCCATCGCGAAATGACCGTCAATTTGGCAGAAAAGGCGGCCGCTCCACGCTTTTTTCAAATTTATTTTGGAAATTCAAATGTTTGCGCTACATTTGCAATCCCAAACCCCATGGCGCTATCGAATAAGGGTTTAGTTCGCGGCCCTCTCAAGGCTGAAATCCGGGTTCGAATCCCGGTAGCGCTACGAAAAAGGAAGGATGCTCATTTCGAGCATCCTTCCTTTTTTTGTGGCGATCAGTTCAATTTCTGGAGGAAGCGGGTGGTATTGACGATGAAGCGGGTATGGGAACCTTCGCCGATGAGGGTCTCGCCCTGATGGGCTTCCAGGCGGAAGGAGAGTTTGCGGCCTTCTGTGCGCTCCAGGAAGGCCGTGGCGGAGACTTCCGCACCGACACCGGAAGGCTTCAGGTGACGGAGGGAGATTTCTCCGCCGACCGTCGTCTCGCCTGGTTCGAGGATGGGCGCTACCGCCAGCATGGCGGCGTTTTCCATGAGGGCGGCCAGCCGGGGTGTCGCCAGCACGGGAAGGGTGCCCGACCCCATTACCCGGGCGGTATCTTTCTCCGTGACGGTCAGCGTACTCGTATGGCACAATCCCGAATCGAAAGCAATCCGGACGATCTCTTCGGGGATGGCGGCCTGATACAGGCCGTCAGGTTGTTCCGCTTCCAGTTCGTCCATCAGCGGAATGGCCGCTTCATCCAATTTGTGAAATAAAGTTGGGAGACGCTCCGCAAGGCTCGAATCGTAGATATCCGTTTCCTGATCGTCTTCCCGGAGGAATCGCACTAAATCATCTGCTTCTGCATCAGTCAGGCGGACGGATGTCTGCCGGGAACGCCCGGAATAATATTCTTCTACCCGAAGGCTATAGCTTTTCTCTTGCATGTCACTTCCGGTTGCGGATTTCCGTGGAGGAGATGGAGTTCTGTGGGGCGGTGGCGAAAAGGGTGACACCTTTTGTGTCGGGCAGCGCATTCAGACGGTCGACGACGGGCTGGGCGTCGGTGCCGGGACGCGGATAAACCCAGATTGCAAAATCGCGCAGAATCTCGTCCCCGTTGTGCCAGTGTTCCAGTGAAGGGATGTTGTCGCCGCCCATCACCAGCACGAATTCCTTGTCCGGTTCCTGTTCCTGCAGGAAATGCAGCGTGTCAATCGTGTACCAGGGTTCAGGGAGATGGAACTCTACGTCGGAAACCATTACATCCAGACCAGCATCCACCACGGCTTCGCGGGCAGCTGCCAGTCGCGCCTCCGCATTGTCCACCAGCCCCTGCCCTTTCTTGAACGGGCTCTGGGGAGAGACGACCAGCCGGACCTCTGCGGCTTTCGTATGTTCCAACAGATATCGCAGAATCGCCAGATGGCCCTCGTGGATCGGGTTGAACGACCCGAACAGGAGCGCCACCTGCGGCTTCTTCCGGTTACGGCAACGACGGCAAATCGAGATCATTCCTTCACGAATGCTCCGACCACCCGGTCGGCCTCGGCCAGGCAGGTTGCCAGGTCGTCGTTGAGCAGGATATAATCAAATTTGGGCTGGTACATCATCTCGACGCGGGCCTTGCGGACGCGTTCCTCGATAAACTCCGGCGAGTCGGTACCGCGCTTCTCAAGACGGCGGCGGATCTCCTTGATGGACGGCGCCTTGACAAAGATCGACAAAGCGTTTTCACCAAAATATTTCTTGAGGTTGACCCCGCCCTTGACATCCACGTCAAACAGGATGATCTTGTCCTGGCCCCAGAGGCGGTCCACTTCCGATTTCAGCGTACCGTAGAATACACCGTTGTAAACCTGTTCGTGCTCGACGAAGGCGCCGGCCGCAATGCGACGCTGGAATTCTTCCACGGAAATGAAGTAATAGGCCTCCCCATCCTTCTCCGTGCCGCGCGGGGCACGTGTGGTTGCAGAAACCGAAAACGCAAAGCAGTCAAACGATTCCAACAGATGATTGACCACCGTGGTCTTGCCCGATCCGGAGGGCGCCGATATGATGACAACTTTTCCCATCAGTTTTTTTGTATTTGTGACTTACAAATTTAACAAATCTAACTGAAATTCCATTATCTTTGTGACTGATATAGTTTTGTCAATTTTATATAATATCACGATAATATGGTATCCTACAAAGAATTGGGCCTTGTCAACACGCGCGCGATGTTCGCCAAGGCAGTGAAAGGCGGTTACGCCATCCCTGCATTCAATTTCAACAACATGGAACAGCTGCAGGCCATCATCAAGGCCTCTGCTGAGACCAAGTCGCCTGTCATCCTCCAGGTGTCGAAGGGCGCACGCAACTACGCCAACCAGACCCTCCTCCGCTACATGGCGGAAGGTGCCGTCCAGTATGCAAAGGAACTGGGCTGGAAACGTCCCCAGATCGTCCTGCACCTCGACCATGGCGACAGCTACGAAATCTGCAAGAGCTGCGTCCAGACGGGCTTCTCGTCCGTGATGATCGACGGCAGCGCCCTGCCGTACGACGAAAACGTCGCCCTCACCAAGAAGGTGGTCCGCTATGCACACCGCTACGACGTGACCGTCGAAGCCGAACTCGGTGTCCTCGCCGGCGTGGAAGACGAAGTGGCAGCAGAAGAATCGCACTACACCAAACCTGAGGAAGTCATCGATTTCGTGACCAAGACCGGCTGCGACTCGCTGGCCATCTCCATCGGCACCTCGCACGGCGCGTACAAGTTCAAACCCGAACAGTGCACCCGTGACCCCAAGACCGGCAAGCTCGTTCCGCCACCGTTGGCTTTCGACGTGCTGAAGCAGATCGAGAAGAAGCTCCCCGGCTTCCCCATCGTGCTCCACGGCTCCTCCAGCGTCCCGCAGGAATATGTCGACATCATCAACTCGCACGGCGGCAAACTCCCCGATGCAGTGGGCATTCCCGAGGAACAACTCCGCAAGGCTTCGAAGAGCGCCGTCTGCAAGATCAACATTGACTCCGACTCCCGCCTCGCCATGACGGCAGCCGTCCGCAAGATCTTCACCGACAAGCCGGGTGAATTCGACCCGCGCAAGTACCTGGGTCCCGCACGCGACGAGATGGAGAAACTCTACAAGCACAAGATCATCAACGTGCTCGGTTCTGACGGAAAAGCGAAATAACCGGCAACCTTGAAACGGCTTCTCCTAACCCTGATGGCCGCCACAGTTTCCTGGGGCGGCCTTTTTGCCAGTGACGTCGACACGTTGCTCCGGCAGATGTCGCGCCGTGAAAAGATCGCGCAGATCATCATCGAAGCCGTCGGCACAAACGAGAATCCGGCCGATCGCGACATGCACCGCCGGCTGGTCCGCGAAGGACTGGGCGGCATCATCGTGATGGACGATCCCCTGGCCGCCGACATGCAGCTGATCAACGAACTGCAGGGGCTGGCCCGGATCCCGATGATCGTCTCGATCGACGGGGAATGGGGTGCGGCCATGCGCTTCTACGAGTTTTCCGCTTTCCCCCGCGCCATGCAATTGGGCGCGCTCGACGATGAGTCTTTGGTGGAAAAGGCAGGACGGGCTATCGGGGAAGAACTTCGCGACATCAAGATCTTTGTGAATTACGCACCGGTCGTCGACGTCAACAACAATCCCCGTAATCCCGTCATCAACACCCGCTCGTTCGGCGAACGGCGCGACCGCGTCGCCGCCCTGGGAGCCGCCTACCTCCGCGGCATGCAGTCGGCCGGAGTCTGGGGTTCCGCCAAGCATTTTCCCGGACACGGCGACACCGATGTAGACTCCCACAAGGGGCTGCCGGTGCTGACGTTCGACCGCAGCCGACTCGATTCCCTGGAGCTTTATCCCTTCCGGCGGATGATTGAGGAAGGCACGGCGATGGTGATGGTGGGACACCTGAGCGTCCCGGCGCTCGACAGCACCGGAACGCCCTCTTCCATTTCCGCGCCGATCGTCACCGGAATCCTCCGTAACGAATTGGGATTCAAGGGAATCATCATCACGGATGCGCTCGGCATGGATGGTGTGGCCGTCGGCAATGAAAACGTCGCGCTGCAAGCCTACAAGGCCGGAGCGGATATCCTGCTGATGCCCGAATCTGATTTCGAGACCATCGATGCGCTCGACCGTGCCTTTTCCCGCGGTGAACTCGACGAAGCCGGGCTCGACGAAAGGGTCCGCAAGGTCCTGCAACTCAAGCAACGTTCCGGCATGCTCGACGACGGATACTCGCCGCTCGTGGATATTTCGGCACTTGATTCAATCACCTGCCGTCCCGCCACGGAAGAGTTGATCCAGACCCTCTGCGACCGGTCCATGACCGTGGTCAAGGGACGACTCTGCCGGCCGCTGCGCCTGCACCGGTTCCTGGCCTTCACCCGGCGTCCCCGGGTTGCGTACGTCGCCTTTAACGCAGAAACGCCTGAAAGCGCAGCCTTTGAGAAGGAACTGAGCCATCGCGGCCGTGTGACCCGATTCGACCTGCCGGCGGACGCCACGCCCGGGCAAATAGACAGTGTCGGGGCGCTGCTCAAGGGCTACCGCAACGTGATCGTGGGATTCCATTCCGGAAAGCCCCGGCCCCATACCGGAGGTCCGCAGCGCTTTGCGACCGTCGATCCTGCACAGTTCAGCCGGATCGCATCCTGGTCAGGATCCCGCCACCGGCTGCACGGGGTCTATTTCGGAAACCCCTATGATTTGGAACAGTTACCCGATTTTAAACGTTTCAAAACGTTTATCATCGGCTATTCCGACACCCGTTACAACAACATTGCGGCTGCAAGAGCCTTGATCGTACCCCGGAGCGCCCATGGTGTGCTGCCGGTCAGTACGGCGGGACTGCCGGCCGGTTATCACAGCAACGTCCAATGAAACGCATCGCCTCCATCGATATCTTCCGCGCCCTGACGATGCTGATGATGCTCTTCGTCAACGATTTCGCCGGCATGACAGGGCTGCCGCACTGGCTTCACCATGCCGAGACGAACGAAGATTTCCTGGGATTCTCCGACCTGGTCTTCCCTGCCTTCCTCTTCTGCGTGGGCCTGTCCATTCCCTTTGCCATCGGCAACCGGTACCAGAAAGGCGATTCGCAGGTACAGATTCTCGGGCACATCCTGATCCGGGGCCTGGCTCTGGTGGTGATGGGGCTGTTCTCCATGAACTTCCGCGGTGTGGAAGGCGGACTCTCCCGCCCCGTCTTTACGCTGCTGGCCGTGGCGGGATTCTTCCTGGTCTGGAACGCCTACCCCCGCCGCAATGACGGAAGATATCCCGTCTGGGTGCGGATTCTCCAGGCGGCAGGCGTGGCATTGATGGTATTCCTGGTCATTTACAAGGATTTGCACGGCATGCCGTTCCGGCATGGCTGGTGGGGTATTCTGGGCCTGATCGGCTGGGCATACGTGCCCTGCGCCCTTGGCTATCTCTTCCTGAAAGGCGATTTCAAGAAAGTGACGGGATTCTGGCTCCTTACGCTGATTTTGTGCGTACTCAACAGTTCGAAGGCCATTCCGGCCGATTATGCGAGCCGGGCGCTGATCCTCGGTTTCTGGCCAGGCGGCTGGACGCATCCGGCCATCTGCGCCACCGGCATGTTCACGGCGATGCTGCTGCTCCGCCACGTCGGCGAGCCGAAGAAACTATTGATTCCTTACGTGTGCCTGGCGCTGGCCTTTTTCCTCCTGGCGCAGGTCAGCCATCGCTTCTGGATCATCTCGAAGAACCTGGCCACGCCCACCTGGGCATTCTACTGCCTAGCCCTGTTCGTCGCCCTGTTCGCCCTCCTGCACTGGATTGCTGACACGAAAGGTTGGACGGCTTGGAGCCGCCCCATCTCACCTGCCGGCACCGCCACCCTGACCTGCTACACGATCCCCACGATCTGGTACGCCTGCCAACAGTTGTGCGGACTTCACTGGCCCGCCGTCCTGACCGACGGCCTCCCGGGCCTGCTGAAAGCGCTCGCCTTCGCATTTGTCATCATCGGCCTCACCTGGCTCTTCGAAAAACTGCATCTGAAACTGAAACTATGAAACGACTGATCTCATTATCCCTGGCCTGCTGCCTCCTGGCACTGACGGCCGCCTGCAATTTCAACATTCAAGAAAATAACTACAACGCCATGAAAGAACGCATCAACACGGACAACGCTCCGGCCGCCATCGGCCCGTACAGCCAGGCCATCGACAGCGGCCACGGCCTCATCTTCGTTTCCGGACAACTTCCCATCGATCCCGCAACGGGCGCATTTCCCGAAGGCGGCGTGAAGGAACAGACGCGCCAGTCGCTCACCAATGCAAAAGCCATCCTTGAAGCCGCCGGCCTGAGCCTCGCCAATGTCGTGAAGACCACCGTCTTCCTGGCTGACATGGGTGATTTTGCTGCGATGAACGAGGTCTACGCACAGTTCTTCAGCGAGCCGTTCCCTGCCCGCTCTGCCGTAGCCGTCAAGACGCTTCCGAAAAATGCACTCGTCGAAATCGAGTGTATTGCAGCCCGCTAGAGGATAATCGACGTCATCAGGTTGATGAAGTGGACCGGTTCCACACCGGGATCCATCTTGTACGTATAGTTCAGCTGGACGCGGAGACGGTCGTGCGGATACCAGTAACCGCCGGCCGTGATGTACTGCTGGACATGTCCCGCCTCGCGCGAATTGATCGTAAAGTAATCATACCGTGCGCCGAGGCCTATTTTTGAATTGAACTTGTAGCCCAACGTGCCGTAAGCACCTTCACCGCGGTATCCCTCGGTATGTCCGGCCATATATTCGGCACGGAACCAGGCGAACTTGCTGTCATAGGCAAAACCGCCGCCATACCGGTCGAAGATGAACCAGTCGTAATCGTTATAGGCGGGGGCCACGTCCGGGTGCGGGCCCACGCTGCGGCAATAGTAACCGCCGACGCTCAGCTCGGGAATCGGGAAGAACATGACGCGCGCCATGATATCCTTGCGTTTGTCGTCATCTGTCTTGTTGATGCCGCTGCCGTTGAAAATGGCGACGTTGTAACGCATCAGAAAATGACCTTCGTCCAGTTTCATTGCCTTGCCGTAGAACTGGAGACCCATTTCACGGCCCGTCGAATTGAGGCCGGTCACATCTGCCCCCATTCGGCAGAACCGCTGGACCAGCAGGGAGTAGTCAATCATCTCGAGCTTCAGCGGCGCATATTCTGAATTCTCAATGGACAGCGGCGTCTTGAACTGGCCAAGCTGCACACCGAATTCGTCACAAACGGTGTATTTGATGAAATAGTCCACCAGTTTCGGTGAGTTGGCGAACTCTGCCTGCACCTTGTACTCGAACTTGCCGAAGTTCTGGCCCTCGAACAAAGTTCCGGCGATAGCCAGTCGCGCACGCTTGATATAAAACGTATTGTTGAAATTCTGGTCGGTATTGTACCCCGCCTGGAAGTATCCCGAGGGGTTGATATATTTCATCCAGGGACGTTCCTGTGCCGACAAGCCGGCAAGCGATGCGACGGCCAACAGCAGGGAAAGGGTCAGAAACAGTTTTTTCATGGGTTATCCTTAATTATTGATTTATCGGCATTTCTTCTTGAGCCACCGGGAGACCTCGGGCGCAAGACGGTTCTTTAATATTCTGTATACTACTCGGTTATAGGCTCTGAGCCAGTCGCGTTCCTCTTCGTTGAGCAGTTTCTTCTTGATAATGGAAGTCTCGATATGGCAGCAGGTCAGCGTCTCGAAGCTCAGGAAACGGCCGAAGTCGCTCTTGCCTTCCTCGCGGCACAGCACGATGTTTTCGTGCCGGATACCGTGCTTGCCCTCCCGGTACAGGCCCGGCTCATTGGATGTCACCATGCCCGGCAGCATCGGCTGGCTGTTGAAGTTCTGGCGGATGCTCTGGGGACCTTCATGGACGCCAAGATAGAATCCGATGCCGTGGCCCGTTCCATGGCCGAAATTGCGCAGCGAGCGCCACAGCGGCTCCCGCGCAAGCGCGTCGATCTGGCAGCCGGCGGTTCCTTCGGGGAAAACGGCCAGCGTGAGGTCGATCATGGCCTTGAGGACCAGGGTATAGTCTTCCTTTTCCTGCCGGGTGCAACGGCCCAGCGGAACGGTACGGGTGATGTCAGTCGTGCCGAAGGTATACTGTCCGCCCGAATCGATCAGGTAGAGGCCGCGCGGCTTGATTTCCGCGGAGCCTTCGCGGGGCGTACTGTAGTGCGGCAGTGCGGCATTGGCGCCATACGCCGAAATGTTCTCGAAGCTGTTGCCGCGATAGCCTTCGATGGCAGCCCGGAACGACGTCATTTTCTCGGATGCTTCCCACTCGGTGATGCGTGCACCGCCCTTGACGGATGTCTCCAGCCAGTAAAGGAAGTTCTCCATCGCGACACCATCTTCGATGAAAGCGCGGCGGATGCCATCGAGTTCCTTCTTGTTTTTGACGGCTTTGCGCAGGATGACGGGCGATGTGCCGAAGACGATGTTTTCGTCGCCGAAGATATTGCGGATCAGTTTATAGGTATGCCAGTTGAGCGTTGACGGATCGGTGAAAATGCGTCCGCATTCTTCCCGGCGTTCATTCATGGCTTCCTCAAGCACGTTATAGCCGGCATTGAAGACGTCCTTGGCATCGGGCACTTCTTCGACGTTGCGCACGAACCAGAGAGCGACCTGCGGCGTCACCAGCAGCGTGGAGATCACATAGGGATTATAGTCGATGTCTTCTCCACGCACGTTCAGCAGCCAGGCGATTTCGTCCAATGCAGTCAGGAACATCGACTGGCAGCCTGCTTTCTTCATTTCACCACGAAGCCAGGTGAGCTTTTCCTTGCGGGTCTCACCCGTTGTTTTCTCATCGAGCCACATCACGGGGCTATGCGGAACGGCAGGGCGGTCTTTCCAGAATTCATCAAGCAGGTCAGGGCGGTCTATCAGTTCATAGCCGTCGGGGCCATATGCTTTCTTCAGGGCATTATCCAGTTCGTTTACGGCTGCCACGCTCTGGCAGAGGCCGTCAAAGGCGATACGGACGGGCTTTTGTGTGAAGCGGGTTGCGAGCCAGGCCGGGATGGGAACTTCTTCGGGGACGCGGGTTTTATGGAGTTCGATGCCGGTTCCGGCGAGCTGTTTGCCGGCCTGGATGAAATAGCGGCTGTCGGTCCAGAGTCCGGCGTGGTCCTGGGTAATGACCAGGTCGCCGGCTTCGCCGGTGAATCCGCTGACCCATTCGACTTGTTTCCAGCGGGGTGCGGGATATTCGCTGGCGTGGGGGTCTGTTCCTGTCAGGATGACGGCGTCGTATCCGAGGTTCCGGATCTGTTCGACGCGCTGTGCAAATACATTCTCTGCCATATTCTGCAAATATAACAAAAAAACAACAAAAACCAACCTGGGTGGCGCGTCATCGACCGTCGCTTCGCTTGTGCGGGCTTTGCCTTTGGCGAGGTCAGAACCCTCGTGGCT
>LUZE01000023.1:0-7467 GCA_001602845.1 Bacteroidales bacterium Bact_13 | reverse complement strand
ACTAAGGCCGGGAGGCGCGGGGTTCGGGGCAGAGCCCCGTTTAATGAAGTTGTATCCAGTCGACGGGGGCTTCGACAGTGAGGTCGGTGTGGCGGACGGGGTGGTCGAAGGTGATGCGGCGGGCGTGAAGGGAAATGCCGCCGTCGGGATTCGAGCGGGGTGCGCCGTATTTCAGGTCGCCCTTGATGGGACAGCCGATCGAGGACAGCTGGCAACGGATTTGATGGTGACGGCCAGTCAGGAGTTCAACCTCCACAAGATGATACCGGTCGGTGTCCCGCAGTACACGATAGCGCAGACGGGCCAGTTTCGTACCGTTCTTTTCCCGATCATACGCATAGCTCTTGTTCTGTTTCTCGTTCCGGTAAAGCCAGTGCTGCAATTCTCCCTCGGCCGGATCTGGCCGGGCACAGGTAAGCGCCCAGTAGGTCTTGTGGACACCTCCTTCACGGAACATCGTATTCAGCCGTTCCAGACACTTCGATGTCTTGGCGAAGACGGCAATGCCGCTGACGGGCCGGTCGAGCCGGTGCGGAACACCCATGAAAACGCGGCCGGGCTTGCCGTCGCGCTGCGCGATGAAGGCCTTCAGTGTCTCGCTGAGCGGCTCGTCACCCGTCTTGTCACCCTGCACGATCTCCCCCACCCGCTTGTTCAGGATCAGCAGATGATTGTCTTCGTAAAGAATACGACTTTGCAAATCGTCGAATTCGGCTACAGATAGTTCCCGATAAATCATAAGGCAAAGATACGAAAAAAGGAGACAACCTTGCGATTGTCTCCTTCATCTGGTACGGCCGAGTTATTTCACCTCTTCGTAGTCCACATCCTCGGGACCGTTGTTGTCGGACGAGCCGCCGTTCTGCGGGCCCTGCTGGCCGCCATAACCGGCACCCGTTCCGCCGTAACCCGCATTCGTTCCGCCGTAGCCGGCGTCACCCTGCGGCCCCTGCTGCTGCGCTGCGCGGGCCATGTCCTCGCTGGCTGCATGCCAAGCGTTGTTCAGTGCCTCGGTTGCGCGCTCAATGTCAGCCAGGTTCTGGCTCTTGTGTGCTTCCTTCAGCTGACCGAGTGCATTCTCGATCGCACCCTTCTTGTCAGCCGGAATCTTGTCGCCATATTCCTTCAGGTTCTTCTCGGTCTGGAAGATCATCGCATCGGCACCGTTGATCTTGTCGATGCGCTCCTTCTCAGCCTTGTCGGCAGCCTCGTTGGCCTTCGCCTCGTCACGCATACGCTTGATTTCGGCGTCGGACAGGCCGGACGATGCCTCGATGCGGATCTTCTGCTCCTTGCCGGTCGCCTTGTCGCGGGCAGATACGTTCAGGATACCGTTGGCATCGATGTCGAACGACACTTCGATCTGCGGCACGCCACGCGGTGCGGGGGTAATACCGTCCAGGTTGAACCGGCCGATGGTCTTGTTGTCACGTGCCATCGAACGTTCGCCCTGCAGCACATGGATTTCCACGCTCGGCTGGTTGTCCGCAGCCGTCGAGAACACTTCGCTCTTGCGGGTCGGGATCGTGGTGTTTGCGTCGATCAGCTTGGTCATCACACCGCCGAGGGTCTCGATACCCAGGGAAAGCGGCGTGACATCCAGCAGCAGCACGTCCTTCACGTCACCGGCCAGGACACCGCCCTGGATGGATGCGCCGACTGCCACGACTTCGTCAGGGTTCACGCCCTTGTTCGGGGCTTTGCCGAAGAACTTCTCAACAATCTGCTGGACAGCCGGGATACGGGTGGAACCGCCCACGAGCAGCACTTCGTCGATATCGGAGGTCTGCAGGCCGGCATCGCGCAGCGCCTTGCGGCACGGCTCGATGGTCGACTGGATCAGACCGTCGCAGAGCTGTTCGAACTTCGCACGGGTCAGGGTCTTGACCAGGTGCTTCGGAACACCGCCCACAGCCGTGATGTACGGCAGGTTGATCTCGCTCGAGGTCTGGTTCGAAAGTTCGATCTTCGCCTTCTCGGCAGCTTCCTTCAGGCGCTGGAGAGCCATCGGGTCCTTACGCAAGTCGATGCCGTTCTCGGAATTGAATTCGTCGGCCAGCCAGTCGATGATCTTGTGGTCGAAGTCGTCACCGCCCAGGTGCGTATCACCGTTGGTGGACTTCACCTCGAAGACACCGTCGCCGAGTTCCAGGATCGAAATATCGAACGTACCGCCACCAAGGTCGAAGACGGCCACCTTCATATCCTTGTTCTTCTTGTCAAGACCGTAGGCCAGTGCTGCGGCCGTAGGCTCGTTGATGATTCGTTTCACATTCAAGCCGGCGATTTCGCCTGCCTCCTTGGTTGCCTGGCGCTGGGAGTCGCTGAAGTATGCCGGCACGGTGATGACGGCCTCACGGACCTCCTGGCCCAGATAATCTTCAGCGGTCTTCTTCATCTTCTGCAGCACCATTGCGCTGATTTCCTGCGGCGAGTAAAGCTTGCCGTCGATGTCCACACGCGGGGTGTTGTTGTCACCGCGGACCACCTTGTAAGATACGCGGTCGGCCTCTTTCGTCACGCGGTCGTAGGTCTCGCCCATGAAACGCTTGATCGAGAAGATAGTCTTCAAAGGATTGGTGATCGCCTGACGCTTTGCCGGATCACCGATCTTACGTTCACCGTTCTCTGCAAATGCCACGACGGACGGCGTGGTGCGCTTGCCTTCGCTGTTGATGATGACGGTAGGCTCGTTGCCTTCCATGACCGCTACGCAAGAGTTCGTAGTTCCAAGGTCAATACCAATGATTTTTCCCATGATTGAATTCTCCTATTTTTTACTTTTTGATTTCAACAATAAAGCGCCGGTGCAAAATCGCACCGACGCCACTGTTTTATCGAAGATTGTGCCAGCAGGAAAAATCTGCCACAATGTCAGTTTTTCCGCTGACGCAGCAGGCCGATCAGGATAGCGATGAGCAAGCCGGCGGTCACGCCCAGGATGTTGGCATTGAGATCGGCGGGATCTGTCACACGGACCGTCGTGATGCGGCTTTGCAATTGTTCGAAGATGAAGGCGATCACGTTTGCCATCAGGGTCATGACGCTGAGCGTACGCCACCAGGATCGGTAACCGAATGCCAGTGTACCCAGGACCGGGAACGGCAGGAACATCAGGAAATGCACGCACTTGTCGAAGGGAATGCCGAACAATTCCTTCGGCATCTTCAGGCTCGTCTGGCCGGTACTGAAGCACAGGTAAGCCACGCCGGCCAGATAGGCGGCGAAGAGGACCAGCATCGAGATCCGGTATAGGACGGGGTGTTTCATCGGCTATTTCCTTTTATTCCTGCGCTGGAGCGCGTGAAAGTCGCTTTCCGCCTTGATCTTGTCGATGATCGTGGTCACCACCTCATAGATCTCGCCCCCTACACTGTAGTCAGCCCTGCACATGAAATTCACGCGGTCCTGCCGCAGCAGTTTCCGGGCGGTCTCCAACTGATGCCGGTTGTCCGGCGAATACACGGCGATGGAATTTCCGCCGAACATCTTGACGATCTTCATGCACGGAATGTCGGTCGAGCCGTCGCCGAAATAGATCATGTGGCTGAACGGGATGGGCTTGTCATCCTCTTTCTGGCTCTCGTTGACCTTCGTATTGTCGCTGATGTCCATGATGCCCTTGGCGATCTTGAAGAGGAACTGCGTCTTGCCGGTATAATCGACGGCAACCGCCGGCCATACGGCCACGCCGTTCTCGTCGTACCAGAACGAGCAGGCAAAAATCTTCTTGAACTCATTGGCGATGGGCGTCCCTTCGATGAGTTCGGTCTGGCCGGAGGAATTGATATAGTGTTCCACGACGACACCGTGCCTGCGCCCATACTCGTTGATCAGGGCAAACCACTCTTTCACGCCCTTGTGCAGCCGGATCTCCCGGCCGAACGAGACGAATGACTCGCGGGTCAGCGAGATGCCCTTGGCACGTGCCTCATCGATCATGAGCTTCATGTAGGAAAGGATACTGCTGACTTCCTGGCCGTCCGGCACGCTGTTGCTCTTCGTCCAGAATTCATCGGGCGTCTGTCCGATCGCCTGTATGAATCCGAATTCCTGCATGTTGCCGGGCGACAACGTCCCGTCAAAGTCATAGATCAGTGCTACAGTGGGTCTCTTTTTCATACGGCCGCAAAGATACAACAAAATAATTTATAGCGAAAGTTCGAGCCAGCGGGTTTCTTTTTGGTCGAGTTCGGTCTTGAGAGCTTCGTATCGTTCGGATGCGTTGCGGATCTCGTCATAGCCGGCTGTGCCTGATGCGAGCAGGGTTTCGATTTCTGCTTTTTCGGCATTCAGGCGTTCGAGATCGGCTTCCAGCTGATCAAATTCCCGCTGTTCCTTATAGGACAATCGTTTCTTTCCGTCATGCCCGGCTTGACCGGGCATCTTGTGCTTCGCTTCGCTGCTCCGGTTTTCGTCCCGCTCGCGAAAAAAAGCTCGCGGCTCCGAAAACCGATCGCTGCTACGCACATCCTCCCGCTGCTTCGCTTGCTTGCGCTGTTCGGCTTCGTAATCCTTGATGAAGGTACGGTATTCGGTGTAGCCGCCGACGAAGTCCTTGATGACGCCGTCGCCGCAGAAGACGAGCAGGTGGTCGACGACGCGGTCGAGGAAATGGCGGTCATGGGAGACGACCAGCAGGCTGCCTTTGAAGTCCAGGAGGTATTCTTCCAGGATATTGAGAGTGACGATATCGAGGTCGTTGGTGGGTTCGTCAAGGATGAGCAGGTTGGGTTGCTGCATCAGGATCGTGAGCAGGTACAGTCTTCTTTTTTCGCCGCCGGAGAGTTTGCTGACGGGGTTGTTCAGCATATCGTGGGGAAAGAGGAACTGGTTGAGCAGTCCGAGGTTGCTGACGGTTTCGAGGACGGTCTGGTTTTCGTTGAACTGCATGCCGTCCTGGCGGTAATAGCCGATCTTGAGGGATTCGCCGCGTTCGATGCGTCCTGCGGTAGGTTCCAGGTCTCCGATGAGCAAATCGATAAACGTACTTTTGCCGATGCCGTTCCGTCCGACGATGCCGATCCTGTCATACCGTTGGAACTTATACGTAAAATCCTTGATTAATGCTTGACCAATGTCGTCATGCCCGGCTTGACCGGGCATCTCATACCCGAAGGATACATCGTAGCAGTCGATGATCTTGGTGCCCAGCCGGGTGGCGCCTTCGAGGGCTTCCATTGAAACCTGCCGGGTTGTGTAGGCGGCTTCGGCGCGGCCCTTGAGTTCCCAGAAGGCCTGCTTGCGGTACTTGGCCTTTCCGGTCCGGGCGCAAGGCGTCGCATGCATCCATTCGAGTTCACGGCGCAGCAGGTTGCGGACCTTGTCGGTTTCCGCGTTGTAATTGGCGATGCGCTCCGCACGTTTTGCCAGATAATTCTCATAGTCACCCTTATAGACATAGATCTGGCCGTGGTCGAGCTCCATGACGATATTGCAGACGCGGTCGAGGAAATAGCGGTCATGGGTTACCATGAACAAGGTGCAACGGGAACGGCGCAGGTAGTTTTCCAAGTATTCGATGGCGTCGACATCGAGATGGTTCGTTGGCTCGTCGAGAATCAGGAAATCAGCTTCCGGAGCGAGGACCTGGGTGATGGCCACGCGTTTGATCTCTCCGCCGGAGAGTTCCTTCATCTGCTGATCGGGCCGCAGGCCGAATTCCGTGAGGATGCGGATGATGCGATGCTCGTATTCGAAACGGCCGGCGTCGTCCAGGTGATCCAGGAACGGCGTGCTGCCGGAGAGTACCTGTTCCAGCAGCGTGGCTTCGGGCAGATAGTCATAGTCCTGTTCGAGAAATGCGATGCGGATCTCCTTCAGGAACTTGATCTGCCCGCCGCTGTCCGATTTATCCTTCCCGGCCAGAATACGCATGAGCGAGGTCTTGCCGGTGCCATTGGGCGCGATGAGGGCAATTTTGTCGCCTTCGTTGACGTTGAAGCCGATATGGTCGAACAACACTTTGGGACCGTACGACTTGGAAATATTCTCTATCTGGAGATAAGATGCCATGGCGCGACAAAGTTAGGAAAAAAGCCCATCAATTATTCGTATCTTTGCCGCGTACTCATGAACGAATCCTATGATCCGCAACATCATCTTCGACTTCGGCCAGGTCCTCGTAGACTGGAATCCGCACTACCTGTTTGACCCCTATTTCGGCGACGCAGAGAAGGCGTCCTGGTTTCTGGACAACATCTGCACGAACGAATGGAACCGCCAGTTTGATGGCGGGAAACCCTTCGCAGAGGGGCTCGCCGAGCTGAAGGCGCTGCATCCTGAGTGGACCCGCGAGATCGATGTTTACTGGTCAGAATGGACGAAGATGATGGGCGGCGCGATTCCTGGCATGTACGAGTTAGTGGCTGACCTGAAGGCTGCCGGTTACGGGGTATATGGCCTGACCAACTGGTCTTCAGAGACTTTCTACCAGATCGAAAAGAATTATCCCGTCTTCGCCCTGCTCAACGGAAAGATCGTTTCCGGCGATGTACGGCTCCTGAAACCTGATGCGGCCATCTTTAATTGCCTGCTCGATCGTTACGGCCTGAAAGCCGAAGAATCGGTCTTCATCGACGACACGCTTTCGAACGTCGAGGGCGCCCGCTCTGCCGGCCTGGCATGCCTGCATTTCAAAGACGCCCCAACGTTGCGGAAAGACCTGAAGAGTATCCTTCCCTGGCAATTCTGATATGGAAATCATCGCCCGCATTCACAACGATTTTCCGACGAAGTTCGGCCTTCCGCGCCAGTCCGGACTGGCTCCGTCACTGCGTTCAAAGATTGTTTTCGAGCCCGCCTACCGCATCGCGGAAGCCTTGCGGGGCCTCGAAGGTTTTTCCCATATCTGGCTCATCTGGGGCTTCTCTGCCAATCCGTCCGGGCCGGACACGGGCTGGTCGCCGACGGTCAGGCCGCCACGGCTCGGCGGCAACGTCCGGATAGGCGTTTTCGCCACCCGCTCCCCTTTCCGCCCGAACCCCATCGGACTCTCTTCCGTAAAACTGGAATCCATTGAAAAAGACGGCGACAACGGCCTCGTGCTGATTGTTTCCGGCGCAGACCTGATGGACGGAACTCCGATCTATGACATCAAGCCGTATCTTCCCGGCGTGGATGCCCATCCCGATGCCACCGATGGCTTCGTCGGCACGCACGCACAAATATTGCTTGATGTTGAAATCTCCCCCGAACTCGCGCAAAAGCTGTCAGACGCCCAACGGGAAACCCTCCGTGAAATCCTCGCCCAAGACCCCCGTCCGGCCTACCACGCCAGCCATGACGACCCGTCCCGCGTCTACGGCCTTTCCTTCGCCACCCTCGACATCCACTTCACCGTCTCCAACAACCACTTAACCGCCTGGTAATTTTTGTGCGGGCATCTATGACGATAGAAGGAGCCTTCCTGTCTTCGATGCCCTTTGATTTCAGATGCCCGGTCAAGCCGGGCATGACGCAAGTCGC
>LUZE01000022.1 GCA_001602845.1 Bacteroidales bacterium Bact_13 | reverse complement strand
GAAACAGATGGCGAAAGCGGCGATCTGCTCGTCGGCATCGAGGACGATGCAGCAGGTATCATTGTCCAGCCGGCCGATGTATTCAGCGCCCTCTTCCGCTATCTCCTTTTCCGTGAAGGGAATGAAGTTCCGGACTTTGGAGAACGAGGCATTGTATTCTTCGAAGAACCCGGCGACAAGGTTTTGGCGCTTCTTCAGTTGACGCACGTCGGCGATACGCAGGCCGTAGCGTTCCAACAGTTTGTCTGCCAGCTGGTGCAGCCGCCCGGGCACCGGCTGGCAGACGGCGATCCGGTACTGAAGCCAGTCTGCCTCTTTCTCAAAGCCCAGCCGCTCGAGATAGTCTTTGTAATACGGAGCATTGAAAAGATTGTTCGACTGCGGCACGCTGTCGAACCCGTCGACCACCAGCCCCTGCTTGTACATCGTATTGTAGCCCAGCGGCCCGTGAATCTCAGTCATCCCCAGGCTTAGGCCCCAGGCCTCTGCCGCTTCGATCAGCGCACGGGCCGCATCGAAATCTTCGATAAAATCGGTCCAGCCGAACCGCATGCGTCGGGTGCCGTACAGTTCATTGTAGCGGGGATTGATGATGGCGCAGCAACGGCCCGCGACGCGCCCGGTTTCGTCGAAACACAGCAGCAGTTTCTGCAGGCAATAGTCCAGGCACGGGCTGTGCGCCAGCGTATGTCTCTGGTCGGAATCGAGCGACGGGACGTAGACGGGACAGTCGCGGAAAAGGCGGTTCTGGAACTGGTAGAACTGCCTGAATTCGCGGGCATTGCCCACTTCCCGGACTGTGTACTGCATGGCAGCCGGATTATTGGGATTTCTTCTCGGCGACCTTGGCCTCGTCCCAGAGGGCATCCATCTCGGCGAGGGTCATGTCGTTCAGGTCGCGGCCCATCTCCTTGGCACGGAGCTCAATCCAGGTGAAGCGGCGCTTGAACTTGAGGTTGGTCTGCTCCAGGGCCGTATCGGGATTGAGATGATAGAGCCGGGCGGCGTTGACGACGGAAAAGATGAAATCGCCCAGTTCGGCCTCCTGGCGCTCCTTCGTGCCGTCCTGCAGCTCGGTGCGGAGTTCGCCCAGCTCTTCCGCCACTTTGTCCCACACGTCCTCCTTCTTTTCCCAGTCGAAACCCACTGCACGGGCCTTGTCCTGCATCCGGTACGCCTTGATCAGCGATGGGAGACTGTTCGGCACGCCGGAGAGCACGGTCTTGTTGCCGTCCTTCTCCTTGCGCTTGAGCTGTTCCCAGTTCTGGACCACCTGTCCCGCCGTTTCGGCCTGGACGTCGCCATAGACATGGGGGTGCCGGTAGACAAGTTTGTCGCAGAGCATGTTGCACACGTCAGCGATGTCGAAGTCGCCCGTCTCGGAGCCGATCTTTGCATAGAACACGATGTGCAACAGCAGGTCGCCGAGTTCTTTGGCGATGTTGTGCATGTCGTGCGCCAGGATGGCGTCGGCCAGTTCATAGGTTTCTTCGATGGTGTTGGGACGGAGGGAATCGAGGGTCTGCTTGCGGTCCCAGGGGCATTTTTCGCGCAGGTCGTCCATGATGTTCAGCAATCGCTCGAACGCCTGAAGCTCTTTTTCTCTTTTCATGTTCGCAAAATTACTAAATTTCTTAACTTTGTAGGATAAAAGAACAAATCAAACACACACTCATATGCCGAATATCAAATTCATCTCCGCTGACGAAGCCGTCAAGGTCGTCAAGAGCGGTGACCACATCCACCTGAGCAGCGTGGCCAGCGCGCCCCAGGTCCTCATCCAGGCCCTCTGCCGTCGCGGCGAGGCCGGCGAACTGAAGGATGTCCGCATCCATCACCTCCACACCGAAGGAGAAGCTCCCTACACGGAAGAGCGTTTCCAGGGCACCTTCTTCCACCAGGCCTTCTTCGTGGGCGGCAACGTCCGCAAGAACGTACAGGCCGGCTGGGCCGACTACATTCCCATCTTCCTGAGCGAGACGCAGAAACTGTATCGCAGCGGCGTACTGCCCTGCGACGTGGCGATGATCCAGGTATCTCCCGTGGACAAGCACGGTTATGTGTCGCTGGGTACCTCGGTGGACGCGACCCTCGCAGCCATTGAGTGCGCAAAGACCGTCATCGCGGTGGTCAACAAGTACGTCCCGCGTGCCTGGGGCGACGCCGTGATCCCGGCCAGCATGATCGACCTCTTCGTGGAAGACAATACCCCGCTGATGCCGGCGCATTTCTCCGAGCCGTCCGAGATCGAGACGAAGATCGGCATCAACTGCGCGAACCTCGTCGAGGACGGCGCCTGCCTGCAGATGGGCATCGGTGCCATCCCGAACGCCGTGCTCGCCCAGCTGGGAGGTCACAAGAACCTCGGTATCCACACCGAGATGTTCGCCGACGGCGTGCTGCCGCTCGTTCGCAAGGGCGTCATCAACGGCATGAACAAGAAGATCGACAAGGGTAAGATGGTTTCCACCTTCCTCATGGGTTCGCAGGAAGTCTATGACTTTATCGACGACAACCCGATGGTGGCCATGATGGATGTCGGTTACACCAACGATCCGTACATCATCGCGAAGAACCCGAAGGTCTGCGCCATCAACTCCGCCCTCCAGGTGGACATCACCGGCCAGGTCTGCGCCGACTCGCTCGGCACGAAGTTCTACAGCGGCGTAGGCGGCCAGATCGACTTTACTTACGGCGCGTCGCTCTCCGAGGGTGGCAAGGCCATCATCGCCATGCCTTCGGCTACGAACAAGGGCGTGAGCAAGATCGCTCCGGTGCTGACCGAAGGCGCCGGTGTCGTGACGACCCGCAACCACATCCACTGGCTGGTCACCGAATACGGTGCCGTCGACCTCTACGGCAAGAGCCTCCAGGAGCGCGCGAAGCTGATCATCAGCGTCGCCCATCCGGACGCCCGCGAAGCCCTCGACCGCGCCGCCTTCGAGCGCTTCGGCCCGCACTATCACAGCTTCTAGACGGGGCTCGCCCCGCAACAAGTTCGCCATCCTCACCTGTAGTTTTTTGTGAGGATGGCGATCGTTTTTATATCTTTGTGTCACAAATGTAAACCCGCATGAAGCACGTCAGCCCTTATATTATTATTCTTTGTCTCGTTTTGCCTCTGACCAGTTGCAGCAATAAGGCAGGGGGAGATGACGATTCTTTGCCCGTAGTCCGGAAACAATATGTGGCAGAATGCCATCTGTCCGGAAGGGATATTGCAAAAGAGTATCGGAAAGTATATCTCTATCGGGCAGACCAGAACGCATTTATGCATAAAGAAAAACCTGCCGCAACGTTTTCTGTAAAAGATGGCCGCTTTGACGGAACCGTCTCGCTGGATACGACGCTTGTCTATCAGCTGTTCTTTACGGTTCCCCATTCGGGGTATGGCACGGTATGTCGTTTTGTACCTGCTGAAACGGGCGTGTCGTTTATCGGGCCGAATAATACGAACGCTGACTGTGAATTGATATCCGAAACTCCCGAAAACAAGTGTTTGCAGGGTTATATAGATTCTTTCATTTCATTTCAAGACAGTCTGTTAAGGCAATCTGTCGCGGATCTTCCTTCTGTCAGCGGTTTGTATTGGATTCTCTTTACCATGGAGTCAGCAGATAAGAACCCCGAGATAATACAGCCGTGGATGGACGTGTACGATAATACTTATGCAGCCCTGTTTCCGGAGCATCCTTATCATTCGATGATACTTGCACTGACCGGCAACCAGAAGGGCGATATCATCCGTGATTTCTCGCTGCCCGATGTGAACGGCGACCAGCACAAACTGTCTGACCTGACCGCCGGAAAAATAGCAGTCGTGGATTTCTGGGCTTCGTGGTGCGGCTCCTGCCGGAATCGGAGCAAGGCGCTCATTCCGGTATATGAAAAATACGCCGGGGATGACTTCACAGTGGTTGGTGTCGCGCTGGAATACAAGAACGACGCTGCCTGGCGGAAAGCGCTCGACAGGGACGGTTATCCCTGGATCAATCTCATCGCCCTGGATGCCGTTCCGTCACTCAAGGCCAATCATTCCAAGGTATTTGTCCTAGACCGTGACGGCACCATCCTGGCCATCGGCCCCACAGCAGAAGAACTGGACACCCTTCTGCAGGAGAAACTTCAGCACTGACACGATCATCGGCTTCATAGCGGAGTCCTTCCATCCTTGATTATTCTTACATTTGCTGGTAATAATATGAATTGAGACCATGAAAAGAATCGTTCTTCTGTTTGCCGCTTGTCTTCTTTTGGTTTGTTGTTCGAAGCAGGAAACGGTCCCTCCGCAGGAGCAGGAGGGGGAGCCGTATGTCATTGAGGGTCAGTTGACGGGATTGCCCGGTAAAGGTGTCATGGAGGTCCATAACGCGTGGGATGGGTGGACGCCGTTGGAATCCGGCGTCAACCGTTGGCAGATTCTCAATCATGCCAAGGTGAAGAAGGGCCATTTCCGGATTGAAGGAAGGATTCAGGAACCCACCTATGTCTATCTGTATTACACTTATATGAAAGGACTGCATGTGGGGGAGATTCAAATCCGTGATTTCTTCCTGGAACCGGGAACGATCACCCTCACGGGAGATGCGGAAAAGGATTACGCCCAAGGTGTCACGGGAACACCGTTGAACGACGCATTGGCCGCCCTGGAAAAGGAAATGGAAGAATTCCCGGACAGGGAGGTGGAATTGACGGCCGAGGCGGTTATGCGCGGAGATGCCCTGGCGTTGTATACGATCGAGTATCCCGGGCTCAAGTTGCTGCCGGAGCAGCAGCTGCTGATGGGGATGGATGCATTGCCGGAGCCGTTGCAGCAGATGGATCATGCACGGCAGCTCCGTCAGGACATTGAACAGTATTCCCGGACCTCGCCTGCAAAGGATGCGGCCGGAGAGAATCCCGTTTACATTGACGTCAATCTGCCTGATCTGGACGGAACGCCCCTTTCTTTGAAATCCGTGGTGGAAGCTCCCGGGACCCGCTATGTCCTGCTTGACTTCTGGGCGACCTGGTGCGGCCCCTGCGTGGAATCTATTCCGGATCTGGTGTCATTGTACCGTGCGTATCACACCAAGGGCTTCGATATCTACAGTGTCTCGCTGGATGGAAACATGAACAGATGGCGCGACTATGTCCGCGCCTCCGAGATGACCTGGCATCACGTATGTGACGGAAACGCTGCCAACACGCAGGCCTGGAAGGAATATCGCGCCAGCGAAGGCATTCCTTTGACCATCCTGATCGATGCCTCCACCGGGCAGATTATCGCCCGGGATGCCCCTGCTGACAAGCTGAGGGAAATTCTGGATGCCCTTCGATGATCTTTATTCCCCGGCGGCCTTGAGGCGCTCGGCGTTTTCGGCGATCTGGAGCTGGTCGATGACTTCCTGGATGTCGCCGTCCATGAAGACCGGGAGATTGTACATCGTGTAGCCGATGCGGTGGTCGGTCACGCGCGACTGTGGATAGTTGTAGGTGCGGATCTTCGCGGAGCGGTCGCCCGTCGAGACCATTGTCTTGCGCTTGGCCGTGATGTCGTTGAGGTATTTCTCGTACTCGAGATTGTAGAGGCGCGTGCGGAGCTCGGCCAGCGCCTTGTCAAGATTCTTGAGCTGTGACCGCTCGTCCTGGCACTGGACGACGATGCCCGAAGGAATGTGCGTCAGTCGGACGGCGGAGTAGGTGGTATTGACACCCTGCCCACCCGGACCGGAAGAGCAGAAAAGATCCTTGCGGACGTCCTTCATGTCGATCTCCACGTCGAACTCGTCCGCTTCCGGCAGCACGGCCACCGATGCGGCGGAAGTGTGGACACGGCCCTGCGTCTCCGTCTGCGGGACGCGCTGGACGCGATGCACGCCGCTCTCGTATTTCAACGTGCCGTAAACCTTCTCGCCCGACACCTTGCACACGATCTCCTTATAGCCGCCTGCGGCACCTTCGCTCACGTTGGTCACCTCGCACTTCCAGCCCTTGCGCTCGAAATATTTCGTGTACATCCGGAACAGGTCGCCCGCGAAAATGGCAGCCTCGTCGCCGCCCGTACCGCCGCGGATCTCCAGGATGGCGTTCTTGCTGTCCTGCGGATCGGCCGGGATGAGCAGGATGCGGATCTCTTCCTCCATCTTCGGCAGCGCCTCTTCCAGGGCAGCCGCTTCCTCCTTGGCCATCTCGCGCAGGTCTTCGTCTTTCTCGTTGAGCAGGATGCTCTTGGCGTCGGCCAGGTCGCCTACCATCTTGCGATACCGGTCGCCAGCCTGGATGATCGGCTCCAGTTCCTTGTAATCCTTGTTGAGTTGGACATACTTCTTCATGTCGGCAATCACCTCGGGATCACCGAGTTGCGCACCGATTGCCTCATATTTTACCTTGAGTCCGTCCAGTTTTTCGAGCAAGCTGTTCTCTGCCATTATGTTATATTTTGGGTTGCAAAGATAAATACTTTTTTAAAAATTTTATGGGGGAGGGGTGTATAAATAAAAAAATATTAACTTTGTATGGATATTTTTCACTAACTGTACCCGTTAGAGAAAAAAATGTATTTTGACTATGAAAAACCGACTTCGCAAGTTACTCGATAAAGCCATCTCCAGATATGTCAGCACTGGATTTATCTTTGCCATTGACGTATTCATTGCATTCCTTTCCGCGTTGTTGATCGTCTTCGGCGTCCATTATCTGGAAGCGACCCCTTCGGGTGCTGCCTCCTCGCTGGAATACTGGAAACGTTTCGTCTGGGTTTTCCTCGTGTCGACCACCGCACTTTCCGCCCTGATGTTCTGGGCGTTCAAGAGCTACCGCATCATCATCCGCCATTCCTCGATGTCCGATATCTTCCGTTTCGTCCTGGCCGTCCTTTCCGCGACCGTGCTGGAAGGCTTCGTGCTGGCGGCTGTCGGGCTCTGGCACGCCAACACCTGGATCATCCTTGCCGGCTTCCTGGTGCTGTGCATATTCCTGCTGATCTTGGTCCGGGTGTTGCTGATCCGTACCTACGAAGAACTCCAGCGCCGTTTCCGCGTCAATTCGAAGAACCTGCTCCGCGTGCTGATCTATGGCACCGGAGACAAGTGCATCGCCGTGGAGACGCGCCTCCGGAATTCCAAGCATTACGAGGTGGTGGGCTATCTCACCGACGTGCGCACCGAAAACCGCATGACGACGCACAACCTTCCGGCATACACCTTCGATTCGATTGATGATATCGAAAGCATTCTGTCGAAGTACGCCGTCTCCGGCATCCTGTTCGCCCGCGATTCCGACATCCGCAACGAGTCGCACCGGCTGATCCCGTACGCAATGGAGCATCAGATCCGTCTGCTGGTCGCACCGACTATCGACGAGTATTCCAACCTGACTGCGCAGAGCGTCCGAAACATCAACGTCGAGGACCTGCTGGGCCGTGACGAGATCGCCATTTCGATGGACAAGATCATGGAACGCTTCTCCGGAAAAGTGGTGATGGTAACCGGCGCCTCCGGCTCCATCGGCTCTGAATTGTGCCGCCAGCTGGCCCGTATCGGCGTGAAGAAGCTCATCCTGTTCGACAACGCCGAAACGCCGATGCACAATCTCCGCCTCGAGCTCGAGGACAAGTTCCCTTCGCTGAATTTCGTCCCCGTCATCGGCGATGTCCGGCAGAAACCCCGTCTCGACTATGTGTTCCGCACCTGGCATCCCGAGATCGTCTTCCACGCGGCGGCCTACAAGCATGTCCCCCTGATGGAAGACAACCCCTGCGAGGCCGTCCTGGTCAACCTCGTCGGTTCGCGGCAGGTGGCCGACAAGTGCATCGAGTACGGTACGGCGATGATGGTGATGATCTCCACCGACAAGGCCGTGAACCCGACCAACATCATGGGCTGCACCAAGCGGCTCGCCGAGATCTATGTCCAGTCGATCAACAACGACAAGACCAAGTTTGTCACCACGCGCTTCGGCAATGTGCTGGGCTCCAACGGCTCCGTGATCCCGCGCTTCCGCGAGCAGATCGAGAAGGGCGGTCCCGTGACCGTGACCCATCCCGAGATTACCCGCTACTTCATGACCATCCCCGAGGCATGCCGCCTGGTGATGGAAGCCGCCACCCTGTCGAACGGCAAGGACATCTATGTGTTCGACATGGGCCAGCC
>LUZE01000021.1 GCA_001602845.1 Bacteroidales bacterium Bact_13 | reverse complement strand
TAGCCATTATTCTGCAATCCCGGTTGTCGGGTGCAAAAATATTTGCATATCAAAAAAAAACCGTATCTTTGCATTCCCTTGGTGCCTGGGCCGGGAGGTTAGGCACTGGTCTGCAAAACCAGGTAGAGCGGTTCAATTCCGCTAGGCACCTCCAAAATAAAAACGAGACCGCGAGCGGCCTCGTTTTTATTTTGGAGGTGCCTGGGGCACGATTTGCTTTTTTCGCAATAATAATGTATCTTTGGAAGATTGAAAACCATTTTCCGAAAGATATGACCTTCACCATGATTATCGAGCTGCTGATCGTCCTTGCAGCGCTCTACGTAGGTTCCCGATACGGGTCGCTGGCACTCGGCGCCATCTCCGGCATCGGCCTGGCCATCCTTGTCTTCGGCTTCGGGCTCAAGCCCGGCACGCCGCCCACCGACGTCATCTACATCATCATCGCTGCGGTCACCTGCGCGGGCACGCTGCAGGCATCGGGCGGTATGGACTGGATGATCCAGATCGCGGAAAAGATGCTCCGCAAGCATCCCGAGCACATCACGTTCCTCGGGCCGCTGGTTACCTTCTTCCTGACGGTGCTGGTGGGAACCGGCCACGTGGTCTATACCGTGATGCCGATCATCTGCGACATCGCCCTCAAGAAGAACATCCGTCCGGAGCGTCCTTGCGCAGTGGCTTCCATCGCCTCGCAGGTGGGCATTACCTGCTCCCCCATCGCCGCTGCAGTCGTGGCCTTCGTCACGATCTCCAACGCCAACGGCTACATGGTCACCATCCCGCAGGTGCTGATGGTCACCATTCCGGCCTGCATCTGCGGCCTGATGTGCGCCGCACTGGCCTCCTACAAGCGCGGAAAGGACCTCGACAAGGACGTCGAATTCCTGCGCCGCAAATCCGATCCGGAGCAGTATCAGTACATGTACGGCAACACCGCAACCACGCTCGACAAGGTCATCACGAAGGAAGCAAAGGCATCGGTGTTCGTGTTCCTGGGATCCCTGCTGGTCATCGTGGGCTTCGCATTCTGCCAGATGCTGCACGTGGCGGACGGCCGCACCGTGGCCCAGGCCATCAACCTGCCCAAGATGAACATCTGCATCCAGATCATCATGCTGATGGCGGCCGCCGCCAACATCATGTTCTGCAAGGCCTCCCCGAAGAAAGCCGTCGCGGGCGCCGTGTGGCAGTCCGGCATGGTGGCCGTCGTGGCCATCTACGGCATCGCGTGGCTGGCCGATACGTATTTCGGCAACTATATGGAAGAGATGAAGGCCATGCTCACCGGCCTGGTGACGAACTATCCGTGGGCCATCGCGCTGGTGTTCTTCATCGTCTCGGTGCTCATCAACTCGCAGGGCGCCGTGGTGGTGGCGATGCTGCCGCTCGCCTACGAGCTCGGCATCGCGGGCCCCGTGCTGCTCGGCGTGCTGCCCAGCGTCTACGGCTACTTCTTCATCCCGAACTATCCTTCCGATATCGCCACGGTCAACTTCGACCGTTCCGGTACCACGGTCATCGGCAAATACCTGCTCAACCACAGTTTCATGATGCCGGGCCTGATCTGCGTCTCCGTCTCGACGGTGATCGGCTACCTGGTGACCAACGTGTTCTTCGCGGGCTATTTCGCCAGCTTCATCCAATAACTGCCCGTACGCAGGCGCGCGATGCGAAAACTGCTGGAACGATATCCGGTCCTGCCGGTAGTGCTGCTGGCACTGGTGTGCCTGTCGCCCTTCATGGCACTGCGCGACGTCACCCCGGCCAACGAGCTCCGCTACCTCAGCATCGCAGACGAAGCGCTGCGTGACGGACATTTCTTCGCATTCTACAACCACGGCATCCCCTATGCCGACAAGCCGCCGCTCTACTTCTGGCTGCTGATGTTCTGCAGGCTGATCTTCGGCCGACACTGCATCTACGTCCTTTCGCTATTCTCCTTCATCCCGGCCGCCGTCATCACTTTCGTGATGGACCGCTGGGCCTACAGTTACCGGAAAGACGCTCCGCGCCAGGAGCGCGTCGCCATGGCCATGTTGCTCTACTCGACCGTTTACTGGCTCGGACTGGGCTTCTTCCTGCGGATGGACATGCTGCTGGCCATGTTCATCGTGCTGGCGCTCCATGCCTGGCACCGGGACAAGCCCTGGCAGTTTGCGCTCTTCACGTTCCTGGGCCTCTTCACCAAAGGCCTGGTGGGGCTGCTGATGCCGCTCCTGTCCGTAGCGGTCTACGTGCTGTCCTACCGCAAGCGCCCTTCCGACGAGCCCAGGCTCCGCCTCTTCCGTTTCATCGGCTGGCGCTTCCTCCTGCTGGCAGGGGGCTGCTGCGCGGTCTGGTTTACGTGCGCCTGGCTGGAGGGCGGATCGGAATACCTGCACAATCTCCTCTTCCACCAGACCGTGGACCGGACGGTCAACGCGTTCCATCACAAGGAGCCGTTCTGGTTCTACCTCATCCAGATCTGGCCCGTCATGCTGCCGTGGTGTTTCCTGACCATCCCGGCCTGCGTCGCATCGCTGTGCCGGCGCGGTGAGTCCGCCGCTCCGCGGGCCAATGCCGGACGGCTGGAGAAACTGTGCCGCTGCGCGTTCTTCTCAACGATCATCCTGCTCAGCTGCTCCAGCAGCAAGCTGCCGGTCTATCTGCTGCCCATCATCCCGTTCGCCGTGTATCTGCTTCCGCTGTACGTCCGAAGGACCGGGTGGCGCCGCTGGATGGACTGGACGATCGTGGCTTCTGCCGCCCTTTTCGCGATGATCGGCCTGGCGCTGGCCGTCATGCCGTTGATCCATGACAAGATTCCGGCCCTTGCACCATATACTTTCGCTGCCAGTCCCTGGATCGCGCTGGCAGGCTTCGTCGTGCTGGTCGGCGGCGTGCTGACCGTTTTCAGCGTCCTCAAGTCCGGACGGCAACTGCTTTCCGTCCGTCCGCTGGCCGTCGCGGTCCTGGCCTTTTTCCTGGCCCTTGCGCCTCTGATGCCGCAGATCAACGAGTATCTGGGCTACGGTGCACTGTGCCGCGACATACCTGAGGACGCTCGCGTTTACGTGCGGGGACACAATCGTCCCGAGAACATGGACGTATACCTGGGTCGCGACATCGTCGTCGTCGGTCCCGACGATCAGCTGCCGGCGGACGGCGTGCTCATCACCAAGGCTTCTTTCCGCGATCCGGCCCTCGAAGGACGGGCATGCCGCATCCACGGAGAGTCCGCTCTCTGGCTGCCGGAAGGAGGAACGGAATGACGATTTTTTGATTATCTTTGAGAGTTTGAAAAGAAAACGAACAAAACATATCAGAATACTACCAAAATGAAACAGATTGTCGAGTGCGTCCCCAATTACAGTGAAGGACGCGATAAATCCGTTATTGACAACATCGTCGCCGCCATCGCGTCGGTCAGCGAAGTGAAGGTGCTCGACGTGGATCCCGGCGAGGCCACCAACCGGACCGTCGTGACGTTCGTCGGAGAGCCCGCCCCCGTCTGCGAAGCCGCTTTCCGCGGAGCTGCGAAGGCACAGGAACTCATCGACATGCGACACCACCACGGCGCCCATCCCCGCTCGGGTGCGACGGACGTGCTTCCGCTCATCCCCGTGGCAGGAATCACCCTCGAAGAGTGCGCTTCGTTGGCTAGAGAGCTGGCGAAGCGTCTTTATGAAGAGCTGGGCATTCCCTGCTACTGCTACGAGGCTTCCGCCTTCAAGCCGGAGCGCAAGAACCTGGCTGTCTGCCGTGCCGGCGAATACGAGGCCCTGCCCGAAAAGATCGCCGACCCGGCCCGCCGGCCCGACTTCGGTCCCGACACCTATAATGACATTGTCGCACGTTCGGGCGCGACGAACATCGGTGCGCGCAATTTCCTGGTTGCGGTGAACTACAACCTCAACACCACCTCCACCCGCCGGGCGATGGCCGTCGCTTTCGACGTGCGCGAGAAGGGCCGCAAGGCCCGCGAGGGCGGCTCTCTTACCGGCAAGCTGCTCAAGGACGAGAAGGGCGAGCAGATCTGGATCCCCGGCACGCTGAAGGGCTGCAAGGCCATCGGCTGGTACATCGACGAATACGGTATCGCCCAGGTGTCGATGAACATCACAGACATCGAAGCGACGCCGCTCCATGTGGCCTATGAAGAAGTGTCCCGTGCAGCCGCCGCCCGCGGCCTGCGCGTCACCGGCGCCGAAATCGTCGGCCTGGTTCCGAAGAAGGTGCTGCTCGATGCCGGCAAGTTCTATCTGGCGAAGCAGCAGCGCTCGCTGGGCATCGACGAGAGCGAAATCCTGAAGATTGCCGTCAAGTCGATGTCGCTCGACGATCTCAAGCCGTTCGATCCGAAAGAAAAAGTCATTGAATTCCTGATGCAGGACGAAGCCGAGGAAGCCGTCAAGCACCGTCTCGTGCGGATGACCGCAGAAGGATTTGCCAAGGAAACCGCATCCGAATCGCCCGCACCGGGCGGCGGATCCATCTCCGCATACATGGGGGCCCTGGCCTCCGCCCTCGGCACGATGGTGGCCAACCTGTCGTCGCACAAGCGCGGCTGGGACGACCGATGGAAAGAGTTCTCCGACATCGCGGAACAGGGCCAGGCCCTGATGAAGGAACTGCTCGACCTCGTGGACGAGGACACCGCAGCCTTCGACCGCATCATGGCCTGCTTCGGCATGCCGAAGGGCACCGAAGAGGAAAAGGCCGCCCGTGCGGCTGCCCTGGAAGAGGCGACGCTCTATGCCGCTTCCGTTCCTTTGAAGACCATGGAAGCGTCGCTCAAGACGTTCCCGCTCCTGCTCGCAATGGCCGAAAAGGGCAACCCCGCATCGGCATCCGACGCCGGTGTCGGCGCACTTGCTGCCCGCGCAGCGTGCCGCGGCGCCGAACTCAATGTCCGCATCAATGCTTCCGGGCTGAAAGACCCGAAGCCCGCCGAACCGCTCATCGCCCGCGCAACGGAAATCCTCCGCGAAGCCGAAGCGATGGAAGCACAAGTGCTGGAGGCTGTGAACAACCATATTAACCAATAAATAGCTGCCCGGTCAAGCCGGGCATGACGTGCCATGACCTTTCAAGAAGATATATTAGCGGGCATTCCGGACATCCTTCCGGAACCCAGGCCCTATGATACGACCGTCAGTCACGCACCGCGCCGCAAGGACATCCTCACGCCCGAGGAGAAAGTGCTGGCGCTCAAGAATGCGCTGCGATATTTCCCGCAGAAGCACCACGCCGTGCTGGCGCCGGAATTCGCACAGGAGCTCGAAACGTACGGACGCATCTACATGTACCGGTTCCGTCCGACCTATGAGATGTATGCCCGCCCGATTGACGCGTATCCCGCCAAATGCCGGCAGGCCGCAGCCATCATGGCGATGATCCAGAACAATCTGGACCCGCGGGTGGCGCAGCATCCGCACGAGCTGATCACCTATGGCGGCAACGGCGCCGTATTCCAGAACTGGGCGCAGTACCGTCTCGCGATGCAGTACCTGGCCACGATGACCGAAGAGCAGACGCTCGCAATGTATTCGGGCTTCCCGATGGGCCTCTTCCCTTCGCACAAGGACGCCCCGCGCGTGATCGTGACCAACGGCATGGTGATTCCGAACTACTCGAAGCCGGACCACTGGGAGAAATTCAACGCCCTGGGCGTTTCACAATACGGCCAGATGACGGCCGGTTCCTACATGTACATCGGCCCGCAGGGCATCGTGCACGGCACCACCATCACGGTGATGAACGCGGCGCGGATGCAGCTGCGCAAGCGGGGGCTTGACGGTGACGACCGCGGCGGCGTTCTCTTCGTGACGGCCGGCCTGGGCGGCATGTCGGGCGCACAGCCGAAGGCAGGCAACATCGCCGGCGTGGTGAGCGTCACCGCCGAGATCAATCCGCTGGCAGCGCGCAAGCGCTTCGACCAGGGCTGGGTGGACGAACTCCACGAGAACCTCGACGAACTGATGGTCCGTATCCGCAAGGCGGTGGCTGCCAAGGAGGTGGTCTCGCTGGCCTATGTGGGCAATGTCGTGGACCTGTGGGAACGGCTCGCTGCCGAAGAGATGCACGTGGATCTGGGCTCCGACCAGACGTCGCTGCACAATCCGTGGGCGGGCGGCTACTATCCCGTGGGCTACTCCTTCGAGGAATCCCAGCGCATGATGGCCGACGATCCGGATCGTTTCAAGGAAGCCGTCCAGGCGTCGTTGCGCCGGCAGGTTGCGGCCATCAACAAGCTGGCGGCCAAGGGGATGTATTTCTTCGACTACGGCAACGCCTTCCTGTTGCAGAGTTCCCGTGCCGGGGCCGACATCATGAAGCCGGACGGCGGGTTCCGCTATCCGTCCTATGTGCAGGACATCATGGGCCCGTTCTATTTCGACTACGGTTTCGGTCCGTTCCGCTGGGTCTGCATGAGCCAGGATCCGGACGATCTGGCGAAGTCCGACGCACTGGCCGTAAAGGTTTTGCGCGAATGTGCCGCCACGGCGCCCGATTCCATCCGGGGACAGATGCTCGACAATGTCCGCTGGATCGAGGAGGCTGGCCGCAACCATCTGGTGGTGGGTTCGCAGGCGCGCATCCTTTATGCGGACTGCGAGGGCCGGACGAAGATTGCGCTGGCTTTCAACGAAGCCATCCGCAAGGGTGAGATTACGGCGCCGATAGTCCTCGGCCGCGATCATCACGATGTTTCCGGCACGGACTCGCCGTTCCGCGAGACGTCGAACATCTACGACGGTTCACAGTTCACGGCCGACATGGCCATCCAGAACGTCATCGGCGACGGTTTCCGCGGCGCGACGTGGGTTTCGATCCACAATGGCGGCGGCGTAGGCTGGGGCGAGGTGATCAACGGCGGTTTCGGCATGGTGATCGACGGGTCGGAAGATTCGGCGCGCCACATCCGGGAGATGCTTTTCTGGGATGTGAACAACGGCATTGCGCGTCGCAGCTGGGCACGCAACGAAGGTGCAATGGAAGCCATCCGCCGCGAAATGGACCGCACCCCCGCCCTCCGCGTCACGCTCCCGAACCTCGCCGACGAAGAATTGATCAAATCCGTATTGACCGGGCATCTGAAATCGTCGGGCATCAAAGAACGATAAGCAAACAATAATGTAACCAAAGAAATCTTTCGTATTACAATTAGATATGCATTATATATCTCATGAACATTTGACGCTGGAGCGTGTCCAGCAGATTGTGGAGACGGGCGAACAGCTCGCGCTCTCGGAAGAGGCCATCGCAGCCATCGAAAAATGCCGCCATTACCTCGACACCAAGATGGAAGACATCGGCCGCCCCGTATACGGCATCACCACCGGGTTTGGCTCGCTTTATAACGTCACCATCCCCGCCGAGGACCTCTCCCAACTCCAGCATAACCTCGTCATGTCGCACGCCTGCGGAACCGGCGAACCCGTGCGGCCGGCCATCGTCAAGCTGATGCTCCTGCTCAAGGCCCAGTCGCTCTCTTACGGCCACTCCGGCGCACAGCTCGTCACCGTGCAGCGGATTGTCGACATGTTCAACAACGATATCCTGCCCGTCGTCTACCAGCAGGGATCGCTCGGCGCCTCCGGCGACCTCGCGCCTCTCGCCCACCTCAGCCTGCCGCTCATCGGCCTGGGCGAAGTTCGCTATAAAGGACAGATCCGTCCCTCCGCGGAAGTGTGGAAGGAATTCGGCTGGGAGCCCATCCGCCTGCAGTCGAAAGAGGGCCTCGCCCTGCTCAACGGCACCCAGTTCATGAGCGCCCACGCCGTGTGGTCGCTCATCCAGGCCAAACGCCTGTCGAAATGGGCCGACCTGATCGGCGCCATGTCGCTCGAAGCCTACGACGGCCGCATCGAACCGTTCCTGCCCCTCAGCCACCGCATCCGGCCCCATAAGGGCCAGTTGGCCACGGCAGAACGCTTCCTGCAGGTCCTCGAGGGCAGCGAACTCATCCGCCGTCCAAAGGAGCACGTGCAGGACCCCTACTCCTTCCGCTGCATCCCCCAGGTCCACGGCGCCGCCAAAGACAATCTCTCCTATGTGCAGTGGGTCATCGAAAACGAGATCAACGGCGTGACCGACAACCCGAACGTCTTCCCCGACGAAGACATGGTGATCTCGGCCGGCAACTTCCACGGCGAGCCCATCGCTATCCCCATGGATACCATGGCCATCGCCCTGTCGGAACTTGCCAGCATCTCGGAACGCCGCGTGTACCTGCTCATCCACGGCTACCGCGGCCTGCCCCGCTACCTGGCCCCGAATCCCGGCCTCAACAGCGGCTTCATGATCCCGCAGTACACCGCCGCTTCGATCGTCAGCCAGAACAAAGGCCTCTGCTGGCCCGCTTCGTGCGACTCCGTCCCCTCATCGAACGGCCAGGAGGACCACGTCAGCATGGGTGCCAACTCGGCCACGAAGCTCGTGCGCATCATCGACAACGTAGAAACCGTGCTCGCCATCGAGCTCTTCAATGCTGCCCAGGCGCTGGAATTCCGCCGCCCGGCGCACTCGTCACCGATGATCGAGCAGATCCACGCCGACTACCGGAAGGTCGTTCCGTTCATCGACGTCGACACCTATATGCATCCGCTGATCGTCCGCTCGGCGGAATTCATCCGCGAACACCAGTATCTGTAACATGAAAAGGCTGTTCACCCACATCGGCTGCCTGGCCGGCATCGTTCCCGCCGGGGTCCTGCGCAAGGAAGGCGCGGAGATGGACCGTGTCGAAACGCTGTCCGACGCCTGGCTGCTGGTCGAGAACGGACGGATCGCCGCCTTCGGCGACGCGTCCGTCCCTGCACCGTCCGGCGCCGACAACGTCGTGGACTGCAACGGCGGCATGCTGATGCCCGCCTATTGCGACAGCCACACGCACATCGTGTATGCCGGCAGCCGCGAAGGCGAATTCCTCGACAAGATCAACGGCCTTTCCTATGAAGAGATTGCCGCCCGTGGCGGCGGCATCCTCAACTCCGCCGACCGGCTCCACAAAACCTCCGAAGACGAGCTCTTCCGCCAGTCGATGGAACGCGTCCGCGAAATGATCGCACAGGGAACCGGTGCCATCGAGATCAAGAGCGGTTACGGGCTCAACCCCGTGGACGAGATGAAAATGCTGCGCGTCATCGACCGGATCAAGGCCTCGACCCCGGCCCTGGTGCGCACCACATTCCTGGGCGCCCATGCCGTCGGACGCGGCTACACGCACGAGGACTATGTCGCGGCCGTGTGCCGGATGATGCCCGATGCTGCCCGTTACGCCGATTTCGTGGACATTTTCTGCGAGGAAGGATTCTTCACGGTTGACGACGCGGCCCGTGTGCTGGAAGCGGGACTGCGGGCCGGCCTGCGCCCGAAGATCCACGCCAACCAACTGGCTGTCAGTGGCGGCGTGCAGGTGGGCGTCCGCTACGGAGCCCTGTCCGTCGACCATCTGGAGCACTCCGGCGCCGCCGAAATCGAAGCGTTGCGCGGCTCTGTCACGATGCCGACCTTCCTGCCCGGCTCCGCCTTCTTCCTGCGGATTCCCGACGGTCCAGCGCGCGATTATATCGCAGCAGGACTGGGCGTCGCCCTGGCCTCGGACTTCAATCCCGGCTCGTCGCCGGCCGGTGACATGCGCTGGATCTGGGCGCTGGGCTGCATCCGGATGCGGCTCACTCCGGCCCAGGCCTTCAACGCCGTCACCCTCAACAGCGCCTGCGCGATGGGCATCAGCGATATATGCGGTTCCATTACCGCCGGCAAGCGCGCCGACCTGATTCTCACTGAACCAGGCTGGTCGATCGTCAAAATCCCCTACCTCCACCAGACGCCTTACATCCGGCAGGTCTACCTGCAGGGGAAACCGATATCCTAGTACCATGAAGTGCCACAACCTGACAGCGATCCTGACCGCCCTGGCGATGATGACGATGGTTTCGTGCGGTATTATCCGGCCGCGCGGCGCCGAAGTCATCACCAGTCACGAAGCGATCATGGAGATCCTGCAGGAGCACTTCCCCGACCTGTACAACCTTCATGAACAAGGCCTTGTCGAAGTCGACGAGATATACAGCTACCACGACCGGCAGGGCCAGCCCGCCTACAAGGTATCTTTCCGCTATCTGCCTCCTCACGATTGTTGATTCTATTCCAATATGAAATCCATCCGCTATTTCGCTTCACTGCTCACCCTTTCCGTGTTGATGGCCGGCTTGGCCGCATCCTGCGCACCGCGACCGATTGCAAGCTCTTCGGCTGATGTCAAATCCGTCGCCGAGGGTCGGCCTGTCGCCGAGGGCCGGTCCCAGAATGCCGCCGATCCTACCGGTTTCGTCGTCCTGACCGACGTCGTGCCTGACGTCCTCCTGGAAATCCGGTATTACAGCACCTTCAACTTCGTAGGAACCCGCGTGGACGGCTATGAAGAGCCCATCGCACTGATGACGCGCGAGGCCGCACAGGCGCTCAAGGGCGTGAGCGACGAGATGATCGCCCGCGGCTACCGGCTCAAGATCTGGGACACCTACCGGCCGCAGGTGGCTGTGGACCACTTCTGCCGCTGGGGCGAGAATGTCACCGATACGCTGACCAAGCAGTGGTTCTATCCGTATCTCGACAAGGATGTCGTCTTCGATCAGGGCTACATCGCCCGCCGCAGCGGGCACTCGCGCGGCTCGGTGGTCGACCTGACGCTCGTCGACATGAAGTCCGGACGGGACATCGACATGGGCTACGGCTTCGACTGGTTCGGCGAAGAGTCGCATCCCGACTGGACCAAGGGCCTCACCGAAGAGCAGATCTCCAACCGTATGATGCTCCGCGACGTAATGCTCCGCCACGGCTTCAAGCCCATCACCGAAGAATGGTGGCACTTCGTCCTCGTCAATGAGCCCTACCCCGACACCTACTTCACCTTCCCGGTGCGGCGGCTGTAGGCGCGCCATCCGCTGTCGCTCCGCTTGGGCCTTAACCCAGCGCACGGGCAGAACCATCGGGTCTCTTCGCTCCGATGAACCGTGCCCGCAGCACCAGGCCTGCACGCAGCCCATGCTCCGCGACTTACGTCATCGTTGGCGCCCCCTCCCTTCATGCCCGACTGGTCCTTTCTGTAATGCCCGGCTTGACGTCACCCTCGACCTGATCGGGGGCGGGCATCTCCGCCAAAGTGTGCGCACTTAATCATCCTTACACAGCGGCAATCGCCCTCTATCTGCGCATACCCCCTGTTCTCGAGCCCGGTGTGCGCGCTCCGGGTAACGCAACTACCATTTGGCGATATTTGGGCGCGCACACTTCGGCGAAATAGTAGTCTTCAGCGATCCTCAAATGTATTTGCAGACTTCCTTGTACGGAAGCAGGGCCAGCGAAGCAATCTGCCGCGCAGAAAGTCGGAGACGTTTCCGCAGTTCCTGTGCCAGCAGTATTCGCCGAAGACCGTCCAAACGACGGACATCTTTGAAACCGAACTGTTCTTCCATTATTTCTTTGCAGTATTTTCTAGCCTCGGTATCTTCCAGTGAAACCCCTCGGAATGCGGCCATTTTTTCTTGAACGATCTGATCACGATTCCTGCTGTTACCCAAAAAGACCCGAAAGCAGTTGGCCGTCCGGTAGATTTGCTCAAATCGTGCGACATCCACGTAATTATCAGGAAGCAGGATATCGCCGCATATCATCCAGTAGTTAGGGACGGACAATCGTGAACAAAGCAGACGCTGGCGGGCTCGCTCGCTGTAATCTTCTATCTTCAATAAATCGAGCGTTTCGCCTGAATCATCTGTGCGCCAGAGAGATTGATATCCCTTCTCTCGGAAATACATCGATCCGGTTCCCCAGCGATAGTCATAAGGCATCACCTGCTTTCCATCCTTCGTCGCTTGATAGATGGTGTAGGTCCCGACATTCATCAGATAATCTTCAGAATCGATAGGTATCAGTTCCAGTTCAATGTCTGCGCCCTTCCGGGTTCCCCGAACGCGGCCGATGTGATGTACCCAGCTTTCTTCGTACAGCGTCTTGAACGCCACACACCCTGCTTTCGTCCCATATAACAGGGAATGAAGATGCGTGTCTTCAATGGAAAAAGCCAGCACCCTGACGTCCGAGTTGGCGGCACATACCCCGACCAGGTTGAAGGCCACTCGGAAATCATCGTCATTGTCAATGAATTGCGGCGTCAGTTCGCCGTCGGAGCAGAGATGATAATAATGTGGATAGTCCTCCCGCTCAAGAAATAAAAAATCGTTCGTCATCATGATAAATCTTGCGCCTCAATCGTACGTCACCAACGTGATGACCCGACGAATGGTCGTCTTACATTGCGAAGTTGCAAATTATTCCTTAGAGTCCGCTATATTATCTACACTTTTTTCCTTGCACCATCCCCTTTCGCAAAAGTGTGCGCACCTAACCAGCTTTACTATACGGCAATCGCCCTCTATCTGCGCATACCTACCTCAAACAATGTGGGTATGCGCGTTCAAGACTCGATATACGCTATCTAGCGCAGCTGACCCGCGCACACATTAACGGAAGCAGGCAGATACTGAGGACCGCTAGCGGTCAGATGAGTTTTTCCAGCACTTTCGGGTCGGCGTCCGGGAAGAATTCGCGGACG
>LUZE01000020.1 GCA_001602845.1 Bacteroidales bacterium Bact_13 | reverse complement strand
GGCGCCATCCTCATCGACGTGGGCATCAACCGTGGCGAGCACGGCAAGATTTGCGGAGATATCGATTACGCTTCCGCCGAGCCGGTCGCCGGCTGGATCACCCCCGTCCCGGGCGGTGTCGGCCCGATGACCATCGCCATGCTCATCCGCAACACGCTCGACTGCTTCCTGAACCACGTCGGCGCTGGAGCGTAGCTCCAGACCGACTCCGGCATTGCCATTCGAATGTCAATATGCGTTAATTTATCCATATTGACATTTTTTTACGCTTATTGACTCTATTTTACTGAATATTAAATATATTTGCATATATAAAATAGACTTTATGAGAAAAATCATTCTTATTTTGCTGCTGTCACTTCCGACAGCGCTTTTTGCACAAAACATTGGCATCCGTCTGGACGGCGGCTTTTCGTGGGCCCATGGCGGCGGGCTGGATATCGCCCGTCCCGGCATGCGGTCCGCCGTGCAGCCCCAGGGCGGTGCGGGCGTGTTCTACAGTTTCAGCCCCCGCTTCCGGGCCGGCCTGGACTACAGCTACACGCGGATGGTACGGGAGGAAGTGGACGGCACGCTGACCGAGATGGATGGCGGCTCCCAGGGCGAATTGTTCCGCGACCTGAAGACCCATTTCCATGGCGCTTCCCTGTCGGCCGAATTCAACCTGCTCGGTGACGGGCCCCTGTCCTTGTATGTCGGAACGGGCGCCGGTTGCCTGTTTGCCGCCGGGAATACCTACACCATTGCGGTGAGCAATACGGTCAAGCCCGACGGTACGGGGAATACGATCCGCCTGACGGGTCACAATGTGGGCCACACGTATGCGGTGCCCTTCATCCCTGCGACGCTGTCGCTGGAATTTACGTTCCTGCCCCAGGTAGCAGTCAGCTTCAGCGGCGGCTACCGCCTGATCCTGGCCGGGGAGCAGGATTATTCGCCGAAAGGACAGGCCTATGCACAGGTAGGCCTGCGGTTCAACCTGAATTAAGAAAGCTATGAGAAAGACGGGGACCGGACTTATTCTGCGCGGGGCGCTGTCCGCTTTACTGCTTCTCGCCCCGCTCTCGCCGCTGACGCTTACGTCGTGCCTGTCCACGCACCCGGAGCTCGACATCACGCTGGAGTCGGATTTTAGCGATATCCTTCAATCCATCTACGATTCGAACCGTTCGCTGACCGACAAGATGCGCCAGATCGAGACGTCGATGCAGAGCGGGATGGCTGACAACCGGGCCGCGATGCAGATGATACAGGCTGCGGTGGCTTCGCTGGGCGGCACAATGGAAGAGAAACTGGTGGCGGTCGAGGCTGCCGTACGGGCACAGGCTACGAGCCTGGAGACCAAGCTGGCCCTGATTGAGGCAGCCGTGGCCGCCGGCTTCGCTGACACGGCGGCGCAGCAGGATCTGCTGCAGAAGGCCATCGCCTCGCTGGGCGGAAACATGGAGGAGACGCTTGCTGCCATCGAAGCGGCGCTACAGGCACAGACGGTGGGCCTGGAAGCGAAACTGGGCCTGGTGGAAGCCGCCGTAGAGGGTGGCTTTGCAGACAACGCCGAAGCACTGGCGCTGATCCAGGAGGCCATCGAATCGCTGGGCGGTAGCACGGAAGAAAAACTGGCTGCCATCGAGGCGGCTGTCCTGAGCCAGACGACCGCGCTCTCGGCCAAGCTGGCGCTCATTGAAGCAGCGGTGAACAAAGGCTTTGCCGACGAGAAAGAGGAACAGGCGCTGATCCAGTCGGCGCTCGAGTCGCTGGGTGGCAGTGTCGAAGAGAAACTCGCTGCCATCGAAGAGGCGATCCAGAGCCAGACGGCCAGCCTGGAGAAAAAGCTGGCGCTCATCGATGCGGCGCAAAAGAGCAGTGTGTCGAGCGACGACAAGACGCTCGATCTCATCAAACAGGCTGTCGAGTCGCTGGCCGGGAACGTGGAAACCAAACTGGCCGCCATCGAAACGGCGGTCAAGAGCCGGGCGTCGGGCCTGGAGACCAAGATCGGGCTTATCCAGACGGCTTTCAACACAGGTCTCGCAAACGCTACGACGGCTGCAGGGCTGGTCCAGACGGCGCTCGAAACCGTAGCCACGAGTCTGGGCACAGTCGATACCGGACTGCAAGAAAAGATTGCAGGTATATCTACGGCACTTACCACACTGTCGACCTATATGAACGGCGACCTTAAGACAGCTTTGGCCGCCATCCTGCAGGCCGTTCAGGGACAACCCGACTACAGTTCGGCCCTGGATGCCATCCTGACGGCGCTCAACGCCATGATCGTTATCATGACTCCCTAAAGGTTCAAGAAAATCGTAACATTATGAAATACATCAAGATTTCTTTCCTACTTCTCTCCCTGGCCCTGCAGTTCGTACTGACTGCCTGCGAGGAAGAGCATCAGCAGATTACCTTGAAACTGCAACCCGATTACAGCGGTGTGGTTGCAGCTATCAATGATGCGAACCGCTCATTGACCGAAAAGATGGCGATGATCGAGGCGTCTGTGAGCAGCGGACTGGCCGACAACCAGGCGGCCATCAAGCTGATCCAGGATGCGGTCAGCTCGCTGGGCGGTACGATGGAACAGAAAATTGCCGCGGTTGAGGCTGCCGTGAAGGCCCAGGCGACCAGCCTTGAGACGAAGCTCGCACTGGTCGAGGCTGCCGTGACGAACGGCTTTGCCGACACCGCGACCCAGCAGGACCTGCTCCAGGCGGCCCTTGAATCGCTGGGCGGAACGCTGGAAGAAAAGCTGTCGGCCATCGAGTCAGCGATCAAGAGCCAGACGACCAGTCTCGAGACAAAGCTCGGCCTGGTCGAGGCGGCGCTCAAGAGCGGATTCGCCGACAGCGCCGAAGCACAGGCCCTGATCCTGGATGTGATTGCAACGCTGGGTGAGACGCTGGAAGAGCAGATCGCCTCCATCGTGGCTGCCGTCGAGGACGGGACGACCTCGCTCGCGGCCAAGCTGGCGCTGATCGAGGCTGCCGTAACGAATGGTTTCGCCGACGGACAGGCAGCACAGGAGCTGATCCAGGCGGCCATCGAGTCCCTCTCGGGAAGCGTGGAAGAGAAGATGGCAGCGTTGGAAGCGGCCGTACAGTCGCAGACCACCAGCCTTGAGACGAAAATGTCGATAATAGAAAAAGCCATCTTGAGCGGTGCTTCAGAGAGTGACAAGAAGATGGACCTCATCAAGCAGGCGCTTGAATCGCTGAGCGGGGACGTGGATACGAAAACCGCTGCCATCCAGTCGCTGATCAGCGGGCAGACAACGAGCCTGGAGACCAAGATAGGAGTGATCGAGGCCGCCGTGACGAACGGTTTTGTCGATGAGGTAACCGCTCTCGGCCTGCTCGAGGACGCGGTCGAGGCCCTGGGCACGAGCCTGGGTACTGTCGATTCCGGCCTGCAGACCCAGATCGCCAGTGTGGTCGCATCCATCAACACGCTGACCACGAATGTCAAGACGGGAGATATCGCCACGGCGCTTTCGAACATCCTTACCGCCATACAGGGCTTGCCCGATTACAGTACAGTCCTGGCCACGATCCAGCAGGCCGTCGACGAGCTGGCCCAGCTCATCGAAAACGAGAAAGCGTTCATGTTGTCCTATATCGGGGATCCCTCCTATACAGTTGTCAAAGGACAGGATATCGTTGTTCCGTTGAGTGTCAAACCGACAAGCAAGGTGCTGGACAAGGATAAGCTGCAAATCAGCGTCGTGGAGAGCAAGCAATTCTTCCCCACTAACACAGGAACGGTGGCGAACCATTTCTCCATCAAGTCGCTGGTGGCGGATCCATCTGTCGAAGGACAGTATAACGTCACGCTGACGACAGACGCGGATGAAGCCGTCTGGGATGAATCCACCCTGGCTTTCGTGTATGATCACGGCACGGACAGCAAGCCGGATTATTTCACTACGAATTCCTTCCAGGCCGTGATGATGCCCAGGCCCGTGAACGGGAACAAGTCTTGCGGGGTCATCCCCTGGAAATATCCCTATGCTTCGTTCTGCGCAGTGGATTCCTTCTTTAACGCACAGGGACAATTGTATCCGGAGGATACCCTGGGCGTCGTCTACTACGCCCTCGACAAGGTTACGTTCCAGCAAAAGAACGGCTCGGAGAGTCGTACCTATACGGCATCCAATATCGCTTCCGCCAGTTTTACCCCGATCGACGGCAATACGGCGCCGGTGAAATGCATCCTCGACAATGATAAGCATTATGTGTGCTTCTATCCCGATACAACGAACAGCAAGAAATGGCGTGACTTCCAGAGTTCCACCGGTGTCAAGCGGGAGGATGTCGCCGGTATCCTGTCGCTGACCGACCAGTGGGGCGTGACGTCCACGTACGGCGTCAACATGGCCTGGTTCAACACCTATCTCCTGGACGTGGAACTCACTGTCAGCCTTCAGGACCAGAGTCTTGTGAAGTCGGGGGAGAATGCGTATTATCTTTACAACCTGACGGACAAGTTCCTGGAAATGGGACTGGACGATGACCTTATGAAGGACACCCGGTATGGGCTCCTGGAGACCACGAAACCCCTGACACGAGATGACATCAATGATTCTTACGAAAAATTGGATCCTAAGTGGAAGGGTGCGAACCGTGAAGTGGACCTGGTTTTCAACAAGCCTGGGAATGCCCTCGCCGCCGGCCAGAAGTATCGGGCACGCGGCTTCATGCGGCTCACTGTGAACCCCAGCGATAACACGCCTAACTTTACGCCGACACAAGTTTTGCTGCATTACTGCATTTCGGTGAACATTACGAATTAGACCATATGAGACGCATTCTATACAGATTGAGGCCGGCCTGCCTGCTGTGCGCACTTGTCGCGTCGCTGGCAATGTCCGCGTGCGATACCGGACAGCCGGAAATCGATATCGAACTGGAGACGGACTTCAGGGAGGTCATCGCAGCCATCCGTGATGCGAACCGTTCGTTGGACGACAAACTTGCGTTGATAGAAGCGACGTGGAACAACGGCCTGGCCGACAATCAGGCGGCGATGAAGATGGTGCAGGAGGCTGTTGCTTCGCTGGGTGGTACGATGGAGGAGAAACTTGCGGCCATCGAGGCGGCCGTTCAGGCCGGGACAACCGGGCTGGAGACAAAGCTGGCCCTGATCGAGGCGGCCATGGCGGCCGGATTTGCCGACAACCAGGCGCGGATGGAACTGCTTCAGCAGGCCATCGCATCGCTGGGCGGTCCGCTGGAAAAGAAGCTCGAGGCCATCGAATCCGCACTGAAAGCAAGTACGACCAGCCTTGAGGCGAAGATCGGCCTGATCGATGCTGCGATCCGGGGCGGCTTTGCCGACGAAGCCGTCGCGCAGGAGCTGCTGGGTGAGGTCATCGCGTCGCTGGGAGAAACGATGGAAGAACAGCTGGCCGGCATCCAGGCGGCCGTCGAAGGCGAGACGCTCTCGCTTTCGGCCAAGATGGCCCTCATCGACGCGGCCGTAGAAAGCGGCTTTGCCGACAGCAAGAAGGCGCAGGAGATGATCCAGTCTGCACTGGAGGCCCTGGAGGGCAGCTTTGATGACAAGCTGGCCGCCGTCGAGACGGCCATGCAGAGCCAGACGACGAGCCTTGAAACAAAACTGAGGCTCATCGAAGCAGCTGCCAGCGTGGCTACCGGAGAAAAGAAACTTGAGCTCATCCGTCAGGCGGTCGCGTCGTTGAGCGGCAGTGTCGACGACAAGCTGGCGGCGATCGAATCGGCGATCGGGAGCCAAACGACGAGCCTGGACACCAAGCTGGGTCTGGTCAGCGGAGCGCTCGATGCCGGACTCCTGAATGCGGAGGCGGCGATCGGAAGCATCCAGACGGCCATCCAATCCGCCAGTACGGGCCTGGGCACGCTCGACACCGATATCCAGGGAAAGATCGCGGCCGTGACAACGGCTCTCGGCCAACTGACGACGGCGATTACCACGGACAACCTGGCGGCGGCGCTTGCCAGCATCCTTTCCGCCATCCAGGGCCTGCCCGACTACGCCACGATCCTGGCCGCCGTCCAGCAGGCGCTCGCCGAACTGGAACAAGCAATCGACCCGTTCCGCCTGAAGTATGTAGGTGAACCGACACTCACGACGGCAGCCGGCGGTTCATGGCAAGCCGAAATCCAGGTCGATCCGGCGAATACGTTCATCGACGAAGCGATGCTGAAGCTGGACATTCTTTCGAGGAAGCAGTTCTTCCCGACCTGGGGCAACAATGCCCAGGGCGATGCATCGTCCATCCTGTATTCCCTCTCGTTGACGGCAGATCCTTCGGTCGAAGGAAAGTATGCCGTCACTATATCCTGCCAGTGCCCTTATGTTGTCTGGGACGAAGTTACCGTGGCTCTTTCGGCGGCCTGTGGAAGTGCGCAGAACCCGAAATATGTCTCTACGGAGCCTTTTGATCTCGTGATGGCGCCCAAAGCCCTCAAGGGCCTCAAGTACTGGACCTATCCCGCAACCACGTTCACGTTCAAAAGACACGGCAGTATCAACAATATCTACTATTCGCTCGACAGCGGGGAATTCGAGACGCAAGACGAGTCGGATACCCGCACTTATACGGCAGCGTTCATTGATTCGGTGCAATTCATTCCGGCAAACGATTCCATCGCACCGGTGTTCATCCAGTTGGACAAGGAGAAAAGGATGATTGTTTTCATACCCGATACGGCGGGTATCACCTATACCCAGTTCTGGCCCGACAAGGATCCGTCCGACCGCGGCGGCTGGAGACTCTGGCATAATTTCAAGGATTCCTCCGGTGTCAAGCATGAGTCCCTGCTGGGCGAGCTGGTCCTGACGGACCGCTGGCATGTCAAGGATACGATCCATAATTTCAAGATCGGGTGGTACAATGCCTACTGGTTCCCTGAAAGTGCCATTGTCGGGGTTAACGATATCCAGGACGACAATACCGCGGTCGTCGATATCAGAAGCCTGCTCTCTAAACTGGGTTTGGAGAGATCCTGGCTGGAAGGCCGTTTTATTCTGCAGGAACAATATGGAGACCTTGAGGGCTCTTATTTTAAGATGTCGGCCCAGTTGCTGCCGGAAACGCTGAAATTGGCAGTGCGGTTCCAGGCAGATCCTGTGCCCGGGGCAAAATTCGGCTTGACAGCCCATTACGACCTGTGGATCTTCCCCGCTGAGACCGATCCTCAGTTCAAGGTACTGGCGTTATCCTTCTCGTATAGTTTGGTAGTAACGATTGTGAACTGACATTCCGGCCTTGGTTATTTAGAGAGTTTTTGTTAACTTTGTAGGACTTTGTGGAAATTTAACAATAACAAAAACGTATGAAAATACTTTCCGTACTGACCAATCTGTGGAACACCAACGCGACGCTGGTCCTGCTGATTCTCATCCTGATCATCGTGGCGGTCTTCGTCGCGTATTACCTGAAGAAGGCGAAGGAGCACCCGAAGGGCCTGATCGCCGCCGCATTGAGCAACATGGGCGAGCGTTTCGGCTACTACATCATGAACGCGGTGCTGCTGCTCTTCCTCGTGTCGAAGTTCGGCCTTCCCGACGGTACCGCCGGCCTGATTTACTCGTTCTTCTATTTCGGCATCTACATCCTCGCCCTGGTGGGCGGCCTGATCGCCGATCGGACGCAGAACTACAACCGCACCATCCAGATCGGCCTCTTCATCATGGCGGCCGGCTACGTGGCCCTCGCCATCCCGCTTTTCAGCAAAGTGGACGGCCTGGTGGCAGACGGAAACGGCGGCTGGTGGGGCATCCTGATCTTCACCTGCATCGCGCTGCTCTGCATCGCCTTCGGCAACGGCCTGTTCAAGGGCAACCTCCAGGCGCTGGTGGGCAAGCTCTACGATGAATTCGAGGAAGAAGAGGCCAAGAAAGGCCCCGAGGCCCTCAAGATCGCAAAGGACAAACGCGACTCCGGCTTCCAGATTTTCTACGTGTTCATCAACATCGGCGGCGTGATCGCTCCGTTCATCGCCCCGATGCTCCGCAAGTGGTGGCTCTCCCGCAGCAACTTCATCTACAATGCCGACATGGCCGGCCTGTGCCACAAGTTCATAGGCGGTGAGACCTCGGTTGTCGAAACGCAGAAATTTGTCGAGACGAGCCTTGCATCCGTGACCGACCCGTCGGTGCTCGCCGATCCTTCCCGTTTCTGCTCCGACTATGT
>LUZE01000019.1 GCA_001602845.1 Bacteroidales bacterium Bact_13 | reverse complement strand
CGCTCAGCCCGCGCCGTTTCATGCGGCTGGAAGACCGCATGCTGATGAAGGGTGCGGCCGGTGCGGTGATGAACGACGCGATGGTGGTCGAGGAGGAAGCTGCCTTCCAGAGTGCTGAGATGGCCTCCGATGAAGCCGTTGACGAGGAAACGCCCGAATTCCAGGGCCGTACCAACTTCAGCGAACTGGTGGCCTTTTATCCGCAGATTCAGGCCGACCCGTCCGGAAAGACCGATATCTCCTATACCGTATCCGACCTGTTGACCACGTACAAGATCCTGGTGCTGGCCCACAACAAGAACGTGTTTGCGGGTGATGCTTCCGCCGAATTCATCGTCCAGCAGGAGCTGATGGTCCAGCCCAACGTGCCGCTGTTCGTCACGGAGGGCGACCGGCTGGTGCTCAAGGCCAAACTCGTGAACCTGAGCAGCCGCGAACTCAAGGGAACGGCGTATATCGAGCTGACCGACGCTGCCGGGAAGAAGCTGCGCATGAAGGGCCTGGAGAGCCAGAAGCGCTCGCTGCTGGCCGGTGCGCAGGATGAAGTGTCGTGGACGGTCACCGCGCCGGGCGGCACCGACAAGCTGACGGCGAAGATCTGGTTCGTCACGCCGACCTCGACCGACGGCGAGAAGCACGAGATCCAGGTCGTGCCGAACACCATCACGCTTACCGAGGCGGCTTCGTTCGTCATGGGCGGCAAGCACGACCACAAGTATTATGAGAAGCAGCTCCGCAAGCAGTTTGGCGCAGCGAACCCGAAGATCGAATACGCAGAGTATTCGACCCTCGACGCCGTGAAGGAATCGCTGCCCAAGGCTACGAAGCCGGACAGCGACAATGCGATCGCCTGGACCAACCAGCTTTACATCAACCAGATGCGCAACTTCGTGCTGAAAGACGATCCGGCTGATTACGATGCCTTCCGCAACCAGGCGTTCTCGCGCCTGAAAGTCCTGCAAAGCGGCGACGGCGGTTTCCAGTGGTTCCCGGGCATGCGCTCGAACACGCTGCTGACGCTCTATTTCCTCGAAAAGATGGGCCAGATGCGCCAGATCGGCGCCATTGAGCTGAACGACGACGAGATGGCGCTCGTGGAGAACGCCCTGTCATACATCGACAAATGCATCGCCGATGCGGACAACGGCAAGACGTTCCATCCATGGTCGCTGATCCGTTTCTTCGCGGTGCGGAGCCTCTGGTTCGACGTCACGATGCGCAGCGGCGCCAAGACCGTCTACGGCAAGTTCCTCGACGGAACCGAAGACGGATGGCAGGACATCTCGATTCTCGAGAAAGCACAGCTCTGCAACCTGATGCTCCGTGCCAAGGGAACGCAGTACGACGACAAGCGTTTCGACAAGCGCATCAAGCTCCTGCGCGAATCGCTCAAGGACTACGCCGTGGAGAACCCGACGGTCGGCTGCTATTTCCCGAACGCCGTGATGCCGTACCGCGGCCTGATGAACAGCGAGATTTACGCCCACGCACAGCTCATCGAGACCTTCGGTTCCCTGGGTGAAAAGAAGGTGGTGGACGGCATCGCGCAGTGGCTGCTGCTCCAGAAGCACAACCAGGCCTGGGAGAACACCGTAGCCACGACCGACGCAGTCCATGCGCTCGTCTCGAGCAAGGCGAAGGACCTGAAGCTCGGCGCCGTGTACTACACCTACACTACGAAGCTCGACCGGGTGAAGGCTTCGGCCAACGAACTGTCGGTCAACCGGACCTTCGTCCGGGCTTCGACGGGCGCGCCGATTGCCGAAGGCGAGACGCTCCGTGTCGGCGACGAGATCATCGTGACCTACTATATCCACAATACCGAGAACCGAAGCTTCGTCGAAATGCGCGCCATGCGGCCGGCTTCGTTCTATCCGCGCGACGAACGCTCGTATTACACCTGGTACGGTTATTACCGCGAGGTCAAGCCGTCGGAGACCCACTACTACTGGGAGCTGCTTCCGGAAGAGAACACTTCCATCCAGGAGCGCTTCTACGTGCAGCAGGAGGGAACCTTCAACAGCGGCCTGGTCGAGATCGAGTGCCTCTACGCCAAGGAATACCGCGGCCATACCGACGCTATCAATGTGACATCCAAATAATGAAAAGATTATCTCTGATCCTTACGGCGGCTATCCTGGCCCTCACGCCCGCGCGGGGCCAGGACGCCCTTACCCTTCTGCGCGAGAATCCGGAACGCTACGCCAACGTGCACCACAGTTACGAAGCACCGGACGTCATCGTGGACACTCCCGCCCCGAAGGGCTATGAACCCTTCTACGTGAGCCATTACGGCCGCCACGGCAGCCGCTACCACGTGTCGATGAACACAGTCACGCGCGTATCGCATATCTTCGACCATCTCGACTCCCTGCAACTGCTCACGGCAAAAGGCAAGGAGCTGCATGCTGCCTTGAAGGCGCTGGAAGCGAGCCACGAAGGGCAGGCGGGCTACCTGACACTGCGCGGCGGACGGGAGCACCAGGGTATCGCCCGGCGGCTGTATGAGCGTGTTCCCGGCGTATTCAACCAGCCGGACCGCGGCCGCGTCGTCGCCGAGTCGAGCTATGTGCAGCGCTGCATCCAGTCGCTGGCCAATTTCGTGATGACGTTGGAGAGCCAGGCCCCGCAGTTACAGATGGACATCTATGCCGGCGAACGTTTCATGGAGCACATCTCCCCGGGGACGAGCGTGAAGCGTAATCCGTCGCACGACGCCGTGTTCGATTCGGTGCTGCACGCCCGTTTCGATCCTACGCACATCATGAACGAGTGGTTTACAGACCCGTGGGATGCTGCCCAGCATCTGGGCCGGTACAATGTGCGCAAGTTCATCTACTATGTGTTCTATGCCGGTGACATCGTGCAGTGCCTGGCCGATGATGTCCAGCTGCCCGACATTTATGATTTCTTTACCGAAGAAGACAAGTACGCACTCTGGTATGTCGCCAACATGTCGCACTTCGATTCGATGGCCAACACACTCGAGAATAACTGCCGTTTCTACGAGACGGGCCGCAAGATTCTGGCGGGCTTCATCGCCAAGGCTGATGCGGCCATCGCCGGGAACGATGTGGCGGCCGACCTGCGCTTCGGCCACGATTCGGGCCTGCTGCCGCTGCTGAGCTACCTGCGGCTGGAAGGCTACGAAGAAGTGATTTCGATGACACAGGCTGCCGACAAGGGATGGTATTGTTTCGAACAGATGCCGATGGGCTCGAACCTGCAGATGATTTTCTACAAGAACCCGAAAGGCGACGTGCTGGTCAAGATCCTGCGCAACGAACGCGAGAC
>LUZE01000018.1 GCA_001602845.1 Bacteroidales bacterium Bact_13 | reverse complement strand
GCTCTGGATGCTGCAGTGCCGTATCGGCAAGCGCACCGGCCTGGCAGCCCTGAACATGGCGATGGACATGCTCGAGGAAGGCATGATCGACGAGAAGACCGCTGTCATGCGCGTTTCTCCCGCCCAGCTCGACGAGATCCTGCACCCGATCCTCGACCCGGCTTCCGAAAAGAAGGCAACGGTCGTGGCACATGGTCTGCCCGCATCTCCGGGTGGCGCCGTTGGTACGATCGTCTTCACGAACGCTGACGCCGTCAAGGCAGCAGCAGCCAAGAAGAAAGTGATCCTCGTCCGTGAGGAGACCTCTCCGGAAGATGTGGAAGGTATGCGCGCTGCAGCGGGCATCCTGACGCAGAAGGGCGGTATGACCTCCCACGCAGCCCTCGTGGCACGCGGCTGGGGCAAGTGCTGCATCGTCGGCTGCGAGGATATGAAGATCAACCTCGAGAAGAAGGAAGTCTGGTTCACCGGTTCCGACAAGGTATACCACGAAGGCGAATACTTCTCGCTGAACGGCGCGAAGGGTGCTGTCTATGCTGACAAGATCGAGACGATGGACGCTTCCGACAACCCGCGTTTCGTGAAGTTCATGGCCATCGCCGACAAGTTCCGCAAGCTGGGTGTCCGTACCAACGCCGACAACCCGGAGGATACCGCACGCGCACTGAGCTTCGGTGCACAGGGCATCGGCCTGTTCCGTATCGAGCATATGTTCTACGGCAAGAATTCCGAGACGCCGCTGGGCAAGCTCCGCAAGATGATCCTTTCCAAGACCGACGACGAGCGCCGCGCAGCACTGAACGAACTGGAACCGTACATCAAGGCATCCGTCAAGGGTACGATGAAGGTGATGAACGGCAAGCCGGTGACCTTCCGTCTGCTCGACCCGCCGTTGCACGAGTTCGTGCCGCAGACCGAGGACAAGAAGGCCGAGCTGGCTGAAGAACTGCATATCTCGAAGCTTGATATCGAGAAACGTGGCGAGAGCCTCCACGAGGTGAACCCGATGATGGGCCACCGCGGTGTCCGTCTCCACATCACGTACCCGATGATCTCCGAGACCCAGTTCCGCGCCATCTTCACCGCAGCCATCGAGCTGAAGAAGGAAGGATTCGACCCGCAGCCGGAAATCATGATCCCGGTCACGATCTCCGAGCGCGAGCTCCGCTTCCAGAAGGCGATCTGCGAGCGCGTCCGCGCCGAGGTCGAGGCCCGTCTCAACGAGCACATCGACTACAAGTTCGGTACGATGATCGAGATTCCGCGTGCAGCCCTGACCGCTGACCGTATGGCCCGCACCGCCGAGTTCTTCTCCTTCGGTACCAACGACCTTACCCAGATGACCTTCGGCTTCAGCCGCGACGACGTGAGCACCTTCATGGGCGACTACCTCGGCAACAAGATCCTCGACGCCGACCCGTTCAAGACGCTCGATGTCAAGGCTGTCGGCAAGCTCGTCGACTACGCTGTGAAAGCCGGCCGTTCCACCCGCGAGAACCTCAAGTGCGGTATCTGCGGTGAGCACGGCGGTGATCCCGCATCCGTGAAGTTCTGCCACAAGATCGGCCTGAATTATGTGTCCTGCTCGCCGTTCCGCGTGCCGATCGCACGCCTGGCCGCAGCACAGGCAGCCATCGAGGACGAACAGTAAACCGTGATCAAGCATCTGGTTGTCGCGCTCAAAGGATTCTTCATGGGCGCGGCAAACGTGGTGCCGGGGGTCTCCGGCGGCACCATTGCCCTGATAACGGGCATCTACAAGGAGATTATCGAGGCTCTGAACAGCCTGATGGTCAAAGATACCTGGAAGTCGCTCCTGCGGGGCGACTTTCGGGGTTTCTGGAAGCAGGTGCATGGGACATTCCTGCTCTGGCTGGCCATCGGCGTCGTGCTCAGTGTCTTTTCGCTGGCCAAGCTGATGACCTACGTGCTGGCCAACTTTCCCGTGCAGACCTGGGCCTTTTTCTTCGGTCTGATCGTGGCCTCGGCCATCTTGATGTTCAAGGATATAAAAGGGTGGGGGATCAAGGAAATCCTCTTCACGCTCGGCGGCGTGGCGCTGGGGCTGCTGGTCTGCACGCTTTCGCCCACCGAGACGCCCGACAACTGGCTGTTCATCTTCCTGTGCGGCGCCATCGCCGTCTGCACGATGATCCTGCCGGGCATTTCGGGCAGTTTCATCCTTGTCATCATGGGCAAGTATGATTATATCATGCAAGCGGTCGCCGACCTGAACTGGCCGGTCCTGATCGTTTTCGGCCTGGGCTGCGTGGTCGGCATCCTGGCTTTCGCCAAATTCCTGCACTGGCTGCTGGACCATTTCGAGAAACAGACCATGCTGGTGTTGCTGGGCTTCATCCTGGGCTCACTGGTGAAGGTGTGGCCGTGGTCCAATGAAAGCGCGAAAGCGCTGCCGGATCCCCATTACGGGGCGGCAGCGCTCTGGTGTGTGCTTGGCGTGGTGCTGGTGCTCGGCGTCGAACTCCTCGCTACTCGTAGCGCAAAGCGTCAATCGGATTGAGGTTCGCGGCCTTGCGGGCGGGATACCAGCCGAAGAAGACGCCCGTGAATACGCAGACCAGGAACGACAGCACGATCGAGAACGTCGATACGGCTGTGTTCGTGCCGAACAGGGCGATGACCTTTGAGGCGGCTATGCCGAGCAGTACGCCGATGACACCGCCGGCCACGCTGATGATGATCGATTCGATAAGGAACTGAAGCATGATCTGGCGGCCCTTGGCGCCGATCGACATGCGAAGGCCGATTTCCCGGGTGCGTTCCGTCACCGACACATACATGATGTTCATGATGCCGATACCGCCCACGATGAGCGAGATGCCGGCCACTGCGGCCAGCAGCATCGTCAGCATGTCCATCACGGAACTGAGCGTTTCCATCATTTCCTGCTGAGAGCGTACGTTGAAGTCGTTCTCCTGACCGACGCGGATGTTGTGGTTGGTCTGCAGAATCTTCGTGATTTCGTCGATCGCCTGGTCAGAGTACTCTTCGGAGAGCGCGGAGCAGGTGATTCCCTGGATGTAATTGATGGCCAGGATGCGTTTCTGCACCGTCGTATACGGGGCGATGAGCAGGTCGTCCTGGTCCATTCCCATCGAGTTGTAGCCCTTGGCTTCCAGCACGCCGATGATCTTCATCGGGATCTGGTTGAACCGGATGGTCTGTCCCAGCGGGTCGGTTCCGTCGGGGAAGAGCTCGTTGACGACCGTTGCGCCTGCGATGCACACTTTGGAGGCATGCAGGATGTCGGTTTCGGTGAAGCAGGATCCGCTGGCGATCTCATAACCCCGGATGTCGAGATACTGCTCGTTGACGCCGTAGATGGTGGTCGGTGTATTGTTGGCGCCTTTGATGGCCTGCCCGCTGGCATTGACGGTCGGGGTGATCTTGTCCACGTAGCTGCTCTGGAGGACGATCGATTCATAATCCTCCAGCTTGAGGGTCTGCATGCTGGAGCCGCTCTGCCTGACACCGCCGAACCGGCCGTTGCCGGGGCTGACCATGATCATATTGGAACCCATCGAGCCGATCTCCGAACGGATGCTCTGTTTGGAGCCGTTGCCGATGGCCAGCATGGCGATGACGGAGGCCACGCCGATAATGATGCCGAGCATCGTCAGGAAGCAGCGCATCTTGTTGTTCAGAAGCGCCTTGATGCAAATCTTGAGCAAGTTGCTGATATCCATGACTTAATCCTCCTCTTTCGGCAGTGATGCCAATACTTGTTCGGCCGATTCCAGATGCTCGTTGCGGACGTCGCTAATGACGCGTCCGTCGCGAAGGGTAATGGTGCGGCTGCTGAATGCGGCCAGCTCGGGGTTGTGTGTGACGAATATAATGGTGCGTCCGTCCCGGTGGAGCCGCTGGAAGAGGGCAAGCACTTCGTAGGACGTGCGGGAGTCGAGGTTACCCGTCGCTTCGTCCGCCAGGATGATGACGGGATTGTTGACCAGGGCGCGTGCGATGGCGACGCGTTGCATCTGTCCGCCGGAGAGCTGGTTGGATCGGTGCGTGAGCCTGTCGCCCAGGCCCACTTCCTGCAGGGCCTTGATGGCCCTGTCCCGCCGCTCCGCATGGCTGACATCGCGGTTGTACATAAGGGGAAGCTCCACGTTCTCGATCGAGGTGGTCTTCGGCAGCAGGTTGTAGTTCTGGAAGATGAAGCCGATCTTGCGGTTTCGGAGCGTGGCGCGGTCATTCTTCGACATCTCCCGGACGGAAACGCCGTCGAGATAGTATTCGCCGGAGGTCGGCACGTCGAGGCAGCCCAGGATGTTGAGCAGCGTGGACTTGCCGGAGCCGCTCGTGCCCATGATGGTCACGAATTCTCCCTCGCTGATGGTGAACGAAACGCCGCGTAGCGCCCGCACCACCTCGTCGCCGACGTGGAACTCGCGTTTGATCTGATCGAGCCGGATGATCTCGTTCATGGCTATTCGGTGCGTTTGTTATCACCCTGCTGCGGGGGACGCGGCATGAACGGGTTGTTGCCGCCGGACTGCTGCTGCATCTTCTTCGGATCCGGAGCCTTGCCGCTTGCGCTCACGAGCTTGGTTCCCGTGACGATGCGGTCGCCGACCTCGATGCCTTCCAGGATCTCGGTCTGCACGCCGTCGCTCACGCCCGTGGTCACATGCACGGGTTCCAGGGTGCCGTCCTTCAACTGGCGCCACACCGTATTCTCCTGATATTTTTCACCTTCCGGCGTAAATCGCAGGGCCCTTACTGGCACGGCCATCACCCCGCTCTTGTCGAGCGTGAAGATGGTGATGTTGGCCGTCAGGCCGGGCATCAGCTTGGTGTCGGGATTCGGTGCGTCGATGACCACCTGGTACGTCACGACATTGGACGTGGTGGTGGCCTGCAGGCGGACCTGCGTCACCGTTCCGTGGAACGTATCCTCGGGATAGGCGTCCACCTGGAATTCGACCCGCTGTCCGTCCTTGACCGCACCGATGTCGGCTTCGTCGACATTGGCGATCACGCGCATGGCCGTCAGGTCGTTCGCGATGGTAAACAGGGTCGGCGTGCTGAAGCCCGAAGCGACGGTCTGTCCTTCGTCGACCGCCCGCGACAGGACGACACCGTCGATGGGCGAGTAGATCTTTGCGTAGCCGATGTTCTTCTGGGACTTGCTGTAGTTGGACTGTGCCTGGGAATAGGCGAAATTGGCCTTGTCATAGCTGTACTGCGCGGATTCGAATTCCGTGGCGCTGACCAGTCCCTTGTCGTAGAGGCCTTTGATACGCTCGTAGTTCTTCGTCTGGTAGTCGAATTCCACCTTGGCGGAATTGAGGTTCGCACGCGAGGACTCGAGTTCGGTGCGCAGCACGCTCATATCGAGTTCGGCGATGAGCTGGCCTGCCTTGACGACCGAATTGTAATCTACATAGATCTTGGAGATGATGCCCGATACCTGCGTACCGACTTCGACCTGCTTGACGGGTTCGACGGTTCCGGTGGCCGTGACGCTGCTGGAGATGGTGGTCGGTTCGATCGTCGTGGTCTGGTAGACTAGCACCTGCTTGTCCTCCCGCTTGTGCAGTGCCAGGAAGACGATCGCAAGGACGAGGATCGCGGCAGCGACCCAAAGAATGGCTTTGGTTGCTTTTTTCATATATAGGAAATCTTATAATTCAATCGGTTGGTTCATATAACGGCCGAGCAGCTTTTCTGCCAGGACGGCCTGGTACTTGGCCTGCAGCTGTTGGGACCGGGCGCTGATGTAGTTGTTCTTCTCGGTCAGCAGCTCGACGGTATTCTTGATGCCGGCCTCGAACTGCTCGGTGACGAGGCGGAGGCTCTCCTCGGCGGATTCGAGCTGCGTCTTTGCGGCGAAATAGCGATGCTGTGCGCTGACAGCGTCGTTCCGCACGGATTCCAGGGTGGAGAGGAGTTGTTTCCGCGTGCTCTCGTCCTGCAGACGGGCCTGGTCGAGCTGGATCTGCGCCTTCTTGACGTTGGTCCGGATCTGCTTGTTGTTGAAGATGGGGATGCTCAGGTTCAGGCCGACGCTTTCCCCGAGCTTGTTGCCGAGCTGGTCGAAGTAGGTGATGCCGGTTCCGGAAGAATAGCCGGTGGAGATGCCGGCATTCATCGAGATGGAGGGCATGGCGGATCCCTTTGCGATCTTGACGGCCAGGTCGGCCGATTCGATGCCCAGTTCACTGCTCTTCATCTTCGGCAGCGTGGCGAGCGCCTCTTCGTAGGCCACGGCCAAGCTGGGAATCGGGGATCCGACCACGGCGTCATCGATTTCCGGGGATGCGATGTCAAAATCGGTTCCCAGGTTGAGTTCGAGGAGCTGCTTGAGCTGGAGCCGTGCGGTCTCCAGTGCGTTCTCGGCGCTGACGACCTGATACTTGTCGCTGGCGTTCTGCGACTTGAGCTGGGCCAGTTCTACGCGGGAGATGGATCCTGCGCGGAAGAGCTCCTCGCCGCGTTCCACCTGACGGGCCGAAAGTTCTTCTGCCTGCCGGGCGAGGTCGAGGTTCTCGCGGTTATAGAGTATCTGGAGGAAGGCTTCCGTCACAGAGATCTCGATGTCGATGCGCTGCTGCTCCAGGTCATACTCCGAGGCGTCCGTCTGGAGGGACTGCTGCTTGATGGTGTTGCGCAGGCGTCCGCCCTGATAGATCGTCATGCCGGAATTGAGCCCGAAGGAATTGCTGAACGACATGCCGCCGTTCTTTTCCATATACTCGTTGTACGTGTTGATGTTCTGGAAGTTCGCCCCGACGCTGGAAGAGAAGTTGAGCGTGGGGTACTGTGCGGCCTTGGCTTGTTCGAGCGATGCCTCGGCGGATTCCAGCGTGAGTTCCTGGGTCTTGACCTGGATGTTGTTTTCGCGTGCGTAGTCGATGCACTGCCTGAGCGTCCAGGAATGGAGGTTTTGGGCCGGAGCGGGGAGGGAAAGGGCAATGGCTGCCAACGTGAGGAAAACGCCCCGGAAAAAGAGATTATGCATGATGAATGAATTAACAATTCCTTTGACTGAAAAAACAAAGTCCGGTTTAACTATTATAGTCGTTTTTTTTTCTTAAATTTGAGAATTATTGGAATAGTAAATAAATACATATTCATGAAATCCTTTTTTATACCATTTTTCGCCGCCGCAATGCTGACGGCACTCGTTTCCTGCGGCGGGGGTGAAATCGTTCCCGTCGACCTGTCCATCGTGCCGAACCCCGAGTCCATGCTGGGTTGCGGAAAAGGCGTGAAGTTGTCCGCGCCCGGTGAGATGCCCGCGGTCAAGACGCGCATCAACAAGCATCTCGCGCCGGAAGAGTATTATCTAGATACGCACAGGGGACGCGTCGAGATCACGGCCGGTTCCGATGCCGGTGTATTCTGGGCAAAGCAGACCCTGGCTCAGATGGTGGCTCAGTGCGACAACGTCCTGCCCGGCGTGCGGATCCACGACAAGCCCGCGTTCGAATACCGCGGCGCGCACCTGGACTGCTGCCGCCACTTCTTCACGGTCGACGAGGTGAAGGAATTCATCGATATGATGGCCCTGCACAAACTCAACGTGTTCCACTGGCACCTCACCGAGGACCAGGGCTGGCGTGCCGAGATCAAGCAGTATCCGCGCCTGACCGAGGTGGGCTCCGTGCGGGCCGAGACGCTGGTTGGCCACTACGGCTCCAATCAGTACGACGGAACGCCCTACGGCGGTTTCTATACGCAGGATGAGATGCGCGACGTCGTCGCTTATGCGGCCGAGCGCTTCATCACCGTGGTTCCCGAGATCGAGATGCCGGGCCACGCATCCGCAGCGCTGGCCAGCTATCCCGAGCTGGGCTGCCGGGGCAAGGACTATCCCTACAAGGTCCAGACGACCTGGGGTGTCTTCCCCGAAGTGTTCTGTGCCGGCAATCCCGAGACCGTGACGTTCCTCGAGAAAGTGCTCGATGAAATCTGCGACATCTTCCCTTCGGAATACATCCACATCGGCGGTGACGAAGCGCCCCGCGAAGAGTGGGAGAAGTGCCCGAAATGCCAGGCCCTGATGAAGGAAATGGGCTTCACGCGCGAAGCCGAGCTCCAGAGCTACCTCATCACGACGGTCGAGAAGTATCTGGCTGAAAAGGGCCGCAAGATCATTGGCTGGGACGAGATCCTGGACGGCGGCGTTTCGCAGAGCGCGACGGTCATGTCGTGGCGCGGCGCCAAGGGCGGCATCGCGGCTGCCAAGATGGGCAACGACGTGATCATGACCCCGAACAGCTACTTCTATTTCGACTACTATCAGACCGCCGATCCGCAGGCGAACGACGAACCGCTGGCCATCGGCGGCTACCTGCCGCTGAGCAAGTGCTACGCATTCGATCCGTACGACCAGCTGAACGACGACGAAAAAGCGCATATCAAGGGCATCCAGGCCAATATGTGGACCGAATACGTGGCGACGTTCGACCATGTGCAGCACATGGAACTGCCGCGTATGGCGGCCCTGGCGGAAGTGGCGTGGAGCCTCGACAACCGCACGGAATACGACAACTTCCTGCATCGTGTCGAGACGGGCCTGCGTCCCATCTACGACCGGAACGGCTACAAATACGCCGACTACGCATTCAAAGGCATCGAATAACCGCTTACATCCATAACCATGAAAAGAGCATTGTTTTTACTCACACTTCTGGCGCTGACGGCCGCTTGTTCTTCGGAGAAGCCTGTCGAGAACCAGATCCCCAAGCAGAACATCGAACTCACCGGCAACGGCTTCCAGCTTTTCACGCCCGGTGCTGACCTGAAACTAGTGATGGTCGCCAATCCGGACAACAACAAGGAATGGACGGTCCGTGCGAGCGTCCCTATGATGAAAATCGCCGAAAATCCGATCAGCGAGACGCTCATCGATCTGAACCTGCTCGATGAAAACGGAATGAAGGTGCGCGACGGCTTCGTCCTTTCCGCCGAAGACCTGGGCAACCTGATTCCGAAATACAATGCGGACAAGAATGTCGAGAACACGCTCGTCTTCTCGGCGAACGGCGACACCCGCAAGTATTTCTCCTACAAGGAAGCCGCTGACATCCTGAACCGTACCAAGTCCGTTGCGATGAACGTGAACATGCCCCAGGCAGAACCCGAGGTGGCTGTCAATCCCGAAGAGAAGAAGCCTGAACCTGTGACATTCAGCTCCCTGATGGAGAAATACGGTGTCTACGGCAAGCTGTCCCAGTACGACAAGGCACTGAAGAACAAGGAGAAGAAGAAAGCTAAACAGATCGAGGACGGCCTCTATGAGATCTGCAAGCGCGTGAAGGCCGATCCCACCGTCCCGGAGAGCGTCGCCCAGCGCTTCCGCGATTACATCGAAGATAAGGAAGACGAAATCGAAAAGAAGTATTGAGACGGTCGGTTATCTTCCTGATTCTGGTTCTGGCACACTGTTCCGCCTTTGCCCAGGTCCGTTTCGACGCCGATTTTGAATCGGGATCGCTGGGCAGGGTGGAGTTGCTGGATTCCGTCAGGGTCGTGGTCGCGCCCGGCGACACGGT
>LUZE01000017.1 GCA_001602845.1 Bacteroidales bacterium Bact_13 | reverse complement strand
TGTCGGCCGGCCGCGTGCAGTCGGTGGCCCTTCGCTTGATCGTGGACCGGGAGCGCGAGATCGCATCCTTTGTGTCCACGCCCGCCTTCCGCATCGAAGGCACCTTCTTCACCGAAGGCTCGAAACGCCCCGTGAAGGCCACGCTCGACCGCAAGTTCGACACCGAAGCCGAGGCCCGCGCCTTCCTGGAGCGCTGCATCGGCGCACAGTTCCACGTCGCGTCGGTCGAAAAGCGGGAAGCCCACCGTACCCCGGCGCCGCCTTTCACCACCTCCACGCTGCAGCAGGAAGCCGCCCGCAAGCTCGGCTTCTCCGTCAGCCAGACCATGTCGATCGCACAACGGCTCTATGAAGCCGGCCTGATCACGTACATGCGTACTGACTCGATGAACCTTTCATCCCTGGCGTTGAACACTACGAAGGAGAAGGTGACCGAACTGTTCGGCGCCGCTTACTCAAAGGTGCGGAACTACCACACAAAGACCAAGGGCGCACAGGAAGCGCACGAGGCCATCCGTCCCACCTACGTCAGCAACATGGAGATCGAGGGCACCGCGACGGAGAAACGCCTCTACAACCTCATCTGGAAACGGACCGTCGCCTGCCAGATGGCCGACGCCCGCGTCGAGAAGACGGATGTGGCCATCGCCTCCGACCGCTTCGACGAACGGTTCCTGGTCAGCGGCGAACAGATCCTGTTCGACGGCTTCCTGAAAGTGTATATCGAAGGCCGTGACGACGAGGAGAACGAAGAACAGGCCGTCCTGCCGAACATGGAGCAGGGCCAGCCGCTGCGCTGCAACGGTATCTCCGCCCTCCAGCGCTACGCTCAGCACCCGCCCCGCTACAGCGAGGCCAGCCTGGTAAAAAAGCTCGAGGAACTGGGCATCGGACGTCCTTCCACCTACGCCTCGACCGTGAGCACCCTTACGACCCGCGGCTACATCACCAAGGGCGACAAGCCCGGCATCGCGCACCGCTGCTGCGAACTGCACCTGAAAGACGGCCAGATCGTCCGCACGGAGAAAAACGAGGTGACCGGCGCCGAGAAAAAGAGGCTGCTGCCCGAGAACATCGGCCTGCTGGTGACCGATTTCCTGTCCGCCAACTTTGCCGACATCCTCAATTACGGCTTCACGGCCGACGTGGAGGAGTCGTTCGACAAGGTCGCCAAGGGAAAGATGCGCTGGGACAAGGTGATCAGCGACTTCTACGGACCTTTCCACAAAGAGGTGGAAGGCAGCCTGCAGGACCACGAACACACCCACGCGGAACGGGTGATCGGCATCGACCCCAAGTCGGGCAAGCCCGTCATCGCCCGCATCGGACGCTTCGGCCCGCTGATCCAGAAAGGCGCGAGCGACGACCCGGACAAGCAGTTTGTCAGCCTCAAGAAAGGCATGCTCATCGAGAACGTCACGCTGGAAGAAGCGCTGCAGATGCTTTCGCTCCCCCGCACCGTCGGCCGCTACAAGGACTTCGAGATTACTACGGCCATCGGCCGCTTCGGCCCGTACATCAAGTATGACGGCAAGTATGTCTCGCTGGCCAAGGGCCAGGACCCGTACACCCTGACGGAAGAACAGGCCGTCGCCCTGATCGAGGAAAGCCTCGTGAAATCGACCCAGAAGGTGATCGCCGACTTCCCGGCTTCGGGCATCCAGGTGCTCAACGGACGCTATGGCCCGTACCTGAAAAAAGGAAAAGATAACTACAAGATTCCGAAAAGAAAGGACCCTGCAACGCTCTCAGAGCAGGATTGCATCGACATTATCGCAAAAGCAGAGAAGAAAAAGTAACAAATTGCTTTCAATTTGAAATTCTTTTTCTACTTTTGTGGCTGTTATGTCAAGAATCAAGTACCAGGTCGATGAGATTGACCAGAAAATTCTGGCTTTTCTCGTCAAGAATGCGCGGATGCCTTTTTTGGAAATCGCACGTGAATGCAACGTGTCAGGCGCCGCTATCCACCAAAGAGTCAAGAAGATGGAAAACGCCGGTGTGATCACCGGCTCACGTCTGCTCGTCAAGCCCGAAGCGCTCGGGTTGAACGTGTGCGTCTTCATCTGCGTTTCGCTTTCAGAAGCGAACGCCTACCCGAAAGTCATCGATGCGCTCCGCAAGATTCCCGAGGTCGTTGAATGCCATTTCGTAACCGGCGAGTACTCCCTGCTCCTCAAGGTCTACTGCTTCGACCACGACCATCTGATGAAGATCCTCATCGACACGATCCAGAACATTCCGGGCATCGGCCGCACCGAGACCCTCGTCTCGCTCGACCAGGCCATTGAACGCCAGGTCTGGGTCAAGGACTACGAATACGAAAAGGCTAAAGGCCGGAAGAAAAAAGCCTGACCAGCGAATCTGCCAGCGACAGGTCATCCGGCGTGGTGACCTTGATGTTGAGTCTTTCCCCGGGCACCAGTTTCACCGTGTGCCCGGCTGCTTCCACCACTGATGCATCGTCCGTGAACGACGGACGGAACGGTTGCCGGTAGGCTTCCTTCAGTATGTCCGCCCGGAACACCTGGGGTGTCTGCACGAGCACCAGGCCATCACGGTCCACTGGTTCCGACATCTCCCCTTCCTGATCTCCGCTCACCCGGCGCACCGATTCCGACACGGGCACGACGGGAATCACCGCTTCGTGCGCTTCGGCCGCCGCGAACAGCCGTGCCAGCAGGTCCGTGCCCACCAGGGGCCGGACGCCGTCGTGGACGGCCACGATACCGTCGCTTTTCACGTATTCCAGGGCATTCTGTACCGAATGGAAACGCGTGATGCCACCCGAAACCATCGAATAGCGCTCGAGGAAGCCGTTCTCGCGGCAGTAATCCCGCCAGTAATCCCGCTGGTCCCGGGGCAGGACCAGGATGATCTCGATTGCGGGATCGAACGCCAGGAACCGTTCGATGGTATGCCGGAGAATCGGTTTTCCGCCGATTTCNNCCCGCTACGATGACCACATGGCGCTTCATGAAAGTTTTTTCAAAAATGATGGACAAATTTAGTCATTTATCCCAAGAATATTGTTATTTTTGTGGGTATCTATTCAACTGAAAAAACGATATTGAAATATGGCATTTTCATTCTTCCAGCAGGAGCTCGCCATCGACTTGGGAACGGCCAACACCGTCATCTTCATGAATGACAAGAAAGTCATCGACGAACCGTCCATCGTGGCCATTGACAAGCTTACCGGAAAACCCGCCGCCGTCGGCACGAAAGCCAAGGCGATGCAGGGCAAGGAGAACCAGAACATCAAGACCATCCGCCCGCTGAAGGACGGCGTGATCGCCGACTTCGACGCTTCGGAGATGATGATCCGGGAGTTCATCAAGATGGTCAACAGCAACAAGCGGTCCATCTTCTCGCCCAGCCTCCGCATGGTCATCGGCATCCCATCGGGTTCCACCGAAGTGGAGAAGCGCGCCGTCCGTGACGCCGCCGAGCACTCCGGCGGACGTGACGTCCAGATGATCTACGAGCCGATGGCCGCCGCACTCGGTATCGGCCTCGACGTGGTCGCACCGATGGGCAACATGGTCGTCGACATCGGCGGCGGAACCACTGAGATCGCCGTCATCTCCCTGGGCGGCATCGTGGCCGACGAGAGCATCAAGACGGCCGGTGACGTGTTCACCACCGAGATCCAGCAGTACATGCGCCAGCAGTACAACATCCGTATCGGCGAACCCACCGCTGAGCAGATCAAGATCCGCATCGGCGCCGCCATCTCCGAACTCGACGAACCGCTCGAGCCGTTCGTGGTCAAGGGCCCGAACCTGATGACCGTCCACCCGGTCGAGGCGCCCGTCACCTACCAGGAGATCGCCCACTGCCTCGACAAGTCGCTCGTCAAGCTGGAATCGAGCATCCTCACCGTGCTGGAGAAGACCCCGCCGGAGCTTTATAGCGACATCGTGCGGAAAGGCATCTTCCTGACCGGCGGCGGCGCCCTGCTCCGCGGCCTCGACCAGCGCCTCTCCAAGAAGATCAACATCCCGTTCCACGTGGCGGAAGATCCGCTTCGCGCGGTCGCCCGCGGAACCTGCCTGGCCCTGAAGAATCCGCACTACCCGTTCCTGATGCGATGAGAAGCCGCTACGGTTTCATAGCTGCGCTGACCACCGTCCTGCTGTTCATCCTCCTTGAAGCCCTCTCCATTGTGATGATGGTGAACAACGGGGCTGTACAGCGGTTCAAAGTGGTCGGAGCCATCCGTCATGTCGAAGCGGGCATCTGGGACAAGACCCGGCAGGTCCGCAATTATTTCAATCTGCACACAGAGAACGAGCGGCTGAACGCCGAGAACCTCCAGCTCCGCCAGGAGCTCGCCCGCTACACCGCGGCCGCAGCCGCCCTTGACAGCAACCGCATCACGGTCACGCCCGATTTCACATACATCCGGGCGGCCGTCATCCGCAACTCCGTCGACGCCCAGCACAACTACCTGATCCTCGACCAGGGCGCGGACGCCGGCGTCGAGCGGGGCATGGGCGTGGTCACCGACCGGGGCGTCGTGGGCATCGTCAGCGCGGTCAGCCGCCACTATGCCTACGTGATCTCGCTGCTCAGCACGGGACAGAGCGTCAGCGCGAAACTCTCCGCCAGCGGCGCCTTCGGGCCACTGCACTGGACCGGCACATCGCCCGACCGCCTGCTGCTCCAGGAGATTCCCGTCCATATCCAGGCCGCACCCGGCGACACCGTCGTCACCAGCGGCTACTCCACCATCTACCCGCCCGACATCCCCGTCGGCAGCGTGGTCGAAACCCGTATCAACCAGGGTTCCTCGCAGGACCTGACCATCCGGCTCTTCGAGGACTTCCGCACCCTGCATTACGTCTATATCGTCCGCAACAACAACGGGCCCGAAATCCAGGAACTCCATGAACAAGCTGACTGACATCCTTTTCTTCGTCCTGGTGTTCCTGCTGCAGGTCATCATCACCGACTACCTGCACCTGGGTCCGTACGTGTATCTCTGCCTGATCCCGTTCCTGGTCCTCTGCATTCCCCTCTCACGCCGGCCGCAGGCCGTGCTGCTCGCCGCCTTCGGCATGGGACTGATGCTCGACCTGCTCTCCGACGGCGTGGCCGGGCTGAACGCGGGCGCCGCCGTGGCCGCCGCCGCATCGCGGAGGATCCTCTATCGCACACTGGTGAACAGGGACCGCCAGGACCAGACCGAGGTCCCGGTACCTGCTGTCGTCGGATTGCCGAAATACCTCAAGTACGCGGCTGCCGTCACAGCGGTCTATATGGTCGTCTACGTGCTGTTCGACTGCATCAGTTTCCGGCCGGCCGGTTTCATCCTGCTCAAGATCGTCGCCAGCACCGCCATCAGCACGGCGCTCGGGCTGCTGCTGGTCCTTTCGCTACAGAACCGAAGATAGGAGGAGGGGCGGATGGCGGAATTCCAGGGCAGAAAAGGCGTCGTCACGGCAGGCATCATCCTGCTTTTCGGCGTGATCGCCTTCCGGTTGTTCCAGGTCCAGATCCTCGACAAGGAGTACCGGGTGACCGCCGAGAACAACGCCCTCAAGTACGAGACCATCTACCCTGCCCGCGGACGGATCCTCGACCGCAACGGCGAGGTGCTGGTGGACAACAAGATTTCCTACGACATCATGGTCACGCCCTTCGACGTGAAACCGTTCGACACCCTGGCCTTCTGCAGCATCTTCGACCTCGACACGGCCTTCGTCAAGGAGAAATTCCGGGAGTACCGGCTGTACCGCCGCAAGATCGGCTACCAGACACTCGTGTTCAAGCGCCAGGTCACGGGCGAACAGTACAACATGTTCATCGAAAAGAGTTTCCTCTTCCCCGGCTTCTCCGGCGTGCCCCGCACCTCCCGCACCTACCCCTTCGAAGCGGGCGGCAACCTGCTCGGCTACATTTCCGAAGTGGACGCGAACTACATCAAGGAGCACCCCGACTACAAGAGCGGCGACTACGTGGGCAAGACGGGCATGGAGGAGGCCTACGAGGAATTGCTCCGCGGCGAGAAAGGCTACAGCATCTACCTGCGCGACGCCCACAACCGCATCAAGGAGCGCTACATGGACGGCGAGTACGACAAGACCGCCACGCCCGGCGTCGACGTGACCACGACCATCGACGGATACCTGCAGGCCTACGGCGAGAAGCTGATGAAGAACAAGGTGGGCTCGCTGGTGGCCATCGAACCCGCCACCGGCGAGATCCTGACGATGGTCTCGAGTCCCGGCATCGAGGTGAGCCAGCTCGCCGACATCAGCCGGCACTACGCCGAGATCGTGAATGACCCCTACAAGCCGATGTACAACCGCGCCGTGATGTCGCCGCAGCCCCCGGGCTCGGTGTTCAAGCTGGTGAACGGCCTGATCGGCCTGCAGGAGGGCGTCCTCACCCCGAACACCCTCTACGGCTGCAACCACGGCTACGTGGTGGGCAACCTGCGCGTGGGCTGCCACGGGCATCCCAGCCCCATCAACCTGTACCAGTCCATCATGATGTCGTGCAACGCGTACTACTGCTACGTGTTCCGGTCCATCATCGACAACCCGGCATACGGCTCGGTCCGCAACGGATTCGAGAAGTGGAAGGAATACACCGCCAGCTTCGGCTTCGGGCAGAAGCTCGGCACCGACATCCCGGGCGAGAAGGCCGGCACGATGCCGACCGCCGAGCGGTACGACCGCATCCACGGGAAGGACCGCTGGAAATCCCTTTCCATCATCTCGCTCTCGATCGGACAGGGCGAGATCGGCTGCACGCCCCTCCACCTGGCCAACCTGGCCGCCACCATCGCCAACCGGGGCTGGTTCTGCACGCCGCACCTGCAGAAGGACATGCCGGACTGCCCGGTCGACGAACGGTTCAAGGAGCGGCGCTACACGATGGTCGACACGACGTATTTCGCGGACATCGTCCAGGGCATGGAGATGGCCATCAACTACACGGGCGGCGGCGCCACGGCGACCATCGCCCGCATCCCGGGCATCGTGGCGTGCGGCAAGACCGGCACGGCACAGAATCCGCACGGCGACGACCACTCGGTGTTCATCACCTTCGCGCCGAAGGATGACCCGAAGATCGCCGTAGTCGCCTACGTCGAGAACGGCGGCTTCGGCGCCACCTGGGCGGCGCCCATCGCCTCGCTGCTGGTGGAGAAGTACCTGTGCGGCGAGATTTCCCCGGAGCGGAAGGCGCTCGAACAACGCGTGTTCGACGGCAACCTGCTCCACAAGGTCAAGGTAAGGAAATAGGCCATGGAGGGGATGAACTACAAGAAAATCGACTGGGTGATCGCGGGCCTCTACCTCGCGCTGATCATCTTCGGCTGGATGAACATCTACTCGTCGTCCGTGGGCGAGGATGGTTTCGTGTTCAGCTTCAAGCAGAAATATATCATGGACCTCGTATGGATGGGTTCCGCGCTGCTACTCGGCTGCCTGATCCTGTTCGTGATCCCGTCCAAAGTCTATCCGGCCATCGCCTGGCCGCTCTACGTGCTGATGGTGCTGCTGCTGATCGCGGTGGCCTTCGTGGGCGTGGAAGTCAACGGATCGAAGTCGTGGTTCGCCCTCGGCCCGTTCCGCCTGCAGCCGGCCGAGTTCTCGAAGATTACCACGTCCATCCTGCTCGCCACGCTGATGAGCAAGCATGATTTCCGTTTCGGCAACTTGCGCGACGCAGCACGCATCGCTGCGGTGCTGGCCGTGCCGATGCTGGCCATCGTGCTCGAGAAGGAGACCGGCTCCGCGCTGGTCTACCTGGGATTCCTGCTGGTCTGCTACCGGGAAGGGATGACGGGCTGGATCCTGGTCTTCGGCCTGCTGACCGTGTTTTTCTTCATCCTGACGCTCGTCCTTTCACCCTTCGTGGCCCTTCTTGTGCTTGTGGGCATCATCGGGATCGTCGGGGGCTGGTACGCCCGCAAACTGCTCATCGCGGTCCTCTCCACCGCGGCGGTCATCGTGGCGCTGGCCTTCTTCCCGCGGCTCATGCGCGTGGAATCGATCACCTTCCTGCAGAAGTTCCCCGTGGAGATCTGGGTGGCCGCCATCCTCGGCATCCCCGCCGTCATCCTGCTGCTGATCAGCTGGGTGCGCCGCAACAAGCGGCTCCGCAACCTGATGCTGTGCTTCCTGGCGGGACTGGCGCTCATCCTTTCGGTCGACATCGCCTTCCAGAAGTTCCTGAAGCCCTACCAGCGGGACCGTATCGAGGTGCTGCTGGGCATCAAGGAAGACCCCATGGGCGTGGGCTACAACGTCCACCAGTCACTCGTGGCCATCGGTTCGGGCGGCCTGACGGGAAAAGGTTACCTGGGCGGCACGCAGACCCGCTTCGACTTCGTGCCCGAACAAAGCACGGACTTCATCTTCTGCACCATCGGCGAGGAATGGGGCTTCCTCGGCACGTTTGCCGTGCTGGCCGTCTACCTGACGCTGATCCTGCGCCTGATCAGTTCGGCGGAGAAGCAGAAGGACCGTTTCGCGCGCATTTACGGCTGGTGCGTGGCCGTGTGCCTGCTGATGCACGTGGTCATCAACATCTGCATGACCATCGGCCTGATGCCTGTCATCGGCATCCCGCTGCCGCTGCTCAGCTACGGCGGATCGTCGCTATGGGCGTTCACCATCCTCATCTTCATCTACCTGCGACTCGACCTGGAGAAGTGGAGATATCGATAAATTGATTAAATTTGTAGATTGATTTGCAAATCCATAAACAAAATAAACTACCCAATATGCCGCTTTCATTTGCCAACAGACACAATGGCCCGAGACCTGCCCAGGAGAAGCAGATGCTCGAGGTCCTCGGCGTATCCTCGCTCGAGGAGCTGGTCGGCCAGACCGTACCGAAAGATATCCTTCTGAAGGAGCCGCTCAAGCTCGATCCCGCAATGAGCGAACACGCGTACCTGGCCCGGCTCAAGGCCATCGCCGGAAAGAACCGCAACCTGCGTTCGCTGATCGGCCTCGGATTCTATGGCACGGCTTCCCCGGCCGTGATCACCCGCAACGTGTTCGAGAACCCGTGCTGGTACACCTCCTACACGCCGTATCAGGCCGAGATTTCCCAGGGCCGCCTCGAGGCACTCATCAACTTCCAGACGATGATCTCCTCGCTCACCGGCTTCGGCCTGGCGAACTGCTCGATGCTCGACGACGCCACGGCAGCCGCCGAGGCGATGCGCATGATGTTCGAGCTCCGCAGCCGCGACGCCGTGAAAGCGGGCAAGAACGTGGTTTTCGTCGATGAGGATGTGTTCCCTAACGTGCTTTCGGTGCTCCGTACCCGCGCCACCGGCCTGGGCATCGAGATCCACACCGGCAAATTTGATGAATACGTCTTCGAGGACAAATGCTATGGCGCGCTGGTGCAGTATCCCGCTGCAGACGGTTCCGTACGCGACTACGCTGCCTTCTGCGAGAAAGCCCACACCGCCGGCTGCCTGGTGGCCGCCTGGTGCGACCTGCTGGCCCTTGCCCTCCTGAAGGAACCTGCGGCATGGGGCGCCGACATCGCCTGCGGCACCGCGCAGCGTTTCGGCCTGCCGATGGGCTTCGGCGGTCCGACGGCCGGCTGGATGGCCTGCGCCGACAAATACAAACGCAACCTTCCGGGCCGTATCATCGGCATCTCGGTCGGACGTCTCGGCGAACGCGCCGTCCGTCTGGCCCTCCAGACCCGTGAGCAGCACATCAAGCGCGAGAAGGCAACCTCGAACATCTGCACGGCTACGGCCCTGATGGCGACGATGACCGGCATGTTCGCCGTATGGCATGGCCCGCAGGGCATCACGGAGATTGCGATGAACGCTTACGGCTATGCACACGCCGTGGCGGCCAAGCTTCGCGAAGCGGGCTACAAGCTCGCTGCCGACAACTTCTTCGACACGGTCCGCGTGCTCGACGTCGATGCCGCCGCCATCCGCGAGAAAGCACTGGCCCTGGGCTTCAACTTCTACTATCCGGATGCAAGCACCGTCCAGATCTCCTTCGACGAGCTCTCGACCCGCGAGGAAGCGCTGGCCATCGAACAGATCTTCGACTGCCCGGCCGGCGCCAGCGTTCCGGAAATGCCCGCCTTCATGCGCCGCGAGACGCCCATCCTGACCCAGGCGGTCTTCAACACCTATCACTCCGAGACCGAGATGATGCGCTACATCAAGATGCTGGAGCGCAAGGACATCTCGCTCGCGCACTCGATGATTCCGCTGGGCAGCTGCACCATGAAGCTCAACGCGGCCGCCGAGATGCTGCCGCTCAGCTGGAGCGAATTCGCGAACCTGCACCCGTACGCACCGGCCGACCAGGCAGAAGGCACGCTGCAGCTCATCCACGAGCTGGAGCACGACCTTGCCGTGATCACCGGCTTCGACGGTTGCTCGCTGCAGCCGAACAGCGGCGCCGCCGGCGAGTATGCCGGCCTGATGACCATCCGCCGCTACCTGAACGCCAACGGAGGCGCCGCACGCCGCGTGATGATCATCCCGACCTCTGCCCACGGCACCAACCCCGCATCCGCAGCCATGGCCGGCTTCGACATCGTCCTGGTGGGCTGCGACGAGCACGGCAACATCAACGTCGAGGAGCTCGCCGAGAAAGCCGCTGCAGCGGGTGACCTGCTGGCCGGCATGATGATCACCTACCCGTCGACGCACGGTGTGTTCGAGGTCCGCATCCGCGAGATCGTGGATATCATCCACCGTCACGGCGGCCTCCTCTACATGGACGGCGCCAACATGAACGCGCAGGTGGGCCTGACGAATCCGGGCTACATCGGCGCGGACGTGTGCCACCTCAACCTCCACAAGACCTTCGCCATGCCGCACGGCGGCGGCGGCCCGGGCGTGGGCCCGATCTGCTGCACCGCAGCGCTGAAGCCGTACCTGCCCGGACATCCGGTCGTGGGAGAATGCGGCGGCGCCGGCATGGACGCTGTCAGCGCGGCTCCGTACGGCAGCCCGCTGCTCCTGCCCATCACCCACGCCTACATCAAGATGCTGGGTGCCGAGGGTCTGCGCAAGGTGACGGAGATCGCCATCTTGAATGCCAACTACATGTCGGCGCGCCTGATGCCGGAGCTCCAGACGCTCTACACGGGCGCCACGGGCCGTGTCGCGCACGAGTGCATCATCGACCTGCGCCATTTCAAGGCTGAATACGGCGTGGATGCCACCGACGTGGCGAAGCGTCTCATGGACTTCGGGTTCCATGCGCCGACGCTCTCTTTCCCGGTCCACGAGACCCTGATGATCGAGCCGACGGAGAGCGAGCCGCTGAGCGAGCTCGACCGTTTCGTGGAGACGCTCAAGACAATCGTGGCCGAGTGCGAGGACATCAAGGCGGGACGTCTGGATGCCGAGGACAATCCGGTGAAGATGGCGCCGCACACTGAGTGCGAGGTCTGCGCTGACACCTGGTCGCACCCGTACAGCCGCACGCAGGCGGCTTTCCCGCTGGACTGGATCCACGAGAAGAAGCTCTGGCCGGCCGTCAGCCGTGTCGACAACGGCTATGGCGACCGCAACCTCGTGACGGTAGTCGAATAATCATCCTTCTGGCGCGCCATTCCTCATCGATGGCGCGCCATCATTCCTGTCATGCCCGGCTCCGACCGGGCATCTGGAACTGGGGCAGGCTATGCGCCGGTGTTGACGACAGGCTGGGTGTTCTCTTCGGCGCAGAGGACGACGAGGAGGTTGCTCACCATGGCGGCCTTGCGTTCCTCGTCGAGGTCGACCACACCTTCTTCCTTGAGGTGGTCGAGCGCCAGCTTGACCATCGATACGGCGCCTTCCACGATCTTTTCGCGGGCGGCGATGATGGCGTCGGCCTGCTGGCGGCGGAGCATCACGGCGGCGATTTCCGGTGCATAGGCCAGATAGTTGATGCGCGCCTCGATGGCCTCGATGCCGGCGATTGACAGACGCTCGTTCAGCGTATCTTTCAGTACTTCATTGATTTCATCCGCGCCGGAGCGGAGCGTGATGTCATCTTCCTTCGGGTTGCTGTTCTCGTCGTAGTTGTACTGGCCGGCCACCTGGCGGAGCGCCGCGTCGGCCTGCACCTTGACGAAACCCTCGAAGGCCTTCATCGTGGAGTTCAGGCTGCCCTGCGTGCTCATGGTCTGCGAGTCAATCTCGAAGAGGCTCTTGTACACGTCCTTCACGCGCCAGACCAGCACCAGACCGATGAGGATCGGGTTGCCGCTCTTGTCGTTGACCTTGATGGCTTCCGCGTCGAAGTTGCGGGCACGCAGCGATACGCGCTTCTTGGAATAGAGCGGGTTGATGAACCAGAAACCGTTCTCGCGGAACGTTCCGGAATACTTGCCGAAGAACACCAGCGCGCGTGCCTCGTTCGGTTCCAGCTTGACCATGCCGATGGCCAGCAGGATAATCAGCACGAAGGATACGGGAATCGTAATCCCGAAGATCAGGTTGGCATTGTCGGAGTGGCTTGCCTCGTTGAAGATGAAGATGTCGGCCACAATGATGGCCAGAATGAGGAACAGGGCGATGAAGCCGCTGATCTTAAAGCCTTTGAATTCAAACTCCTTGGTTTCCATATGATACAGTATTGATTATTGTCGTGTCCCACAAATATAGCAATAATCCGTCGTTTTTTCTATATTTGCATGATCTAAGCGCTGAAGGCATGGCGAAAGAGAAGAAAAAGAGCACCGTGGAGATCCGCAACAAGAAGGCCGGGTTCGAGTATGAGTTCCTCGAACACTTTACGGCCGGCATCGTGCTGTACGGTACGGAAATCAAGTCGATTCGCGAGGGCAAGGCCTCGCTGGTAGACAGTTGGTGCTATTTCGTGAACGGGGAGCTGTACGTCAAGAACATGAACGTTGCGGAATACTGGTGGGGCTCCGCGTTCAGCCGCCAGGATCCCAAGCGTGACCGCAAGCTCCTGCTCACGCGGAAAGAACTTCGCAAACTCGCCCGGGCCGTCAAGGAGAAGGGCCTCACGATCGTGGCCACCCGTCTGTTCATCGCCGAGAACGGCTATGCCAAGCTGAACATCGCCCTGGCACGCGGAAAGCACGAATACGACAAGCGCGAAACCATCAAGGAAAAAGACCTCAAACGATATGAAACAGATTGATTCTTACGATTTCAATGGCAAGAAGGCCATTGTCCGCGTCGACTTCAACGTTCCGTTGAACGACAAGTTCGAGATTACCGATGACACCCGCATCCGGGCCGCCATCCCCACCCTCAAGAAAGTGCTCGCCGGCGGCGGTGCGCTCATCATCATGTCGCACCTCGGCCGTCCCAAGGGACCGGCTGAGAAGTTCTCCCTCAAGCACATTCTCCCGCGCGTAAGCGAATGCCTCGGCGTGCCCGTGCAGTTTGCACCGGACTGCCAGACGGCCGACGCGCAGGCAGCCGCCCTCAAGCCGGGCGAAGTGCTCGTGCTCGAAAACCTCCGCTTCTATGCGGAAGAGGAAGGCAAGCCCCGCGGACTGGCGGAAGACGCTACCGACGAAGAGAAGAAGGCAGCCAAGGCCGCTGTCAAGGAGAGCCAGAAAGCCTTCACGAAGAAACTCGCTTCGTACGCTGACTGCTACATCAACGACGCATTCGGCACGGCACACCGCGCACACGCTTCCACGGCCCTCATCGCCAAGTACTTCCCTGAGGACAAGATGTTCGGTTACCTGATGGAAGGCGAGATCAAGGCCATCGACAACGTGCTCAAGAACGCACAGCATCCCTTCACCGCCATCATCGGCGGCTCGAAGGTCTCCTCGAAGCTCGAGGTGCTCAAGAACCTCGTCACCAAGGTTGACAACCTGATCATCGGCGGCGGCATGGGCTACACCTTCATCAAGGCCGAAGGCGGCGCCATCGGCAACTCGCTCCACGAGGACGACCTGATTCCCGACGCACTGGAGATCATGAAGCTGGCCAAGGAGCACGGCG
>LUZE01000016.1 GCA_001602845.1 Bacteroidales bacterium Bact_13 | reverse complement strand
GCTCAAGATTACCATCAGCTTGACCTGTTAAGGCTTCCTTGAATTTACGACATTCTACATCTCTCTTTTCAGAGAGTGCACTCAAATGTGCTCTTCCTCTATAATTACTTGTAAGGGCATGACAGTTTGGACAAAGCAATTGGAGATTTTCAATTCTATTGTCTGTATCGAACGACTATCTTTTACCGCTTGACGCACGTCTTCTATTGTATATTGTTTTCTACTCATAGCAGACGTGAAATTAGTAAAAACGTCGTGTCTTACAAAATAATTATTTCAAAGAACGGTCTAAGTCCCTCGTGTCTACCATTCCACCACCAAGGCAATGGGGGCCGGGACGGGCCCCGTTGTGTGGGGCCTGAGGCCCCGTGGTAAAAAGGGGAGGGACGTGCCCTCCCCTTTCGGTCAGTCAGTGTTCCGGCAGGGAATTATTTGCCGAAATACTTGTTGTTGAGGACGACCTTGCGGAGCTCGTTGGCGTTGGTCTCGGCGATCTTCAGATCCTGAGCCTTGTCCAGGCAAGCCTTTGCATTTTCGGCGTCACCCTTCAGCAGATAGCAGCATGCGAGGTTGTTGAAGATTTCCTCGGTGTTGCCTGCCTTCTTGTAGAGCTCGATGGCCTTGTCAAGGTTGCCGGCCTCGTACTCCTTGGCTGCTGCGACAGCTGCCACGCGTGCATCGTCCGGGTAGAGCTTGATAGCGTTCTCGACCACATCCTCCGGAGCGCCGTCCTGGATCAGGAGCACATACTCCTCAGGCGACAGGTTCTTCGGATCAGCCTTGTAGAGCGTCATCAGGTCGTTGCGGTTGTAACCCTTGTTCTGGAAGGTCACCACTGCCTCTGCGAAACGGCTGCGCGGGTAGACTGCGTCGAAGATGTTCTTGTACGGCTTGCCGCCTGCAATCTTCTTGATCGCTGCCTCACGTTTGTCGAGGTCGCCGTTTGCTGCGACTGCATCCTGGAGAGCTGCGCGGTTCTCAGCGATGATGGGCTCGTTGGAGTTGTCGATGTAGTCGATAACGGAATCCCAGTACTCGCCGTTGCCCTGGACGCTGTAGACCTCCTGCGGGAAGTTGTACTTCTCAGCGATGATGTTCTTGACAGTCTTCGCACGGTTGATGGACAGGTTCTCGTTGTAACGGACGGTTGCCTCAGGCGATGCCCAGCCTTCGATGACGACGGAGGTCACCTCGAAGTTACCCTTGTCGAGGGTGTTGAGGAGCTCGAGTGCCTCGGCGTTCTCCAGATAGTTGTCGACCTTCTTGGTCACGTTGACCGGGTAGAACAGCTTGGTGCGGAGGACACGGCTGCCTTCCAGCTTAGCTTCGACCGGAATCGGAGCGAGCACAGGGTCAACCACGAGCGGCTCGGTCAGGAACGGGATGTCGCAGACATATTCCTCACCGGGATCGTTGTGGATGCAGTTCGGCTTGTAGGTAGCTTTCTGGGTCGTGAGATAGAAAGCTGCGCCGTCATCCATCCAATCCTCGTAAGGGATCTCGGTGCAGGTCTTGCCGTGGAAGGACTCGCCTTCCTTCACCGTGAAGAAGCGGACGCGGTTCGGGTCGCAGACATCGTAGCATACACGCTGCAGCCACTCCGGGTTCACCTTGCGGGACGAACCGTTGATGACGATCATCTCGACAAGCTTCTTGTTGCCGTTCTCATCGCGCACGAGCGGGGTGAGGACGAGCGATTCGCAGTTGTTGATGGCATCGGCCGGCACATCGATGTTGTAGCAGGCGATGAGTGCGGTACCGTCAGCGTTCGGAGCGAGGTCGGAGATCGTGATGGTCACCCTGTCGCCGGCCAGCTTGTAAACGTTGTTGTCAGCCGCAGAAGCAGAGAATGTTGCAACGAGCAGAAGCGCCACAGTTGCGAACAATGTACTCAATTTTTTCATGTTTTTTGTTTATTTAGTTAAATATTAATTATTTACATGTATTGCTCAAAGCACACTTTCATCCTAACATAGTTAGCAACCCCAAAGTTAGGAATCTTTTTTCAATTTTTCCACTAACTTTGTAAAAAAATAACGAGATGCTTAGAAAGATTCGCATTGTCGCGGCAACACTGTTCTTCGCTTTGATCACTCTGCTGCTGCTTGATTTTACGGGGGCGCTCCATGCCTGGCTCGGCTGGATGGCCAAAATCCAGCTGCTGCCCGCGGTCCTCGCGCTGAACCTGGCCGTCATCATCGCACTGGCCGTCCTGACCCTGCTCTTCGGGCGGGTGTACTGCTCCGTCATCTGTCCGCTCGGCGTCTTCCAGGACATCGTCTCCTGGCTCAGCAGCCGCCGCAAGGGCAAGAAGAACCGCTTCGGATACAAACGCGAGATGAAATGGCTCCGCTACGGGATGCTGGTACTGTTCATCGTGCTGATGGTCGCCGGGCTCAACGCCGTGGCCATCCTCATCGCGCCGTACAGTGCCTGGGGCCGCATCGCCACCAACCTGCTCGCCCCGCTCTACGGCTGGGGCAACAACCTGCTGGCCGCCATCTCCGCCCATTTCGGAAGCTACGCGTTCTATCCCACGGAAGTTTATATAAAGAGCCTGCCCGTCTTCATCGTCGCGGCCGTCACCTTTATTATCATAGTCGTCCTCGCCTGGCGCGGCGGCCGCACATGGTGCAACACCATCTGCCCCGTCGGCACGACCCTCGGCCTGCTCTCCCGCTTTGCGATCTTCCGTCCCGTGATCGACACCGACAAGTGCATCAACTGCGGCCTCTGCGGCAAGCGCTGCAAGGCCTCCTGCATCGACACGAAGAACCACGCCGTCGACTACAGCCGCTGCGTCGCCTGCTTCGACTGCATCGACAACTGCAGCAGCGGGGCGATCCATTACAGGTTTGCGTGGAACGGACAGCGAGCGAAGCAGCGGGCGGAGATGCCCGGTCAAGCCGGGCATGACGATGGTCAAGCCGGGCATGACGATGGGCAAGCCGGGCATGACGTAAAGCGGAACGGAGCGGATGATGTTTTGGGGCGCGAGCATTTTTCTGCGAGCGAACCGAAACATCAGAGCGAAGTGACGCGTCGGGCGTTCATCGCGGGCGTGGCGCTGGCAGCCGGAGCTGTGACGGTCGAGGCGAAGAAGAAAAAGCTCGCCGAAGGCCTCGCCGCCCTCGAAGGCAAACAAACCCCGCCCCGCGAGACCCAGCCCGTCCCCGCCGGAGCCATCTCCCGCAAACACTTCTACCAGCACTGCACCGCCTGCCAACTGTGCGTCAGCGAATGCCCCAACCACGTGCTAAAACCCTCCGCCCGACTGGCCACCCTCATGCAGCCCGAAATGCACTACGACCAGGGCTTCTGCAACATCGACTGTAACCGCTGCAGCCAGGTCTGCCCCGCCGGCGCCATCAAGCCCGTCGACAGCGCCGCTGATAAGAGCGCCATCCAGATCGGCCACGCCGTCGTTATCCACGACAACTGCGTCGCCGTCCGCGACAATGTCAACTGCGGCAACTGCGCCCGCCACTGCCCCACCGGCGCCATCACCATGGTACCGTACGAAGAAGGCTCGAAAGTGAAAGTGCCCGCCGTCAACCCCGAACAATGCATCGGCTGCGGCGCCTGCGAATTCCACTGCCCCGCACGCCCCGTGAGTGCCATTTATGTAGAAGGACACGAAGTTCACAAAGAAAGATAAGGAGGACCCGCCATGAAACCGGAGCGGGCACCACCGCCGCCACCGTCGCAGCCTGCACCGGCAAGACCGCCGGACCCGCAGCCGCACAGAAAAAAGAACCCGGCACGATGACCTGCCGCACCAGCCCGCAGGGCGAACCCGTGTCGCTGCTCGGCTACGGCTGCATGCGCTGGCCCACCACCACCAACGCTGAAGGCAAGACCGTCATCGACCAGGAACAGGTCAACGCCCTGGTCGACCATGCCATCGAACACGGCATCACGTATTTCGACACCGCCCCCATGTACGGACAGGGCGAATCGGAGCGCGTGACGGGCATCGCGCTCAGCCGCCATCCCCGCGAAAAATGGACCATCGCCACGAAGCTCTCCACCCAGCGCGGCGAACTGACCCGCGAGTACGCGCTGAACATGTACCACAACTCCTTCAAGATGCTGCAGGTCGACGTGATCGACTACTATCTGCTTCATTCAGTGGGAGGTACGCGCGACAACATGAACAGCATGGAGTTTCTTCAGAAACGCTTCTTCGACAACGGCGTGGTGGACTTCCTGCTCAAGGAGCGCGAAGCCGGACGCATCCGCAACCTCGGCTTTTCGTTCCACGGCGACCAGCAGGTGTTCGACTACCTGCTCTCGCAGCACGACAAATATCACTGGGACTTCGTCCAGATCCAGATGAACTACGTGGACTGGAACAACGCCAAGACCCGCTCCAGCCGCGAAGTCAACGCCTCGTACCTGTATGAAGAACTCGACAAGCGAGGCATCCCCGTGGTCATCATGGAACCGCTGCTCGGCGGCCGGCTGGCCAACCTACCCCAGCACGCAGCCGACCAGCTGCTCGCACGCGCGCCTGGCTCCTCGCTGGCTTCGTGGGCCTTCCGCTTCTGCGGCTCGAAACCGCGCGTGCTGACCGTCCTCAGCGGCATGACCTACATGGAGCACCTGCAGGACAACCTCGGCACCTTCTGCCCGCTGGAACCGCTGGCTGACAGCGACTTCGAGATGCTCGACAAGATCGCGGCCGACTATGTCCGCTATCCGCTCATCCCCTGCACCGACTGCAAGTACTGCATGCCGTGCCCGTACGGAGTGGATATCCCCGGCGTCTTCGCCCACTACAACAAGTGCGTCAACGAAGGTTTCGTCGAGGAGGACCGCCAGAGCCCGGAATACAGGAAGGCGCGGCGGGCGTACCTGGTGTCGCTCGAACGGAGCCTCGACAAGTTCCGGCAGGCGAACCATTGCATCGGCTGCGCGCAGTGCGTACAGGCGTGCCCACAGCGGATCGGCATCCCGGGACAGATGCGGCGCATCGAGGCCTATACGGAAGAATTGCGGCGTGACCAGGCGCCGCTGTAGCCATGCCCGCCATAATTTTTGACTTCGACGGCACGCTCGCCGATACGCAGAGCGGCATCCTCACCACGGCGCAGGAAGTGCTGCGGCGGATGGGGCTGCCGCCGGCCGACGAGCAGGCGCTCGTCTCGACCATCGGGCTGCCGCTGCTCCGCAACTTCACTGACGGCGCCGGGCTGGGCGAAGAAGACGCCCAGCGCGCCGTCGCCATCTACCGGGAGATTTTCGAGACGGTCGGCGTGCCGGCCATCCACCTGTTCCCCGGTGTGAAGGAGACGCTCGAGGTGCTTGCCGCCCGAGGGATTCCGATGGCCATCGCCTCGTCGCGCGGGCAGCATTCGCTGGAGATGCTGGTGCAGACGCTCGGCATCGACGGCTGCATCCCGCCGTCTCATTGTTTCGGCGTGGAGTCCGCCGCCCGGCCCAAGCCGGCGCCGGACCTGATCT
>LUZE01000015.1 GCA_001602845.1 Bacteroidales bacterium Bact_13 | reverse complement strand
GCAAATCCGTACGGTTGAAAAGGACGGTTACGCCGCCGTACAGCTTGCCTATGACGAAATCACCGAAAAGCACGCCAGCAAGCCCCTCAAGGGACATTTTGAAAAGGCAGGAACCACCCCCAAGCGCAAGCTCGTCGAGTTCAAGAACGACTTCCCGATGGAGCTCAAGCTGGGCGACACGGTTACGTTGGGCGACCTCACGCAGCGTGAGCTCAAGTGGATCGACGTTACCGGCGTCTCCAAGGGCAAGGGTTTTCAGGGCGTTGTGAAACGTCATCACTTCCAGGGCGTCGGCGGCCAGACGCACGGTCAGGACGACCGTCTCCGCCACCCCGGTTCGATGGGTGCATCCTCGTGGCCTTCCCGCGTGTTCAAAGGCATGCGCATGGCCGGCCATATGGGTGGCGACCGCGTGAAGGTTTTCAACCTCGAGGTCGTGAAAGTGATCCCCGAGAACAATCTCATCGTTGTCAAGGGTTCCGTCCCCGGAGCCAAAGGGTCTTATGTAATTTTGGAGGACTAAGCGTATGAAACTGGATGTTTTGAAAATCGACGGAACCGCTTCCGGCAAGCAGGTCGAACTGGACGAGGCCATCTTCGGCATCGAGCCCAACGACAATGCCATCTATCTCGACGTGAAGCAGTATCTGGCAGCACAGCGCCAGGGTACGCACAAGACCAAGGACCGCAGCGAGGTCGCTTTCTCCACCAAGAAGATGGGTCGCCAGAAGGGCGGCGGCGGTGCTCGCCACGGCAGCATCAAGTCCAACATCTACGTTGGCGGCGGCAATACCTTCGGACCGAAACCCCGCGACTACAACTTCAAGCTCAACAAGAAGCTGAAACAGCTTGCCCGCTTCTCCGCGCTTTCGTATAAGGCCAAGGAGAATGCCATCACGATGGTCGAGCCCTTCTCCATGGAGGCTCCCAAGACCAAGGATTTCATCAAGATCCTCGAGAACCTGAAGGCTTACGGCCGCAAGACCCTCGTCGTGCTTCCTGACAATTCAAAGAACATTTATCTGTCGTCTCGCAACCTTCCTGAAGTCAAGGTCATCACCGTTGACGAGATCAACACCTACACCCTCGTGGATGCCAACCATCTCGTGTTCGTGGACGGTGTTCAGGACATCATCGCTGAAAGACGGAAATAAAACTGTACGACAATGGGAATTTTGATCAAACCACTCGTAACTGAAAAGATGACGGTTCTCGGAGACAAGATGAACCGTTACGGTTTCCTTGTTGAGCGCGATGCCAACAAGATCGAGATCAAGAAGGCGGTAGAGCAGGTATATGGTGTTTCCGTCAAGGACGTCAATACGGTGAACTACCACGGTAAACGCAAGAGCCGTTATACCAAGCACGGCATGGCGACAGGCCGTACGAACCACTACAAGAAGGCGTTCGTGACCCTGGCCGGTGAGGATAAGATTGACTTCTACAGCAACATTTAAAGGCTATGGCAATTCGTAAGTTCAAACCGGTAACTCCCGGTACCCGCAATAAGGCAATCAGCGCATTCGACGAGATTACCTGCTCGACCCCTGAGAAGAGCCTCCTCCGTCCGCTCCGCGGAACCGGCGGCCGCAACAACCAGGGCAAGATGACGATGCGCTATATCGGCGGCGGCCACAAGAAGATGTACCGCGTCATCGACTTCCTGCGTGACAAGGACAACTGCACCGCAACCGTCAAGACCATCGAGTACGACCCGAACCGCAGCGCACGCATCGCGCTGGTGTTCTACGCCGATGGTGAGAAACGCTACATTATCGCTCCCAACGGAATCAAGGTCGGTCAGACCATCGCTTCCGGTTCCGGAGTCGCTCCTGAGATCGGTAACGCTCTGCCGCTGGCAGAAATTCCGCTCGGTACCCTCGTTCACAACATCGAACTCCGCCCGGGCTGCGGCGGCGCAATGGCACGCAGTGCCGGTACGTTCGCACAGCTCACCGCACGTGAAGGCAACCACGCCATCCTCCGTCTCCCTTCGGGCGAGACCCGCATGGTGCTCGTTTCCTGCCGTGCTACGGTCGGTACCGTCTCCAATGTCGATCACAACCTGGAAAGCCACGGCAAAGCCGGCCGTCGTCGCTGGCTCGGTCGCCGGCCGCACAACCGCGGTGTCGTCATGAACCCGGTGGATCACCCGATGGGTGGTGGTGAAGGCCGCGCTTCCGGTGGACACCCGCGTTCCCGCAAGGGTCTGCCTGCAAAGGGCTACAAGACGCGCAACCCGAAGAAGACTTCCAGTAAGTTCATCATCGAAAGAAGAAAGAAATAACGGAATTAAACTAGTCAGACTATGAGTCGTTCACTTAGAAAAGGTCCTTACATCCAGGAAGCCCTGGAGAAGAGAGTGCTCGCAATGAATGAGGGCACGATGAAGAAAGAAGCCATCAAGACCTGGTCGCGTTCAAGTATGATTTCCCCGGACTTCGTGGGACATACCATCGCCGTTCACAACGGCACCAAGTTTATTCCGGTCTATGTCACGGAGAACATGGTTGGCCACAAGCTCGGCGAGTTTGCTCCGACCCGTACCTTCAAAGGCCACTCCGGCAATCGTTAAACCACAAAAAAGATTGAACAATGGGAGCTCGTAAAAGAGAAATGGCCGAAAGGCTTAAAGAAATAAAGAAGCACACGGCGATCGCCAAGCTCAACGACGTGCCTACTTCCCCGCGCAAGATGCGCCTGGTGGCTGACATGGTCCGCGGCGTCGAGGTGAACCGTGCACTGGATATCCTCCGGTTCTCGAAGAAAGAGGCATCCGTCCGCCTGGAGAAGCTGCTCCGCAGCGCCATCGCGAACTGGGAAGCCAAGAACGAAGAGTCCCGCAAGGAACTCGAAAACGGCAACGTCTTCGTCCAGACCATCATGGTCGACGGCGGCCGTCAGCTGAAGCGCATCCGCACCGCCCCGCAGGGCCGCGCGGCACGCATCCGCAAGCGCTCGAACCACGTCACCGTGATCGTGGGCACGAAGAACACTGAAAAACCCGCAGAAGAACCGGCACAGGAGGCCGTTGAGGCATAATTATGGGACAGAAGACCAATCCGATCAGCAACCGTCTGGGTATCATCCGCGGTTGGGACTCCAACTGGTACGGCGATTATCCGACCCGCATTCTCGAGGATGCCAAGATCCGCGAATACCTGACAGCCCGCCTGGCCAAGGCTTCCCTGTCGAAGGTCGTGATCGAGCGCACCTTGAAGCTCATCACCGTCACCATCCACACCGCTCGTCCGGGTATCATCATCGGCAAGGGCGGCCAGGAGGTCGACAAGCTCAAGGAAGAGTTGAAGAACATCTGCAACAAGGATGTCCAGATCAACATCTTCGAGGTCAAGCGTCCCGAGGTTGACGCCAACATCGTGGCCAACAACATCGCCCGCCAGCTCGAAGGCCGCGTGTCGTATCGCCGTGCCATCAAGATGGCTGTCGCATCGACCATGCGCATGGGCGCCGAGGGCATCAAGATCCAGATCAGCGGCCGCGTCGGCGGCGCCGAGATGGCTCGCAACGAGATGTTCAAGGAAGGCCGTACCCCGCTGCACACCATCCGTGCCGACATCGACTACGCACTGGCTGAGGCTCACACCAAGGTCGGCGTGCTCGGCGTGAAAGTGTGGATCTGCAACGGTGAAGTTTACGGCAAGCGCGACCTGTCGCCGAACGCCGGCGTTTCCGCAGCTGCACAGGGTGCAGCCGGCGAACGTCGCGGTGGCGACCGTCGTCCGCGCGGTGGCCGTGGCGGTGAGCGCCGCGGTGACCGTGGCGAGCGTCGCGGTGGTGACCGCGGTGAGCGCCGTGGACGTCGCGAGGAGTAGATGCCCGGTCAAGCCGGGCATGACGTTGCGTCAAGCCTGGCATGACTAACAGAACGAAGCCGGCCCTTCGGGGTCGGCTTTTTTTGTGGTTTTTTTGTTATATTTGCAGAATAGTGCCTGAAATTCTGCAAGTATGAAAAAGCTATTCTTCTTTATTGCAACGGTCGCCCTCGCGGCGGCCTGCAGCGCGCCGGTTCCGGAAGGAACCCTGAAGCACGTGACCCCCGAGTCGATGGGGATGAATTCAGCGAAACTCTCCCAGATCGACCGTGAAGTCGCCCGCGCCATCGACGAGGGCAACATCCCGGGCTGCGTGGTGAGCGTCGTCCGCGGTGACAAGATCGTCTTCCTGAAAGCCTACGGCAACAAGCAGGTGGTGCCCGACACCATCCCGATGACCCCGGAGACCATGTTCGACCTGGCTTCCGTGAGCAAGTGCGTGGGCACCACGCTCTCGTTCATGCAGCTGGTGGAGAACGGCTACGTGCGCCTCTCCGACGACGTGGACATGTACATCCCCGACTTCAAGCCCTGGGTCGATCCCGCCACGGGCGAGAAGGTCGACATCACCGTCCAGGACCTGATGACCCACACCTCGGGCCTGGCGCCCTACATCGCCACCGCTTCGTACCTGGCGCGCTTCGGCGAGAACAGCCCGGACTCGCTGATCTGGCACATTGCCAACGAGATCAAGCGCAACTTCCGCCCGAAGACCGGCTACATGTACAGCTGCCTCAACTTCGTGACGGTACAGAACATCCTGCAGAACATCACGGGCGAGAAGCTCTGCGACTACGCCGAGAAGAACGTGTTCGGCGCGCTGGGCCTCAAGCATACCGGCTACATGCCGAAAGAGCGTCATCCCGAATGGATGGACCTCGTCGCCCCGACCGAAGTGCAGGAGAACGGCCTTCCGCTGCTCGGTGAGGTGCATGACCCGCTGGCCCGCCTGGCCAACGGCGGCAACTCCGGCAATGCCGGTGTGTTCTCGAACTGCGAGGACCTGTCGGTGATCTGCGCAGCCATCATGAACGGCGGCGCCGTGAACGGCAAGCGCATCCTCAGCCCGCTGACCGTCGAAACGATGGCCACCGTGCCCAGCGACAACGATCCCTGGATCGGCCGTGCCCTGGGCTGGGACAACCGCAGCGAAGCGGCCGGCCTGCGCGGCGACCTCTTCAGCCGCACGCGCACCATCTGCCACACCGGTTACACCGGCACTTCGGTCATCATGGACCTTGACAGCAAGACCGCCGTCATCGTCCTGGCGCACCGCGTTCACCCGACCGATACGGGCGGCACCGGCAAGCTCCGCGCCCGCATCGCCAACATCGTAGCCGGCAGCATTGAAGAATAACCTCACATACGGCCGCGTGGGCGACCTGTTCCCCCGTCCCGGGACCATTCTGATCGCAGACGACTGGTTCCGGGGCCGCGGCATCGTCGAAGCCTGGCACTGCCCGACCCTCTGGGTCCATGCCGCCGAAGAAGAGAAGACTATCGCCACGGTGGAACACCTCGTGGCGGAACTGCTGGCCCTGGAAGCCGACCGCAGCACGATGCTCGTGGGCGTGGGCGGCGGCATCGTGACCGACATCACTGGGTTCGTGGCCGCCATCTACAAGCGCGGCGTGCCGTTCGGCCTGGTGCCGACCACGCTGCTCGCGCAGGTCGACGCGGCCATCGGCGGCAAGAACGGCGTGAACTTCGACCGCTTCAAGAACATGGTGGGCACGTTCCGCGAGCCGGCTTTCGTGTACATCGATACGGATTTCCTGAAAACGTTGCCGGAGCGGGCCCTGCGCTGTGGCGCCGCGGAGATGCTCAAGACCTTCCTGCTGGCCGACGCACGGGCCTATGAGACGGCCGTGGCGGTATTCAGCGGGCCGCATCCGGCCGATGTGCCGGACGCACTGGTGCGCCGTGCCGGCGAGATCAAGCTCGGCATCGTGGAGCAGGATCCCGAAGACCACGGGGACCGGCAGCTGCTGAACCTCGGCCATACGTTCGGCCACGCCATCGAGAAATGCACTTCGCAGTACGCCCACGGGGAAGCCGTGGCCATCGGCATCGCCATGGCCGCCCGCCTCGCCTGCGAAAAGGGGCTGCTGGCCGGGGAAACGGCCGGACGCATTGTCCGCGACCTGGCCGCCTGCGGCCTGCCCGTCGAGCCGCCCGTGCCCGAAGCAGAGCTCCGTGCCGCCATTCTCCAGGACAAGAAACGCATGGGACAGAAGCTACGCTTCGTGCTACCCGTCGACATCGGCAAAGCCATCCTATGGGACGCCTCTGTTTCAGCCTGAAAGCCGGCGACCCGGGCTGGTGCGCCTACATGGCCCGCACCCGGGCCGACGCCGCCGTCGAAATCCGGCTGGATGCCTGCGGTTTCGACGAAGACGACGTGCGCAAGCTCTTTTCCGGGCCGAAACAGGCGCAGATGATTGCCACCTGCCATGCCGACCTTCCGTCCCAGGTGGATGGTGCCACCCGGCTGTTGAGCGCCGCCATCCTTACCGGAGCCGACTATGTCGACATCCCGCTTGACTTCCCCGAAGCTACCCGCAACTGGCTGATGAGCCTCGCGATGAACCACGGCTGCCAGGTCATCCTCTCCTACCATAACTACAACGCGACGGATCCGCCGGAACGGCTGCTGCAGACAGCCCGGCAGGCACAATACGCGGGCGCCGACATCATCAAGGTCGTGACCACGGCCCGCTCGCAGGAGGATGTGGAGGCCGTCCTGTCGCTCTATGACCATTTTGAAGCGGAACGACTGATCGCTTTTGCGATGGGCCCGCTGGGCCGCGCCTCTCGCTTCACCGCCTTCCAGAAAGGGGCGCCGCTGCTGTTCGTCGCACCGAACCGCGGCGGCACGACCGCAGACGGACAGCCGTGCTGGGCCGACCTGCTGCCCGACGAGGCTATCCTGTTGCGGGGAGAAGCCACGCTGCCGGCGTCCAAGAGCTATGCGCAGCGGGCGATCCTGCTCGCCGCCCTGGCCCACGGTACGACCCGTCTCTTCGGCGTGACGCTCTGCGACGATGTGGTAGCCGCCATCGGCGTGGCGCGCGCACTCTATGCCGACGTATCGCTTGAAGGGACCACCCTGACCATTGAAGGGCACCAGGACCTCCTGAACGAAGGCCTTCGCGTCCGCGACGGGGCCTTGTTCGTCGGCGAATCGGGCCTGCTGGCGCGGCTGTGCATCCCGCTGGCGGGGCTTTCCCGGGAACCCGTAACCATCACCGGGGAAAAAACCCTGCTCGGACGGCGGGTGGACGACCATCGCACCGCCCTGCGACAGCTCGGCCTCCGGCTCACGTTCAGCCGGCAGGGACGGCTGCCCGTCCGCGTGCGCGGACCGCTCCACGCCGGCGAAGTGGAAGTGTCGGGCGAACGCGGCTCGCAGATGATCTCGGGCCTGCTGCTGGCCCTGTCCCAATGCCCGGAAGAAAGCACCGTGGTCGTGGAAAACGTGACCAGTGCACCCTATATCAGCCTGACCACCTACATCGCCTCGTTCTTCGGCCTGACGGGCTACGACTGTCCCGAAGAGGAAGACCCGCTCCTCCGCACCTGGTACATCGATCCGGGCCAGCAGGTTACGCCGGTCCTGGGGCTGGAGGTCGAACGCGACTGGAGCGCCGCCGCCATGCTGCTGGTCGCCGGGGCGCTGTGCGGCGACATCACGCTCCGCGGCCTGGATCCCCGCTCCTTCCAGTCCGACGCCGACATCTATCATCTGCTCCGGGAAAACCAGGTGGACATCGTGCTCGGCGACGACAACCGCACCGTCAGCGTGCGCCGTTCCTTCATCCGTCCGTTCTTTTACGATATCAACCAGGCGCCCGACCTGTTCGCGCCGCTCTTCGTGCTGGCCGTCTTTGCCGGAGGCGAGAGCGTGATTGCCGGCATCAGCCGGCTCCGGAACAAGGAAAGCGACCGGGCGGCCTCCTTTGCGGGGGAATTCCGGAAACTGGGCGTGCGGGTGACGGTCATGGACGACGAGATGCACATCTTCGGGCGCGAGAACCGGCGGTTACAGGGCGCGGATTGCTCATCGCACGGCGACCACCGGCTGGCAATGGCTCTTACCGTCGCTTCGCTCCTGACCGACGGGACCGTGAACATCGACGACACCGGCTGCATCGACAAATCGTTCCCGGGATTCCTGAAAACCATCGCAAAACTCAAGAAACGCTAAATGGATACTTTCGGCCACCGATTCCAACTCGAACTCTTCGGCGCATCGCATGCGCCCACGGTGGGTGTGACGCTCCGGGGCGTCCCGGCGACGCTGCCGCTGGCAGCCGGCGATTTTACCGCCGACCTGCTGCGTCGCAAGAGCGGCGCCCGCGGCACGACACCGCGCATCGAGGACGACACGCCGGTCATCGACGACCGGCGCGCCACCGACGGCACGCTGACCCTCACCTTCGCCAACCGGAACTACCGGGATGCGGATTACCGCGATTTCACGGCCATCCCCCGGCCCGGGCATGCCGATTTCGTGGCGTTGCGCCGGTACGGATCGCTGCTGGACGGCCGGTTTTCCGGACGGATGACGCTGCCGATCGTGGCAGCGGGCGTCGTGGCCAAGAAACTGATCGCGCCGCTGTGCGTGTCCGCCTCCCTGGTGGAAATGGGCGGAATCCCGGCTGACGATGCCGATGCTGTGGAACGGATGCTCGACGAGGCGGCGCAGGAAGGCGATTCGCTGGGCGGAATCGTCGAATGCCGTTGCACGGAAGTCCCGGTCGGGCTGGGCGAACCCTTCTTCGATTCGCTGGAATCGCTGCTCGCCCACGCCGTCTTCAGCATTCCGGGCATCCGCGGCATTGAATTCGGCGACGGCTTCGCCGCTTCCCGGATGAAGGGCTCCGACCACAACGATCCTTTCATCGACGCCGCCGGGCACACGGCCCGCAACGGGGCCGGCGGCATCAACGGCGGCCTGTCGAACGGCAACCCCGTGGTGTTCCGCGTGGCCGTCAAGCCGACGTCGAGCATCCGGAAGGTGCAGCATACTTTCGATTTTGCCCGTGGCGAGATGGTGGATTATTCCGTCCCCGGCCGCCACGACACCTGCTTCGCGCTGCGCGTCCCGCCGGTTGTCGAAGCTGTCACCGCATGTGTATTTGCAGATTTACTGATATGAAACGCCTGTTTGTCTTACTGATGGCAGCCGCGCTCCTGGCCGGCTGTGCGAAAGGGCCCAAACTTGACCCGGTCGTTGCGGCCTATTACCGCGATTCCCTTGCGTCGCTGACTGCGCGCTGCGAAAAAGTGCTTGCTGCCGCCTACATGGCGGAGAACCTGCTGGAAGAGCGGACCGACCTTCCGGGCTGGGAAGGTTTCCCCGTCCAGCTGTGGGAATACCACACGGGCAAGGACATCTACCTGGGCGAGCCGAAACGCGGGCTCGTGTACATGCTGAACCCGTCGCCTGAAAAGCTGGCGAAGTGGGTGGTCAATGCCGTATTCGATGCGACCGGCGCGCTCGATCCGGGCGACATCGAAGAGTTGTGCTCCTTCATCCAGTGGCAGAGCGGGGCCCAGTTCCCCGTCAGCGGTGTGGTGTACGAGGATATGTACACGGAAGGCTTCTATGAGCCCTATGTGTTCAAGGACGGCGTGACGGTCTATGTCGCCGACTCGACGTACCTGACGCGCGAGAAGCATCCCACTGACGAGATGCTGCAGTACTACCTGACCCTGACGAACGACCAGCTCCGTCCCAACACGGGCCGGTTCGCGCGCATTTCTTCCACGACGCGGGAGATGTACTACGCGGCGGGCGGCACGGCGGAAGTGGGGCGCAGCGATGACGGGGAGCGGTCGCAGGCCTGGCTGGGAGAAGTGGGGCGGCTTTACCGCGAGGCCTGGAATTCGGACAGGAATTTCCTGATCTATGCCTGGGCAAAGGCAAATTTGTAAAGTTCCGCAAAAATCCATACATTTGCACGCTCTACCGAGCAAAGGCTGGCCCGGATGGCGGAATCGGTAGACGCGCTGGTCTCAAACACCAGTGGCCGCGAGGCTGTGCCGGTTCGACCCCGGCTCCGGGTACAAGAAAGGCTCCTGAAAAGGAGCCTTTCTTGTACCAGTCGGCGGCGGAAGCCGCCTCCTTCTCTGACCCCTCCTTTTAATGGTTCCCTCAGGGAACCAAAGCGCCGCAGAAGCGGCGCGGCGATGCCACAACGACAATCTCAGGCCCTCACATGTTGTCCCCTCTTTTCCGCCAATCTGGCGCAAACCCATCGGCCCCAGACAATCTTCCCGAGCCACTTACTTTGCGCCATGGGCCGTAATCGGGGGTAGGCGCAAGGACGCCCCAGCCAGAAGGCTCTATAAAGCGGCTCGTCTTGCGCCAACTTGGCGAGACTATCGTACGCGGGCACGGAAACCGCTCGCCTACCGCAAGGTATCTTTGACGGCTGCTTTCTCCGCATCCTTGTACTTGGCCAGCTCCACCTCCAACTCCGTGATTTTCTGGTTCAAATCCTGGATTTTCTGCAGGTAGTGTTCGTTCAGGTCGCGGATCACCTCGTTTTTGTTGAAATTCTGCACGGCCGCTTCCTCATGGAAGATGATCTGGTCGCTGTGCAGGCCGTAGCTGTAGGCATTCTTGAGCAGGATTTGCTTGGTAGTGTAATCAAGTGCTTCGCCAGCCAGATATATGTCAAGGGTTTGAGTACGCCCGTTCAGGTTGACCCGGTGATCGAAGATATAGCTCGACCCGATGGTCTTGTTGTTCTCGACGAAACGCTCGGCGCTGATGGCGAAATTGTTGTCACGGATAGTACCGACTGCCGAAATGATGCTCGGCACCGTCATGACCAGCAGGAGCGAGGCCACGATGCGGGGATTGCGGCGACGATGGAATTCATCGGCCGCGGCACTCTCGAACCCCAGGAACTTGGCTACGGCGAAAGTGGCGATGGCAATGAAAAAGCTATTGATCAGGAAAAGATAAAACGCCCCGAAGATATAGTTGACCTTCAGGGTCGCGATGCCGTAGCCCACAGTGCAGAGCGGTGGCATCAGCGCCGTAGCGATGGCAACGCCGGAGAGTACGTTTCCCCGATCCTTCCTGGCATGCTCCAACATGCCCGCAGTACCGCCGAATAGGGCGATCAGTACGTCATAGATGGTCGGACGCGTACGGGCCAGCAGTTCCGTGGGGTTGCTCAGTCTGAGCGGAGAGATCAGGAAATACAGACTTGCCACGACGATGCTGATGGCCACCATGACGAAGAAATTCTTGGCCGAGTTCTTTAGCAGATCCGTGTCGTTGGTTCCCAGACCGAGACCGAACCCGATGGTCGGACCCATCACGGGCGAAATGAGCATCGCGCCGATGATGACCGGAATCGAGTTGACGTTCAAACCGACTGAAGCGATAATGATGGCACAAGCCAGGATGATGACGTTCGGCCCGCGAAAAGCAATGTTCTTCTTGATGGCCGCCGCCGCTTTCGCCCGGTCTATGTCGTCCTCCAGATAGACAATACGCCTTAAATACCTTGTAAATCTATTCATGGCTGATTACAAAGATAATCATGGTCGTTAATGACGCAAGAATCCTGCCATCCGTTTCCGACAGCCGCCGGGGTAAAGGCACCGATAAATTCCGATTTAGCGGACTACAATCCATCTTCCGCCCTTATCCGGGCCCTT
>LUZE01000014.1 GCA_001602845.1 Bacteroidales bacterium Bact_13 | reverse complement strand
GGTTATAGCGGTGAGGATCCACCTCTTCCCATTCCGAACAGAGAAGTTAAGCTCACTTGCGCCGATGGTACTGCTACACCAAGTGGGAGAGTAGGTTGCCGCCAACTTTGAGAGCCGTAGGGTAAAAACCTTGCGGCTCTTTTTTTATGCTTTTGTGCGATGCGTGCTTACGGTGCTTTAGCGCTGGGCTCTCAAAGTCGGCGGCCTTGCCGCCTCCTTTTCACTGGGTGGCACAGCCCCCCAGACTCCCTCGCGCTTCGCGCGTTTTACGCAGGGCTTTGCTGCGTATGCGTGGGTGGGTGATTGGTCCGGGAACCCGTGCCACCCTCGGCACCGTAAGAGGGAGGGGCCCATGCGCAGCATGGGAGGGGTCGAGCGTAGCGAGACGGTTCTGGAGCAACACCCAGAGCGCATAGCGGGCAAAGCCCTGCTAGCGGACTTTGAGGAGGGGGCCGTTGTCGTTGACGATGGCGCGTTTGAATTTTTCGCTGTAGCCGGGCCAGTCAGGAGAGACGGGAATGTAATCGACGCTGCCGTTGGTCTTGAAAGAACCATCCTCGTTCTGTTTCTTCACAGTCCCATCCATGTACTTCAGCAGCAGATACTTGTCAAGTTTGTACCACTCGTCGAACAAAGCGTCTGCCTCACTGACAGAGAAATCCGTCAGATATTTCAGCCGCTTCTTCTCCGATTTCATCGCCAGGGCCTGCGCATCGGCATCGGCCACCTTCTTCACCATCTCCTGCTCGTGCACGGCAATCCGATCCTGAACCTCCAGCCCTACCGGATTGTAGCGCAGATATGCGAACTGTGCGATGCGGTTGTTGAGCCAGAACATAGAACTCTCGGAATACTCCACCATCGAGCCGTTGCCCAGGGCATAATGCCAGGAAACAGCGCGTGACGACGAATATACCGGCGTCAGCGCCGACGTGCCGGCATCGTCCACGGCAAACCAGAATACGCCGCCGATCTCGTCGGGCAGCCAGCCGCGGCTCTGGGCCACGAACCAGAATCCGGTCTGCTGGGTGCAGATGGGCCTGGCGTTCGAGTATTTCACCCCGTCTACTGTCCAGTCGTTCTGCTTCCAGCGGTAAGGCGTCTCGTTGCTGCCGGCACCAATGTCCTTCGTCATGTCGAAGGGCGTCCCTTCGTAGTGGTCGCGCATCATGGCAGCCAGGTCAAGCACGGACAACTTGCCTTTGGGCTTGACGTAGAGCGGCATCCGGTTCTTCGGATTGTCGGCCATGACGAAATCGAGATACTGGTTCATGTCGATGTCGCCCCAGCGGTTGAAGAAGGTCCATACGCGGCATTCGCAGTTGCGCATCAGCGAGAAGGAGAGGGGACAATAGGTGTCGGCGAAGCTGAAATCCTCGTCAGAACCCTCGTAAATGCCGATTTCGCGGGCATGGGAGATCACGTCGGGCGCATAGATGCAGTTGGCGGGATCGTCCTTCGGGAACGTCGTGATGCGCGCGCAGTTCGCATGCGCAGAAATATAACCGTCCGGAATGCGGACCGCCACCCACACGATGCCTTTGTTGCGGTTCACTCCGTCTACCACGTCGGGTTTTTTGGCAATGACCTCCAGGATCCAGGCCTCTTCGGTGTCGGCAAAACTCAGCGATTCACCGGAAGAAGCATAACCAAATTCATTGGCCAGCTTGACGAAGAGCTCGATGGCTTCGCGCGCCTTCGTGCAACGCTGCAGACAGATATATTCCAGCGAACCATAATCCACAATACCCTGCGGATCACGCAGTTCCGGCCGTCCGCCCCAGGTGGTTTCGCCGATGACGAGCTGATGCTCGTTCATATTTCCAATCACATTATAGGTGTACGGCGCCTCGGGAATCTGCCCCAGATAGTGATCCTGTCCCCATTGCAGAATGGTGCGCATCTCGCCGGTCTTGTGCTTGGCGGCGGGGTAGTGGACCAGCGTGCCGTAACGCGTATAGGAATCGGCCGCATACGTCACCATCACGGAGCCGTCAGTCGAGGCACCTTTGGTGACAATCAGGTTCGTACAAGCATATCCTGCCGTCACCGACAGCATGAGCAGAAGGGTCAGGAATAATCGTCGCATAACTTCATTGGATAATTTGTCCGATAAAGTTAGCAAGAATATTTTTAGAAATCAACCTGCCGTAAACAATTTCGCTGCAATGTACACATTTGTGGATCAATAACTTACGAAAAGTCCTCCCCCTGAAACTGAGGGGGAGGACTTTCGATAAATAGCTGATAGTCAGCTGCGTCCGTTGCAGCGCAAAAGAACTTGCGCTCAGATAGTACTAAATAATCAGTGAAGCCACGAGCGCGAGGATCGCGTAGAACTCAGGCAGCGCGGCGTAAATCATCGTGTTGGTCTGGACATCGTGGCCCTGGCTGATGCCGATGATACCATTGGCGCAGACCTGGCCCTGACGGATGGCCGAGAACAGGAATACGACACCTGCTGCGAGGCCGACTGCGAAATACATGAAACCGTTGTCCGTCATGGCTGCAATGTCCTTGGGCCAGAGCAGGAATGCGACGAAACCGTACAGACCCTGCGTAGCGGGCATCGCGGAAAGGATCATGTAGCTCGAAGATTTCTCCGGATTCTTTTTCAGCGCGCCTTCGGCTGCGTTGCCGGCAATCGTCGTTCCGATGCTGGATCCGATGCCGGCCAGGCAAAGCATCAGCGCAAGACCGACATAACCGAGAATAACTGTTAACATAGTGTTTAAATTTTTAAATATTATTTGTTTTCTATTTTGATTTCATTCGTTAAAGGCTTGTAGTCCATGCCTTTGCCTTCGTAGCCGCTGTTCTTGAAATATTCCACGAACGTCAGACGGAGCGGGTGGACGAACGCGCCCAGGCAGCTCATGGCAAAGTTGAGTGCGTGGCCGATCAGGACGATCAGCAGGAAGAAGGGCCATTGCCAGGTGGGGTTGTCGCCCAGGACCATCATGCCCAGGTTGTTGAAGGCCGCACCCAGCATGCCGCCGGCCAGGCCGAGGGCATACAGACGGATGTAGCTCAGCACGTCGCCCAGCAGGCCCGTCGCCATCTGGTAGGTGTCCCACAGGCCGGCTCCGATGTTCAGCAGCGGGTTGCGTCCCGGCTTGTTGAAGATGAAGATGCCCAGCACGGAGAGCACACCGACCGCGATGACCGCGATCTTCGTGGCCATGGCGTCGAGCACCTGCGTCAGGGCCAGGCCGGCCACGATGAGTCCGCCGACGATGAGGATGACCCATCCCCAGGTGGAGATGGCCGCCTTGAAGCCGGCTCGCCTGGTGATGCCGACGGCTTTGATGACCATGGCCAGGCAGATGTGGAACACACCGATGGCGACAGCAGCCACCATCGAGACGTCGTAGGCGGAACCGCCGACATTGATCTTGCCCACCAGCATCAGGTTCCTGAGTCCTTCCGGAATCCACGACACCTCTTTCAGGTTGATGCCGAAGAACGTGCCCAGGAAGATTCCGATGATGAAGGTGCCCACGCCCAGCGTCGTGACCAGCCGCCAGTGCTTCTTCAGCCCGAGCAGGTCGAAGCCAGGTTTCTTCCACAAAAGCAGGCCCAGCGCGATCAGCAGCAGCCCGTAGCCCGCATCGCCCATACAGAACGACCAGAACAACAGGAAGAACGGCGCGAGGATCGGGGTAGGGTCGAACTCGTCATAGACGGGCATGCCGTACATCCCGGTCAGGGTTTCGAAATTGCGCGCGAACCAGTTGTTCTTGAGTTTCACCGGCGGGTTGTCGGCCGCTGTGGCAGGCTCGCTGATATAGTAGATGGCTTTCTGGTCGAGTTCAGCTTTCAGCCGGTCGTCGTCTTCCGTCGGCGCGAATCCGGTCAGCACGGTGATATAATCATCGGCCGCCTTGCCGGCGTTGTTTTGGGCCAGGTAGCGTTGCAGGTCCTGGACCTTTGCGGCATAGGTTTGCTGCATGGCGGGGACTTCCTGCTTGCGGGCTTCCATCTCCGCCTCGCGTCCGGCGATGGATTCCTTCAATGCCGAGATCTGCCCGGCCAGTTCGGCCAGCGATTCAACGGCCACGGGTGTCTCTGCAACCTGGAAATTGTTGGATCCTTCCGAGGCCTTTTCAATCAGCACGAACCGTACGAATTTCTCATCGCGGTCGATTTCTGCGATCGGATACTGCTCCAGCCAGGCAGGATTGAACTTCTTGATGGGGACGGTATGGAAGTGGAACTGATAGCCCGCATCGCGCAATTCTCTCACCTTCCCGGCATCCAGATCGCCCCAATGCTTTTTCTCGGCCAGGGCCGCCTCGGCGGCGGTGAGCTTTGCCGAAAGGGCGCTGTGCTGCTCGTCGCGGGAGAAGTCGCACTTCTCGATGGTCTCGATCTCGTGCCGGATCTGCTCCGCTTCACGGTAAAGCTTGCCTGAAGTGGCATCCACGGGCTTGCGGGACCGGTTGATGTCGAGAACGCCCAGGTCCTGAATTTCGCGGAGAAAGGCTTCCGTGTCGCTGCTCAGGAGCAGGAACGTGTATTTGGTCATTTTCGTGATCATGCCTCTTCCTCCTCTTCTTCCTGATGGCGGTTCTTGACAATCTTCTGCGAAGCCTTGGAGAGATTCTCCTCGTCTTCCATGAAGCGCTTGATCTTGCGGATCGCTTCCTGATACCCCGGAATCTGCACCTTTTCATAAAGGTTCACCTTCTGGGTCGTCTTCTTGCGCTGGAATTCCAGGATCCGGCTCTTCTCGGTGAAAACCTCGCTCTGGATGCCCAGGCCGGCGAGTTTCTTGAGGATCGCGACCCCCTCGCCATACCACATCGGCTTAGCAAAAGCGTTGAAAGGTTTCACTTCGTAAATGACCTCCTTGAGCTCCGGTGTGCGGACGCCAGCCACCTTGACGGTGGTCAGCTCCACATCTTTCACGGCGATCAGCCCCGGCTCGAATTCCGTCCAGAGGCCCGCCATGTAGTTGTAGGTCTTGAGGGCCTCTTCCAGTTCGCGTTGCAGGCGCTCCGCCTCGGCTTTGGCCTGGATCACGCTCACGCGCAGGGCCGACTCCTTGTTCTTCAGGGTCGGGAGGGCCCGCTGGCGGATCTTCAGCTGCTTGCCGAGATTGGTCAGGGAAGTCTTGTTATATTGGAACTTGATAGCCATACTTTATTCGGCCGGCCAGTATTTGTCGATCATGGCCTGCTTGATGCCGGTTTCTGCCTTGCTGAAGAAACGTGCAAAGAGTTTCCAGCAGGTGTCGAGCATCTCCTTCAGGCCGATGTTCACGTCGATCGAAAGGATCTCGATGGCGTATGCCTTGGCATATTCGAGGCAGCGCCGGTCGTAGTCGGAGAGGTCGAAACCGTTTTCCAGCTTGGTCTTGGCGTTCTGCGCATCGGCGTACAGTCGCACGGATGCGTTCATGACCTGGGAGTGGTCCTCGCGGGTCTGCTTGCCCTGCACGAGCTGTTTCAGGCGGGAGAGGGAGCGGAACGGGTCGATGATGACCTTGCCTGTGTCGGTGTCGGCACGCAGGTACAGCTGTCCTTCCGTGATGTAGCCCGTGTTGTCGGGGATGGCGTGCGTGATGTCGCCGTCGTTCAGCGTGGTGACGGCGATAATGGTGATCGAGCCGCCGCTCGGCAGCTGCACGGCCTTCTCGTATATCTTGGCCAGGTCGGAGTAGAGCGAGCCAGGCATCGAGTCCTTCGACGGAATCTGGTCCATGCGGTTCGACACGATGCTCAGCGCGTCGGCGTAGAGGGTCATGTCGGTCAGCAGCACCAGCACCTTTTCGTTCTTGTCCACGGCAAAGTATTCGGCTGCGGTCAGGGCCATGTCGGGGATCAGCAGGCGCTCCACCGGCGGCTGGTCGGTGGTGTTGACGAAGCTGATGATCTTGTTGAGTGCGCCGGCATTCTCGAATTCATGGCGGAAGTACAGGTAATCGTCGTTGCTCAGTCCCATGCCGCCCAGGATGATCTTGTCTACGTCGGCACGGAGGGCCACCTGTGCCATCACGGCGTTGTAGGGCTGGTCGGGGTCGGCGAAGAACGGGATCTTCTGCCCGGAGACCAGCGTATTGTTCAGGTCGATGCCGGCGATGCCGGTCGGAATCAGCTGGGAAGGCTGCTTGCGCTTGTACGGGTTCACGGAAGGGCCGCCGATCTGGCGGCGTTCGCCTTCTACCCGCGGACCGCCGTCGATGGGGTCGCCGTAAGCGTTGAAAAAGCGTCCGGAGAGTTCTTCGCTCACCTCGAGCGTCGGCGGCTCCCCATGGAACAGCACTTCCGCATTGGTCGGGATACCCTCCGTACCCGCGAATACCTGCAGCGTGATCAGGTCGCCCTTGATCTTCACGACCTGTGCCAGGCGTCCGGCCACCGTGGCCAGCTCGTCGTTGCTGACGCCCTGCGCGTGCAGCGTAACCGTCGCCTTGGTGATGGCTTCAAGCCTCGTATATGTTCTCTGGAATGCTTTACTCATTGGTCAAAAGGGTATTAAGCTGTTCAAGATACTTGTTGAACTGTTCGCTCTTGAACTCAGAATAGTTCATCTGGCGGAGTACGTTGATGATCTCCTTGTACCAGGCGCCGCACTGTTCGTAGTCGTCGAATTCGACGGGAACGTCGCAGACCTTGAGGACGAGCGAGAGCATGTACTCCTGGCGGTCCATCGGGCAGAGGGAGTCGATCGGGTCGAAGGCATCCTGCTGCAGGATCACGAAGTCGATGAGCTCGCTCTTCCAGAACTGCTCGTGGTAGCTGATGGGCACGCCGTCGTCACCGAGGATGTTGATCTGTTCGGCGATCTCCTTGCCGCGGCGGATGATGTTCTTGGCACGGCTCACTTTCTCAACCCAGTCCTTTCCCACGCGCTCCTTCAGGTATTCCACCACTTCGGGATACTCGAGGTACTTGGAGTAGGAGTCGATCGGGTCGACGGCGGGGTAGCGCTTCTTGTCGGCACGTGCCTGTGCCAGCGAATAGAAGCAGCGGGCTGCCTTCTTGGTCGATTCGGTCACAGGCTCCTTCAGGTTGCCGCCGGCCGGGGAGACGGTGCCGATGAACGTCACGGCGCCGGTCTGGCCGTTGCGGAGCCGGACGATGCCGGCACGCGCATAGAAGTTCGAGATAATGGCGGACAGGTCGACCGGGAATGCGTCTGCACCCGGAAGCTCCTCCATGCGGTTCGACATCTCGCGAAGGGCCTGTGCCCAGCGGGAGGTCGAGTCGGCCAGCAGGAGGGCCTTCATGCCCATGGCGCGATAATATTCGCAGATGGTCATCGCGGTATAGACGGAGGCCTCACGTGCGGCGACCGGCATGTTCGACGTGTTGCAGATGATGGTCGTACGTTCCATCAGGTGACGGCCCGTGTGCGGGTCGATCAGCTCCGGGAACTCGGCGAAGATCTCCACCACCTCGTTGGCACGTTCTCCGCAGGCGGCCATCACGATGACCTCGGCGTCGCCCTGCTTGGCGATGGCGTGCTGCAGCACGGTCTTGCCGCAGCCGAACGGTCCCGGGATGAAGCCGGTACCGCCTTCGGCGATCGGGTTGAGCGTATCCATGCAGCGGACGCCGGTCTCCATGATGCGGAAGGGGCGGGGTTTCTCGACGTAGCCGCCGACCGCCACCTTGACGGGCCAGCGCTGCACCATCGTGACGGTGTGCTCTTCGCCCTGCGGATCCGTCAGCACGGCCATGGTTTCGTCGATCGTATAATCGCCTTCCGGCGCAACGCTCTTGACGGTATAAGTGTCCTTGAAGGAGAAGGGGACCATGATCTTGTGGGGGAGCCAGCCTTCCTTCACTTCGCCGAGCCAGTCGGCGGCGTATACGGTGTCGCCGGGTTTTGCCAGGGGCGTGAAATGCCAGATCTTGTCGTGGTCCAGCGGCGCGGTGTACTCTCCACGTTTGAGGAATACATCCTCCATCGTGGCAAGGTTGTTCTGCAGGCCGTCGTAGCTGCTGGAGAGCAGGCCCGGTCCGAGCTGGACCTCGAGCATGTGGCCGTCGAATTCGACCTTGTCGCCCTGGCGCAGGCCGCGGGTGCTCTCGTACACCTGCACGAACGCATTCTTGCCCGAGACCTTGATGACTTCCGCCATCATTTTCGTTCCGCCCAGGTCAATGTGGCAGATTTCGTTCTGCGCCACGTCGCCTTCGAAACGCACGGTCACCAGGTTGGAGATGATTCCGGTAACGATACCAGTTGCTTTCATTATGATGATTTTATAATTGTTCGGGTTTGATTCCTTGGAAAGAGCCTCTTACTTCGTTGACGAGCTGCTTGAACAACTGCGCTCCGGTATCCGGGTCGAGCTTGTTCCAGCGTGCGGCGATATGGAGCCGTACCAGCAGCGAGAGAATCGTGTCGAGGGTAAAAATGTCGAAATCCACCAGTTCGGCCGCCTTGTTCCAGCATAGGCGGTCGAGCAGTTTCTCGCGTTGGTACAAGTCGGCTGACTTGAAAATGATTTCTGCCTTGTCGAGTTCGGGGAACTCTTCCTGGACCGGTTTCCCTTCCAGGAAGGCTACCTTGGCCAGGCGGAGTTTTCGGTCGAAGCCGAACCAGTCTGCGAGGAACCGGTTGCCGGTCTGGCGGACGTTCCGGTAGAAATGGGGCGTCAGATGGCTCCCTTCCATACCAAATTCCAGCCAGTCCACCAACTTGCAGTCTTTCTCGGAAAGCTGGCCCTTGACTTCGGCAACGACGGCAGCCACGTCGACCGGATGCTGTTCGAAATCGAGCAGCAGGTCGGGGAAGCTGGCGATGATGTACGGATAGTTTGACATTACTCGCCAAAGAGGATCTTCTTGGTAGCAGGACGGAGATATTCGCCGACCAGGCCGGTGAAATCATCGGCCGTGAAACTCAGCCGATAGCCGCCGTCCTTCGGACCGATCTGGAAACCGTTGGCCAGGCCTTTCACGTTCTTGACCTCAATGCCTTTGTCCAGGATCTTCCTGACTTCGTTGGCAAATGCCTTTTCGAGTTCCTTTTGCGCTGCATCGGGAAGAATGACCTCCAGGTCGATTCCGTCGGGATTAGAAGCGTTGAAGGCACGGACCACCATCGTGATGAGATCCTTTACGAATCCTTTGTCCGAGAGGGAGGCTCCGACGGGTTCAGCCACGGCTTTCGTGAGGACCATGTTCTCCACCTGCTGCTTCAGTGCGGCGATCGCTTGCGTCGAGGCCATCTTGATGTCACTCTGGACCATCGAGCGGATGTTGGCCGCCCGCTTCTCGGCATCAGCGCGGACGGCTTCCGCCTCCTCGCGTGCCTTGTCCAGGATTTCCTGTGCCTCGGCCTTCGCATTGGCCACCAGCTGGTCGGCTTCCTGTCTGCCTTTCGACAGACCTTCCTCATACAGCCGGTCCGTCAGTTCTTGCAACTTGTTCTGCATATTTCGTAATGATTATAATCCGTATTTATCCAGCAAAAATACGAAAAATAGGGCAGACCGCCAATATTTGATGGGCCTTTTTCCCTTCGCCCCGCCGAGGTTTTCGCCCTGCCCGGCTTTCCCCTTCGTCATGCCCGGCTTGACCTTCCTGTCATGCCCGGCTTGACCGGGCATCTGAAAACGCCTGCGCCGCCCCTCCTGTCACGAAAGGCATGAGAGCGCCGCTTCTTCCCTTTCGCGTCAACTTTTTTCAGGAATAACGCCGATTCCCGTCCGCGAAAGGCATCGTATAGATGAAATTTCCCTTTCGTGACAGACAAATGAGGTCAGATGAGTTTTTCCAGCACCTTCGGGTCGGCGTCCGGGAAGAATTCGCGGACGTGGGCGATGAGACGGGCGCGGGAGGCAGCTGTAGGCGCGACCTTGCCGTCATGTCCGGCTTGACGTCACCCTTGACCTGATCGGGGGCGGGCATTTGAAATATCGTCCGAATCGTGCAAAAGTGCGTCATTTTTCTTATTTTTGTAAGAATGAAACGACAGCTGGAAACGAGCACGATGACACCGCACGAGAAATACGTGCGGATGACGACGCTGCCGGTCGGGAAACTCGTCACCGAGATGGCGATTCCGTCGATCGTCAGCATGCTCATTTCGGGCATTTACAATCTGGCCGACACGTTCTTCATCGGGCAGATCAACACGCAGTCGGTGGCTGCCATGGGCATCGTGTACGCCTATATGGTGCTGATCCAGTCCATGGCCATCTTTTTCGGACAGGGATCGGGCAATTACATCTCCCGGGCGCTGGGACGGCGTGAGACCGTCGACGCCGAGGAAATGGCCGCCGTCGGACTGGGCTCTTCCATCCTGACCGGCATCATCTTCGCCGGGGCCAGTTTCCTGGCCATGCGGCCCATCCTGTCGTTGTTGGGCTCCACGGACACCATCATGCCGTATGCCTGCGACTATTTCCGCTTCATCCTGATCGGCACGCCTTTCATCATGGGCACCTTCACGCTCAACAACCAGATGCGTCACCAGGGCAATGCGATGCTCTCTATGATCGGCATCGTGTCGGGCGCCGTGCTCAACATCATCCTCGATCCCATCCTCATCTTCGGTTTCGACCTGGGCATCCGCGGAGCCGGCATGGCGACGGCCATCTCGCAGTTTATCGGCTTCATCGTGATTCTGGGCATGATCGGGAAGCGGGGCTCGCTGCCCATCCGGTTCCATCACTTCAAGCCGACGTGGCGGCGCTATCGGGATATTTCGGCCGGCGGCCTTCCGTCGCTGGCCCGCCAGGGGTTGATGAGCCTTTCTGCCATCTGCCTGAACCAGCTGGCTTCGAACTATGGCGACGAGGCCATTGCCGCCTTTTCGATTGTGAGCCGCATCATGATGCTGGCCTGCGCGGCGATGATCGGCTACGGGCAGGGCTTCCAGCCGGTGTGCGGTTTCAATTATGGGGCAGGGCTTTTCGATCGGGTTCGCAAGGCCTTCTGGCACAGCTGCAGCGTTTCAACAGTCTATTGCTTCGTGCTGGCGTTGCTGGGCTGGATATTCGCCGGCCCGCTGGTCGCCCTTTTCCGGGCCGATGATCCGGAGGTGATCCGCATCGGCAGCGAGGTGCTGCGCTTCCAGTGCTACAGTTTCCCGCTGACCGGATTCATCGTCCTGGCCAACATGTATTTGCAGAATATCCGCAAGACCATTCCGGCCATCATCATGGCGTCCGCCCGCCAGGGCATCTTCTTCCTGCCCGCGCTCTACATCGGATATGCGGCCTGGGATTTCACCGGCATTGAAATCTCCCAGATGCTGGCCGATATCTGCGCATTCATTTTCGCCGTGCCGGTCGTCCTGCATGCCTTGAAGGCGATGGACCATCAACCCATTGCCCGATGAACGACGCCCGTCCCATCGACTCCCCGGAAGCCCTGATCGCCGAGATCCGTCGCTACGGCATCCTGCCCTTTTTCAAATGCGGTGTGCAGGGATGGTCTGTCGAGGAACTGACGGCCCCGGGCTGCTGGATCTTCGAAGACGATGAGGCCGTGCTCGGTCCCTGGGACTGGAAGATTGATGCGGTCCGTGAGGGGGATATCGCCTACGGCAAATTTCTGGGCGGAAAGGCTGCCTTCGCTACGGTGGAATGGTATCGCGAGCTGATGAACTGGCGCCGCAGCCTGCCCCGCTGGCGCATGGCGCTCAGCGAACGTTGCCGTGTCACAACGGCTCACGACAAATTGATGAAGATACTGGCGCCGCTGGCGCTCGAAGCCATCCGGACGGCAGGATGCCTGGAGATGAAAGAGTTGCGGACGATCTGCGC
>LUZE01000013.1 GCA_001602845.1 Bacteroidales bacterium Bact_13 | reverse complement strand
TATTCAGAGATAATTTCGTTTTTCTCCGAAAAAAATTAGGAAATATGAAAAAAGTATTATCTTTGTAGTGGGAATAATCCCGCAAAGAAGTGAAAATGGAGAAATTGACAACAAAAGAAGATGAGATCCTGAGGTTGTTCTGGGCTTACGGTCCGATGTTTATCCAGGACCTGCTCAAGCATTTCCCAGAACCGAAACCGCATTATAATACTGTCGCCACGCAGGTGGGCTTTCTCGAAGAAAAAGGCTACGTGGCCCGCGAAAAGTTCGCCAACGCATACCGCTACCATGCTATCGTGAGTGAACAGGACTTCGCCGACCGTGTGATTTCCGACACGGTGGCGCGTTTCTACGACAATTCGTACGCAAGCGTCGTCTCGCGCTTCGTCGAAGAAGACAAGATGGACCTCGATGAACTCAAGGCCCTGATTGCCCAAATAGAAAGCCACAAGAAATGAGTGCCTTCCTCCTGTATCTCCTGAAGAGCACACTGCTGCTGGCCGTGTTCGATACATTCTTCCTGCTGGTGATGCGGCGGGACGGACATTTCCGTTTCAACCGCTTCACGCTGCTGGCCGGAAGCGCTGTCTGCCTGTTGCTGCCGCTGATTCCCGTCCGGCTCCAGCGTCCGACGTTCTATTCGCAATGGATCGCGCCTGCCGTAATCGGCGGATCGGGCAGTCCGTCGCCGCAAATAGAAACGGTGGCAGAAGCGGGAGGGGGCACATTCCCCTGGTCCCAGTTCCTGCTGCTGCTCTATCTTGCCGGTACGCTCGTGACGCTGTGCTTCTATCTCCGGTCCTATGGCAGCATGTTCCGCCTGCTGCAGCGCACACCGGGCGAACGGCGCGACGGCTATACGCTGCACATGCTAGAGCAAGAAGCCCCTTCATTCAGCTGGCTGCGGCACATCGTCATCGCGCGCAGCGACCTTGAACGCTATCCCGCCATCCTCACGCACGAGCAGGCACACGTCCACCACGGCCACTCCGTCGACCTGCTGCTCTCCTCGCTCCTGACCATCGTGCAGTGGTTCAATCCGCTGGTGTGGATCTGCCGGTCCGAGCTCAAGCTGCTGCACGAGTACGAAGCCGACGAATCCGTCCTCAACCAAGGCATAGATGCCACCCAATACCAACTCCTGCTCGTCAAGAAAGCCGTGGGGGAAAAGCGTTTCCTCCTGGCCAACGGCTTCAATCACGCTCAACTTAAAAACCGTATAACCATGATGCAAAACACCCAAAGTGCAGCCTGGAAGAAGTGTTCCGTGCTGCTTCTGATCCCCCTCCTGGCCGGCACGCTGCTTTTGCTGGCTGAATGTAAGTCCGCGCCCAAAGATGAACCGGCCGTCGATGAAACAGCCGCACCTGCTTACAAAGTGACTGTGGTCGAAGAACCCGAAGCCGCGCTGGCGGAAGAAGGGGAAGAGGCTGTTCCTTTCGAGGCAGTGGAAGGCAAGCCCACCTTCCAGGACGGCGATGCCAACTCCTTCGCCAAGTGGGTGAACGAGAAGCTCAAGTATCCCGATTCTGCCAAGGAAGCAGGTCTTCAAGGCCGCGTGGTCCTGCAGTTTACTGTCGAGAAAGACGGCAGCGTCACTGACGTCAAGGTGCTTCGCGGCGTCGATCCGATCCTCGATAACGAAGCGCTCCGCATTGTCAGCCAGTCGCCGAAATGGACCCCCGGCACCATCGACGGCAAGCCCGTCCGGGTCACCTATGTCTTCCCGGTTGTCTACCAGCTGAAATGAACCGTGTGTTGAGACATATCGCTATCCTGTCGCTGATTGTATTCACAGCCGTTCAGGCGGCAGCGCAGCCTGCGGACACGCTCCAGGACCGGAAGGCCGTGCTGGACCAGGCGCGCTACCTGAAGAGCGTCTACATGACCGATGCGGCCATCGAACAGCTGGCTACGCTCATGAAGCCCGGCGTGATGGATGAGGAAGTGCTGGCAGAACTGGCTGACTGCCATTTCCAGAACGGCGACTATGAGACAGCAGCCGGCACGTACCAGCTGCTCTCGCTGCATTCGCCAGGTAACCTGCTTTACCGGATCAAGCAGATGCAGATCGCATTCAGGATGAAGGATTACCTGGCGACGGCCGGCCTGGCGAGCGACATTCTCGCACAGGATTCCATTCCGGCCGTAGCCACGCTGGCCGGCGATGCCTGGAACCTGGCCGGGCAGGCCGACTCGGCACTGCTCTGCTATCGCCAGGCGCTCGCGCTCAAGCCGCTCAATGAGGCGGTCGTGAGCAAGGCAGCCAACCTGCTGCTGGCCGCGAAAGACTATGACGGCGTCCTGGACATGACAGGCGAATATCTGGCCCAGGATCCCGACAACTTCACCGTCGCGCCCATCCAGGGGCTGGGCTACTATCTGAAAGGCGAATATGACTCATCGCTGGCCGTCTTTCAGCGTCTGGAAAACCTGGGTGCAGACAGCTATCCGCTGCATTTCTACATGGGGCAGAGCTACTGGCACGTGAAGGACCCGTTCCGGGCGGAGAAGGAACTGCTTCAGGCCTGGGTCATCGATTCGACCGACGCCAACCTGGCCTGGGCCATTGCCGCCGTCAAGTCCGAGTTGCACTGGCCCTTCGAAAAAGGGGTCAAGCCCTGGCTCGACAAGGCGTCGGAGATGATCCAGCCTGACCCGGCGATCGTCCAGCGGATCCACCAGCAATACGGGCTGGGGTACTACCGGGCGGAGCAGTTTGACAAGGCCATCCCACACTACAAGGAAGCCTACCGAGCCAACCCTTCCTACATCCAGGCACTGTCGACCATCGGCTACTGTTACGAACAGTTGAAACAATACAAACAGGCGCTCGATTATTACGAGCGCTACATCAAACTGGCCAAACCCGGTTCCGCAGGCTACGACTATGTCCTGAAGGGCATCGAGTACGTCAAGGGACAGTTGTTTATGGAAGAGCCGTAGCGGCTGCGCGCCGCGGGGCCTGTCACGAAAGGCATGCGGGCGCCGCTTTTTCCCTTTCGCGGCAGCGATTCCGGGACAAACGCCCGATTTCGTGTCATGAAAGGGATGAGATAGATGAAATGTCCCTTTCGTGACAGGGAAATGGGATAAAGCTGTCCGAGGTTATGCGTTCCGGGAACCTATGACGGCTAGGAGGATGATGTGCAGCGTCATAACGGCGATGGTGCCGTAAATCCACCAGACGGGCAGATGTTGAATTTTGCCTATGGCAAGGCCATAGATGTTGAGAGACAGGAGGGCGAAAAGAGCGACCGTCCACATTTTCAAAGCGCAAGCGATAGCAACGGCGACTTCATCATGACGTTCCGGCGACACGCCCGGCAGATTGACGAATCGGGGATTCTTCTGGGCGAAACAAATAAGCCCGTAGACGACAAAAGCCAGTATGGGAAGCCAGATAAAAATCGTCCTTCCTCCATAGCTGTCAATCATTTCCCCCGACATATGCTTGGGAACAGCCACATCTGCCAGCGACCCATAATGCAACAACGGATAACAAGCTGCCAGTAAAAAGACAACGGCTAGGATTTCTTCGATGATCCGGATGGTACAATTCATAAAGGTATCGGATACAAGGGTACTTGCAAATTTAGTTTTTTTGCGATTGTTTCGCAAATTGGCTAACTTCGCTCATACTATGAAACACTTCCATTTCCTGATCTTTACAGCTGGGGTGGCTGCGCTTTCGCTGGTGGCGGGATGCGGCAGGCAGGCCGCACCGAAGGCACCGGTATTTGTCAAGGACGACGTCGGTATCGTACGTCGTGTGAATCCGGACGAAAAGAATGTCTATCTGGTATTTACGGCACATTACAGCGAGAACGACAACGGATACTTCGAAAACTTCGACGGTGTCGTTCCCGTCCTCAACACGCTGAAGGAGAAAGATGTGAAAGGCTCGTTCTTCCCGACGGGTGTCTGCTTTGTCCAGCCGCAATACCAGGAGCCCATCCGGCGGATCATCGACGAAGGACACTATCTCTCGGCCCATTCCTATGCGCATCTGGTGCTTTGCGAAGAGGGCCGGACGCTGGTCAGCGCCGATTCGCTGGCCCGGGACTTCGCCCGGATGGAAGCGCAGCTGGAACGATTCGGCCTGGAGAAGAAGCAATACTATTGGATGATTCCCCCGTATGAAAGCTGCAACGTGGAGTCGCGTGAGAATATGGAGGCGCTGGGCTACAAACTGCTCAACCCTTCGGAAGGTCCGATCTTCGACCTGGACTGGACCACGCCTGACATGAGCGCCTACAAGACCATCGACCAGATGCTCGGCCGCTTATGGGAGATCGAAGAATCCGAAGGCCTGAACGGCATCATCCTGCTCATCCACGCCATGAACTACCCTGAAAAACAGGACTACGAGCGGCCGTACAACCACCTGGGCGAAATCATCGACACCCTGAAGGCCCGCGGCTACGGCTTCTGCACCTTCAATGATGTGATCGCAGCGGAAGAGGGATCCAGGCTTTGAAGTTCGTCGGCCTCGCATGCCAGCAGGGATGTGGTGCCGTCTTCTCCGTCATAAGAAAGAATGTAAGTACATGTCCGGCCGTCCGTTAACTGCACGGTCAGGAGGGCATGGTTCCCTGAAGGGTTGGCCACGATCGATTCGATATCCCCGATATCCAGCAACATCATCTGCTGGATGCTTTCAGCAATCTGGACAGGCGTAAGGACAGATGCCGCTTCCTGACGGGGCTTCAGGAGCAGGAACAGGCAAGCCAGCACCGCAGCGGCAGCCAGGCCGGCCATCCAGAGGAAGCCTTTCCGACTCCACTTCCGCGGCTGCATCGGTTCCGCCTCGGCCATCATCCGGTCGAATGCCTCGACCGCCTCATCCGATTCCGGAAGACAATGCCCGCACGGTGCAGACAGCCCGATCAGCAGTGCCACTTCCCGCTCGTCTTCGTCGGCAGGATGCGCTGCAAACCATTCCCGGAGACGGGCCTCTTCCCCCACCGTTGTTTCAGCTTCCAAATACTTGGCCAGCAAGGCCTTCCTTGTTTCTTTATCCATTGTGATTCGTTTCTTTCAAATAATCAATCAGTTGCTTGCGCGCCATGGAAAGCGATGCCTTGACGCTGTTCTTGGGCCGGCCCGTCGCCGCTGCAATCTCGTCGAGTGAGAGCCCTTCCTCACCCCGAAGCATCAGGAGCGTTTGCTGTGAAGGCGACAAGCGCGCATAGAGCCGGTTCCGGAGTTTTTCTGCTTCCGCCTGCTCAATCCCCCTCGTAGCCGGGAAACCACCTTCTATCCGGTCCTGCGGAAGTTGCTGTGTGAAAAGATGTTGACGCCGATAGTGGTCGATGCAGCGGGTCTTCGTAATCCGGACGGCCATCGCTTCCGCATCGCGAACCGGATAGCCGTTCTCCAGCTGCCGCCAGAGCGTGGTCAGCGACTCCTGCACGATGTCTTCCGCCTCTTCCGCGACACCGGATACCCGGATAAACCGCCTGGCCAAACCCAGCAGTTTACCCCGGACCCGGGTAGCGAAAACATCGAATTCCTGCGTAGTCATCGCCTTATTCCGGCTAATGGCCTTCTACCTGATAACAGTCCTGCCCGACTTGGTCGTGATGAGAATGACGCCGTTCGCGCCCTTTACACCGTAGATGGAAGCAGATGCATCCTTCAGTACGTCAATCGAATAGATGTCCTGCGGATTGATGGAGCTGATGTCTTGCATTTCCGTTCCGTCAACGAGGATGAGCGGGTCTTCGGAGCTTAACATGGAATTGACGCCGCGAATACGGATCGATTTGCCAATCACCTGAACGCCGGCCACCCGGCCGCGAAGGTATTCATAAATATCCTTGAAGAACGCGGTTTCGTCGGGCTTGACGGATCCTACGGAATACGTAAGGTCACGCTGGTCTGCCACGCCATAGCCGATCTGGACTCGTTTATCTTCATAATTATCAATGGACACGACGGCCTTGGTCTCAACCAGAATGACGCCGTTCTCCCAGCCGGGATACTTTTTGACGGCTTCCACGCTGCCTTTCTTGATAACGGTAATGCTTTCAATGGAAGCGGGATCGAGTTTTTCAAATTTGCGTTTCGTGGAGACCTTCCCGTCAATGACGATCACGGGATTCGCGGGCTTTGCTCCTTCCGTCACGATATTGTGGCGAAGGATGACATTGCCGGCCGAAATCACCGTATCGACCAGATATGAGGATACTTGCTTCCCGAGCAACAGTGATCCGTCGAAGTCATCAACTTTCTGGTAGTCGACGATATACTGGACGATGGTATCGGAATTTGCGGGCCTGGCTGCCGCAGTCGCCGTTACAGAACCGGGCATTGCAATTCCCAGCAGGGACAAAAGGATGAACAGTGTTTTCATGATGTTTCGGTTTACATACATAAGGTCGCAAAATGCCGGGAAAAGTTAAAACAATTTTATCGGGCATCTGTGACGATAGAAGGAGCCTTTCTGTCTTCGATGCCCTTTGCGCCTGTTTGCTTGCGCCTAGCGCGGGTGGGTGCTTGCTCCAGAACCCGTGCCACCCTCGGCATACGAGTTACTGGGGCGCTGCCCCAAACCCTGCCGCTCCGACCAGCTATTCCACAAGCTATCCCGCTTGGTCTCCGCTAGCGGCTGATGCCGCCTTGAGCACCCGAGCCGAAGGCGAGAGCACGACCGCAGGGAGTAACATCCACCCAGAGCGCCAAGCAAGCAAATAGATGCCCGGTCAAGCCGGGCATGACGTAAGTTATTCCAGCGGCTTTTTCGAGTGGTTGAAAATCGTAGCGACGGTCAAGCCGGAGATGATGTGCCAGACGCCCCACCAGGCCGTGATGACCAGCATGCCGCCATGCGGCGGAAGGCCGGCGAAGATGGATGTGCCCAGCAGCAGCACCAGTCCCAGACCCGAATTTTGGATGCCCGTCTCGATGGTCAGCGTGCGACGGTCACGACGCGGCACCTTGAAGGCAGAACCCATGCCGAAACCCGTAAACAGCGCCAGCAGGTTGTGAATCAGCACAATCACGAAGATGTACTTAATGCACTTCAGGAATGCATCCATGTTGCCCACGAACGAAAGCACCACCATCACCA
>LUZE01000012.1:9388-14018 GCA_001602845.1 Bacteroidales bacterium Bact_13 | reverse complement strand
CTGGTCGACCAGCGACTGGGCCTGGGCCGGGCCCAGGGCGCCGAAACCGCTGGCTGCTGCCGAAGCCGCCATCCGGGATGCCAGCAGGTGGCTCTGGTCCTCCAGGGAACTGTCGTCACGCAGGGCGGCCACCAGGTCGTCCATGGCCAGCCGCACGCTTTCCTCGCCGGTATCGAATCCTTCGGGGAGGGCGTTGACCACCACGGTGTTGCCGCCGAAATCCTGGATGTCATATCCCAGCCGCGCCACGAGGTCGGGCTGCTCGAGCACGGTGAGGTAGTCCTCAGCGCCGAGTTGCAGGGTGACCGGAAAAAGCGTCTGCTGCCGTACAGGCTCGTGTTCGGCGATCTTTTCGAGGAAGCGCTCGTAATAGATCCGCTGGCGGGCCCGCCGGATGTCGATGACCATCATGCCCGACTTGACGGGCGTAACGATATAGCGCCGCCGCAGCACGAGCAGGTTGTTTACCGTGGAAGCGGCCTCTTCCTCAAAGAGCCGCCCATACGTACGGGAAGGCTCGATGACGGGAGTGTGTTCGGGAGCCGGGGTCTCGTCGAACGGATTGAAGAGCGGGCTGTAATCGATTTTCGGCGGCCGGTGCCAGTCGCTGCCACCGTGGTCACTGCTCGTAAAAACCGGAATATCGGGCGCGCCCTTCATGTCGAAGTCGATGCTGGGCGTGAAATCGTTCTTGCCGAGGGCTTCGCGGACCGCGGCCATCAGGATCTCGAAGATCATGCCTTCGTCCTCGAACTTCACCTCGGTCTTGGCGGGATGGATGTTGACGTCCACCCGTTCCGGCTCGGTTTCCAGGTAAAGGAAGTAGGCGGGGGTGTATTCGTCGGGCACCAGTTTCTCGTAGGGCTTGCATACGGCCTTGTGGAAGAACGGCGAACGGAAATAGCGGCCGTTCACGAAGAAGAACTGGTTGCCGGTGCTCTTGCGGGCGTCTTCCGGGTTGCCGATGTATCCGCTGATTCGGACCAGCGACGTATCGACGTTCACTTCCACGAGCTCCTTGGCCAGGTTCATGCCGTAGATGTCGAGGATGCGTTTCTTCCGCGTAGCGGCGGGCCGCAGGTTATGGATCTCCTTGCCATTGGACGTAAGCCGGAAAGCGATCTCCGGCCGGATCAGGGCGATGCGGAGGAACTCCTGGATGATGGCCCGGAGCTCGGCAGCATCGGACTTCAGGAACTTGCGGCGGGCAGGAACGTTATAGAAAAGGTTGCGGACAGCGAAATTGCTGCCGGAAGGGGCCGCTACGGGTGTTGCCGTGGCCGGCTTCGTGTCTGAAATTTCCACCTGTACGCCCACCTCGTCATCGGGACGGCGGGTCTTGAGCGTCACTTCCGCGACAGCTGCGATCGAGGCGAGGGCCTCGCCGCGGAATCCGTAAGTCAGGATCCGCTGCAGGTCTTCGGCCTTGTCGATCTTGCTCGTGGCGTGTCGCTCGAAGCAGAGGACGGCATCGTCGGGCGACATGCCGCAACCGTCGTCAATGACCTGGATGAGCGTCTTGCCGGCGTCGAGCACGGATACGCTGACGCTGCTTGCGCCCGCATCCACGGCGTTCTCCACCAGCTCCTTCACCACAGAGGCGGGGCGTCCCACCACCTCACCGGCGGCGATCAGGTTCGATATGTTCTGCGGGAGTACTTTCAGCATCAGTTCACAAGCAAGAGGATGAAGCCTTTCGACAGGTAGTATGCCGCAAAGGCGATGGCAACGCCGGTCAGGATCATGATCACTTTTTTGGCGATGGCCATCGGAGAATTGTCCTTTTCCTTCGAGAGACGTTTTTCTTCATAGGTCTGGCGGAAGGAGCCGCGGATGTGCATGCCGGGGATGTAACGCCGGCCGGTCTCGTCGATCAGGCCTTCCTTCTTGGCCATGGCCTCGATCTCCTCACCGGGCATCGTCTTGCCGTATTTCTTGTAAAGCTCCTCGAGCCGCTCCTTGCGCTCGTCGTAGTAGCGCGGTTCGTAGTGGAAGANNCAGAATTTGATGCCGAAAGCCATGTCCTATGCGTTTTTAAACGTTTATACACGTTTGGTAATTGTTACAAAGGTAATCATTTTTTATCTTTGCGGAAATAACACTTGACGACAGATGGAATTCAGAGTTGGCAACGGATACGATGTGCATCAGCTGGCAGACGGCCTTCCGCTGGTGCTGGGCGGCGTGAAGATTCCCCACACGAAAGGCTGCGTGGCCCATTCCGACGGTGACGTGCTCATCCACGCAATCTGCGACGCCCTGCTGGGCGCCCTGGCGCTGGGCGACATCGGCCAGCATTTCCCCGATACGTCCGACGCGTACGCCGGCATCGACAGCCGCATCCTGCTGGAGCTCGTGAACGGGATGATCCGCGACCGCGGCTGGAAGATCGTCAACATCGACGGCACGCTCCTGGCCCAGAAACCCAAGATCGCGCCGTTCGTCCCGCAGATGCGGCAGGCCCTTGCGGACGTTCTGGCCCTGGATGTGGACGCCGTTTCCGTAAAGGCCACGACCACAGAGCACTTGGGCTTCGTGGGCCGGGAAGAGGGCATCGCCGCACAGGCGACTTGTTTGCTCTGCAAATGAAAAAATACTTGTCTTCCGGAAAATTTTCGCTACCTTTGTATCCCGATTTAATCTAATCGGGACTTCAATGAACACACCTTTAGATGGCACAAGCCTGCGTTTTGCAGGCCTGCAGGAAGAGACGAGCCTGTACGAGCTCGCCGGCCCCCGTTTCCGCAACCGGTACTATCTTTTGAGCGGGCCTGGAAGCCGTTCCCTCCTCGCTTCACCGGAAATTGTCGGCTTCCCCTGCTACACTGCCCTCATCGATGAGACTGTCGCCGCCCTCCGCCACCTTCGTTCCAATGGCCTGGGCGGCGATCTCGATATATTCACCATCCTCCGCGGCGGACTCAACTATCCGCTGGAGGAGGCGGCGTTCCGCTGCGGCATCCGCGTGCGCGACATGCATTTCGTCTCCTGCGAGCGGGTGGCCGAGAACCACGTGATCAAGGGACTGCGGATCAAGTACGACAAGATCTACACCACCCGCGACCGCGTGCTGGTTGTCGGCGATATCCTGGCGACCGGCGACACGTTCCGTTACTGCTTCGAGCACCTGATGCGGAAGTTCCTGCAGGAGGGAGGCAGCATCCGTCGCATCATTTTCTTCACAATCGGCGGCACGCGGGCGTTCCGGCTCATGGAAGACCTTGCTGCGAAACTCAGCGCCATCTTCGCCAACTTCGAAGGGTTTGACTGCTTCTTTTTTGAGGGCGCCTTCACCGTCTATGAAGACAAAGGCGTGAGCGGCATCAACCATCCAGACATCGATTTCGGCTGGAAGGACGGCGTCGTCTCGCCGGAATTCCGCCGGTATATCGTTCTGGATCATCCCGATGCCCTGCTTGAAAAATGCATTATCTACGACGGCGGCGCACGCCGGTATCAGCTTCCCGTCCACTTCGACGAAGTCCTTGAGTATTGGGAAGGCATCCGGGACCGGGCCGGCCGCATCGACGTCCGGGAACTGGTGGAGGAGAAGCTGGGTTACGTCGGCCCGGTGGAATTCGAGGAATGGCTCGACATCACCCACCTGCGGGGCCTGAAGGACCTGGAGCCGCTCTGGGCTGCCGAGCAGGCGATGTTCGAGCGTAACATCGACCTGAAGGCGCTGGCCGAGCGCCGCATCGCATCGATCAATAATTTGAAACAAGAATATGAAAAAGACTGACGTTGACTACACCGACCGCGCGGTGGACCGTGCCGGACGGAAATCGAACCTGAGTATGTTCATGGTGATGCTGGGCTTCACCTTCTTCCGCCAGCATGTGGGTGGGCCAGCAGCTGGCCGCCGGCCTGAACTGGTGGGGCTTCGTGTGGGCCCTGCTCCTCGGCGGCCTGATCCTGGCAGCATATACCGGTGCCCTGGGTTTCATCGGCGCTGAAAGCGGCCTCTCGCTCGACATGCTTGCACGTCGCAGTTTCGGCACGAAGGGCAGCTACCTGCCCAGTGCGATGATCAGTTTCACGCAGATCGGCTGGTTTGGCGTCGNNGCCAAAGAGCTGATGGGTCTTGATGTGACGCCCGACCACATGCCCTGGCAGGGTTACCTGCTGGTGGCCATCGCCGGTATTTTGATGACCGCCAGTGCCTACTACGGCATCAAGAGCCTGACCATCATCAGCTACATCGCCGTCCCGCTCGTCGCCATCCTCGGTACACTGGCCATGATCCTGGCGGTCCGTCGCGGTGACATGGGCCTGATCGAGCAGTTCTCGCAGGGTACGAAGGACCTGGGCATCATCGCAGGCGCGGGCCTGGTGGTCGGCAGCTTCGTCTCAGGCGGTACGGCGACGCCCAACTTCACGCGCTTCGCAAAGAACGCACGGGTCGGCCTCTGGACCACCGTCGTCGCCTTCTTCATCGGCAACTCGCTGATGTTCCTCTTCGGCGCAGTCTCCAGCATCTATGCCGGCGGTAACGACATCTTCGAGGTGATGCTCAACCTCAACCTGTTCTACCTCGCCGTGCTGGTGCTCGGCCTCAACATCTGGACGACCAACGACAACGCCCTCTACTCGGGCGGCCTGGGTCTGTCGAATATCTTCGGATTTTCGA
>LUZE01000012.1:0-9360 GCA_001602845.1 Bacteroidales bacterium Bact_13 | reverse complement strand
TCTACTGGAACTTCTGCGGCTGGCTCAACGTGCTCAACTGCACCCTGCCGCCGGTGGGCATCATCCTGATCCTCCATTACTTCATGAACCGCAAGGCCTACGCAGATGACACTGTTCCTGAAAAGAAAGTGAACTGGTGGGCCATCGCTGGCGTCGTCCTCGGCGCCGTCGTGGCCAACCTTGTGAAATGGGGCTTCCCTGCCATCAACGGCATGGTCGTCGCCACCATCTGCTTCCTGATCGGCCAGGCCGTCCAGAAGAAATAAGCGAGGAGTGGATTATTTCCCACCCTTGTCCAGGACCAGGGTGGCGTCGCGGTAGACGGGCTCGATGTAGGGCTTTGAGGAGCGGGAGAGGGCGCGGGCGATGCGGACCTGGAGGGTGGAGTCGCGGTAGCGGGCCTCGGCGACCTTGGTGTCGAGGTCACGGACCTGCGGATCGTAGCCTTCGTCGAAGAAGCCGGCACGGGCTTTCAGTTCCAGGACCTTGCGTACTTTGGCATCGAGTTCTTCAAGCGGCCAGACGCCCGTGGCGACAGAATCGGCGATGGCGTCGATCGACAGCTTGACATCATCGGGCATCAGGATCATATCGCTTCCGGCGCGGTAGACGGCCGTGTTGACCTCCAGCGGGGTACGGCCGGCCGCCACGCCCTGCATGCCGACGGCGTCGGTGATGACCACGCCGTTGAATCCCTGCTCTTCACGCAGCAATCCGTTCATGCAGGCGGAGGAAATCGACATCGGAACGCCCGTCGAATCAATGGCTGGGATGCTCATGTGGGCCACCATGATCATGGCGACACCCTCGTCAATCAGCCTTTGAAAGGGGACCAGTCCCACACTGTCGAGCTGGGCGCGGTCATAGAGCACGACCGGCAACTGGAAATGGGAATCTACCTTGGTGGCCCCGTGTCCGGGATAGTGTTTGGCGCAGGCATAGATGCCTTCATCCTGCATGCCGTGCATGTAGGCGGATGCGTACGCGCCCACCACTTGGGGATCTGAATCGAAAGAGCGTTGCCCGTCGGACTTGTCGTACGGGTCGGGGCAGACATCGACCACGGGCGCGTAATTGACATAAATGCCCAGGTCGCGCAGTTCCCGGCCGACATTGCGTCCCATGCGGTACAGTAGCCGTTCCGCCCGGCGTCCCTCGATCCGGCCGAGGATCCGTTGGCGGGGATAGGGGAGATATTCCGCGAAGCGCATCGCCGCACCCCATTCGGCATCCGTGGCAATCAGCAGCGGCAGTTTCGCCAGCGACTGCATGTGATTCATCCGTTCAACGAACGGGCCGATCGGGCCGCGCATGATGATGAGTCCCCCGACGCCATAGTCACGGATCAGGGAATCCTGCAGGGAAACGGTCTCTTCTTCCGGTTCGCGGCTGATGGTGATGACGAATAACTGGGCGACTTTCTCGTGGATGGAGAGTTGCTGCATCAGCGCATCGACCTGCGCCTGATGGCGTGATTCCGCTCCGGGATCGGAGGGACGGGTGCAGGCCGCCAGCACGAGGGCGACAGCCAGCAGAAGAGATAACGGTTTCATCCTAGCTCAATAATGCCTTGACGGCGGCGGAGATAGCGCGTCCGTCGGCCACGCCGGCCAGGCGCTTGGAGGCGACGCCCATCACCTTGCCCATGTCCTTGATGGAGGTGGCGCCGACTTCGGCGACGATTTCCTTCACGCGCGCTTCCAGCTCTTCGGGGGAAAGCTGCTTCGGCAGATAGCGTTCCATGACAGCAGCCTCGGCCAGCTCGTTGTCGGCCAGTTCCTGCCGGCCGTTGTCGGTATAGACCTGCGCGGTCTCCTTGCGCTGCTTGATGAGTTTCTGGATCATTTTCAGCACGTCGGCGTCGGTGACCTCTTTGGCGCCACCCTCGGCGGTCTTGAAGAGAAGGATTTCGTTCTTGACGGCGCGCACGGCAGCCATCGCCACGGCATCGTGGGCCTTCATCGCGGCTTTGATGTCTTCCTGAATCTGTTGTTCTAGTGTCATAATACCACAAATTTAGCAAATATCCGCCAAAAGTATCCAGGCCGTCGGAAAAACCGAATCTTCTTGCTATCTTTGTCAATGCCAGAATAACCAATAATACTGCTATATGAAAAAACTGATCCTGATTGCAGCGCTCGCCGCGGCAGCATGGTGCCCCGTCGACGCACAGAACCCGTTCCTGCAGAAGCGCTACAAGACGCCCTACGAGATCCCGCCGTTCGAAATCCTGACCATCGACAACTATCGCGAAGGCATGCTCAAGGGCATGGAGGCCGAAAAGGCCGAAATCCAGGCCATCGTGGACAATCCTGACGAGCCGACGTTCGACAACGTGATCGCTGCGCTCGACAAGAGCGGTAAGCTGCTCGGCAAGGTCCGCTCGGTCTGGGGATCGCTCAACAGCGCCAGCTCCACCCCGGAGCTGCAGGCTTTCGCCCGCGAGATGAACCCGCTGACCGCCGCCCACAGCAACGAGATGCGGATGAACAAGAAACTCTTCGAGAAGGTCAAATATGTCTATGACCACCAGGACAAATATAATCTCGACAAGGAGCAGAAACGCCTGCTGCAGAAGGTCTACGACGGCTATGTCAACAGCGGGGCCCTGCTCGACGATGCGAAGCAGGCCGAGATTGCCAAGATCAACCTCGAACTTTCCGACCTTCAGCTGAAGTTCAGCCAGAACCTGCTGCACGACACCAACAACACGTACGTGACGGTCGACAACGTGAAGGAGCTCGAAGGCCTCTCGCAGGACAACATTGACCGCGCCGCCGCCCTGGCGGAGCGCATCGGCCAGAAAGGCAAGTACGCCTTCAACATGCAGCGTCCCAGCTGCAATCCCGTGCTGCAGTACTGCAAGAACCGGGCGCTGCGCAAGAAAGTCTATGAGATGTACAACAATCGTTGCAACCACAACGACGAGTACGACAACAAGGCGATTGCGGCCCGTATCATCGAGCTCCGGCTGAAACGCGCCAACATCATGGGCTACACCGACTATGCCGCCATGTCGCTCAAGGACCGCATGGCCGGGAACGCGGCCAATGTCTATGCGCTGCTCGACCAGATCTGGGTTCCTGCCGTCAAGAAGGCGAACGAAGAGATTGCCGACATCAAGGCCATGATGAAGAAAGACCGGGTGAAGGGAGAGCCCCAGCCGTGGGACTACATGTATTATCTCGACAAGGCCAAGAAGGCCCGGTTCGACATCGACGAGGCCCTGGTTTCCGAGTATCTGGAAATCAACCAGGTGCAGCAGGGCATTTTCTACGTGGCGAACAAGCTTTACGGCCTCTCTTTCAACGAGCGGACCGAAGATTATCCGCAGTACGAGAAGACCGCCAAGTCATGGGATGTCATCGACCGCGAAGGCAACGTGATTGCCATTTTCTACAGCGACTACTTCCCGCGTGACGGCAAGGGTGCCGGCGCCTGGTGTGGCGGGTTCCGCGGCCAGACCTACGACGGGGCGCAGCGTGTCCAACCCATCGTGACGAACGTCTGCAATATGACCCTTCCCTCCGGCGACAAGCCGGCCCTCCAGACCCTCGACAACGTGGAGACCATGTTCCACGAGTTCGGCCACGCGCTCCACTCCTTCTTCCGCAACGTCCACTACAGCGGCGTTTCGGGCACGGAGCGCGACTTCGTGGAGCTGCCGTCCCAGATCAACGAGCACTGGGCCTTCGAGCCGGAAGTGCTGAAGGTCTATGCGAAGCACTACAAGACGGGCGAGGTGATGCCGCAGGAACTCATTGACAAGATCGAGGCGAGCGACAAGTACGGCCAGGGCTTCGCCACGGTCGAGTATCTGGCCGCATCCTACGTGGACATGGACCTGCACGTGCTGACCGAAGTGCCGGAAGGTTTTGACGTGATGGCCTTCCAGACAAAGAAACTGGCGGAACGCGGCATTCCGAAACAGATCTTGCCGCGCTACAGCGTGACGAACTTCAGCCACTCGATCGGGGGCGGCTACAGTGCCGGATATTACAGCTATATCTGGGCTGAGGTGCTGGATTGCGACGCTTTCCAGGCCTTCAAGGAAACGGGCGACATCTTCAACCAGGATGTGGCACAGCGCTTCCGCAAGTTCGTCCTGACGCCGGGCGGCATCGACAAGGGCGACGTGATGTACCGCAATTTCCGCGGCCGCGACCCCAAGGTGGACGGGCTGCTGGAGAACCGCGGCCTGAAATAATCGGTCAGGCTGCTTTCCGCTCGATATAGCCGACAATGTCGTCGACCGTCCGGAAAGCACCCAGGTCGCTGTTCGGGATGCGGATGCCGAAATGATCTTCGACAGAGGAGATCATCTCTATGAAAACAAAGGAATCCACGCCGGACGCAGCCTTGAAAGGCTCGTCGGTGTGGATTTCATTTACAGGGAAATCAACGTAATCCTGGAGGATGTCCATAAACTCTTTCTTTACGTCCATAGCTTACATCAGGTTGATTCCTTCGCCGGAACACTCGGTCGGGAGCGTCGTCCGCCTGATCTTGCGGGTGGACGTCTTCTCGTAGGCGGCGGAAGGAAGTTCTACATATTCAATTCGTTTATAATCAGGTAGGAGGCCATTGACCTTGCGCAGGTCCTTCTCGATGGCGTAGCGGTCGGCGCGACGGGCTTCGTCGCTGATATACAGGCCGGCGCAGAGGATTTCACGGGTGGCGTTTCCGCTGGTGAACGTCGCGGGGTAGACCACGATGTCTTCGGCGTAGTCCAGATAGGTTTCGATGATGTTCTCCACCTCTTCCGGGCAGATGTTCTTGCCGTTGTCCAGCACGATGGTGTTCTTCTTGCGGCCCATCAGGAAGACGCGGCCCTGGGTGTCGATGCGGGCGCTGTCGCCCGTGTTGAAGAAGCCTTCTTCATCGAAGACCGCAGCCGTGGCTTCGGGATCCTTGTAATATTCGCGGAACACGCTGGGGCCCTTGACGCACAGGTCGCCGATGCCGTCGGCGTCGGGGTTCGCGATCTTCACCTGCATGCCGGGGCAAGGCCTTCCGACGCTCAGGTGTTCTTCGAGCGTGTCGGCGTTCATCGAGACCAGCGGACCGCATTCGGTGATGCCGTAGCCGTTCTCGATGCGGATGCCCAGATCGTTCATGCCTTTGATGGTCACGGGGTTGAGCATCGAACCGCCGCAGACGATGATTTTGAGTTTTCCACCAAATGGCGCATATACGTCGGGGAAAAGCTTGTGCGAGATGTCGATGCCGAAGCGCTTGAAAAACTTGCAGAGCTTGATGCCTTTTTCGAGTTTTTCAGCCTTGCCGGCTTTCCGTGCGCCTGCCCAGATGTTCTTGTAGAAGGCATTGGCAATCATCGGCACGATGGTGATGACGGTGGGCTGGAATATCTTGATATTGGCCATCATCTGGCGCATGTTGCCGTTGATGTACGTAAGCCGGCCGCAGCCGATGCGCGCCATGATATGGGTATTGATCTCCGTAGCGTGATGCATCGGAAGGACGCTCATCGACCGGTTGTCCTTGTCGTCCCCCTCGATCACGTCCATGCAGTTGATCATGTTCGCAGCCAGGTTTCGGTTCGTCAGCACGACGCCCTTGTTGGCGCCGGTCGTTCCGCTGGTGAAGAGGATCTTGGCCGGGGCGTCGAGGTCCAGTTCCATGTTCCGGTAGATGCTGTCATCGGCCTTTCTCTTGCCGCTTTTGACGAGCTCTTCGTAGAAAGGATAGCCCTCCACCTTTCTGTCGATGGTGATGAAGGTCTTGAGCAGCGGGCAGTCCTTTGCGGCTTCCCGCACGCTTTCGAGTTGCTCCGCCCCGCAGAGGACGGCCTCGGCGTCACATTTTGCCAGCAGTGTGGCCAGCAGCGCCACGGGCGCGTTCACGTCGACCGGGGTCACCACGCCCACGCCGCTTGAAATGGCGATGTCCGCAATGACGTAGCGGTAGCAGTTTTCCGACACAATGGCGATGTGCTTTCCCTGCAGCCCGGCATCGATCATGCCGTCACCCAGGTTCATCACTTCGTGATAGATGTCAGATGCGGTATAATATCGGATTTGTTTCTTCTCATCCAGTTCGGCCAGAATGTTCTTGTCCGGATACAGTCCGCGGAGACGGCTGAGCATGTCGCGGATGCTCGTGTAGTCCCCGTCTTTCAGCAGTTTATCCCGCTGCAGTTCTCGCTCCGTACGATATTTCATCAGAACAGCTGTTCGAGCGGTTTGTCGGGATTGGCGAGGACCGTCTCCACGACGTGGATATAGAGGTTCTGGAATTCGACGAGCTGTGCCGGCGTCACCATCTTGGTCTGGATGTCGTAATTGACGTAGATCTCATGGCTGTCGACATCATAGATCATCGCCATGTAGGTGACCAGGGCGCCCTTGCCGTTCGAATAGACCTGCAGGCGCATGCCCTCGGGCATCTTCATCGGAATGAACGAGAAGCAATAGTTGATGATCTGCGAAGTCATCGGGTAGTTCCACAGCTTGTGCTCCATCGCTTCGACCTCCAGATAGGACAGCCGGGTATGGCGGTAGAGTTCCGACTGGTCTGCGAACATCGCAGCGGCACTCTCGTTGAAGGTCTTCTTGTAGTCGACCGTGACGTAGACCGAAAGGCTCTGTACCTTCGTGCCGGCGGCCTTGCGGTCGGCGACGGTGGCGCGGCAGTTCATCAGTTCGAGCGGCAGCTGGTACGGCATCTTGTCGTTCTTCAACGAGCAGGCGATGGCGCAGGTGTAGAAGAAGAACGAGGTCATCGAGATGCCCTGCTGCTCACACCAGGCGGCAACGCGGTCGCTGACGGAGGCCGGGATGACGAACCGGTAGCCTTCCGTGTCGCAGCGGACGAACAGGAACGTCAGCCAGAATTTGCCTTTGCGTTTGAATTTCAGCCAGCGGTCGCTCTCGTCACCATGGATGCCCAGATAGGTGGGATGCTCCGGATGGCGTTTCTCATAATAATCCTGGAAGAACTCGATATCTTTCTGCAGGGCTTCGGAATTATCGCGATATTCGGCGTCTTTCTGGAGGACGTCGGCGAACTTGCCGGGTTCCGGCGGGAGCGGCGTCCCGTCGCGGAGCGCCTTGTAGATGGCGGAAAGGTCGCTCACCAGCACGCCGATGCCGTAGGTGTCGGCGGCGAAGTGGCTGATCTTGACCAGGACTTCCTGCTGTCCGGCCGGGTTGGTGACGAATACCACCTTGAGGGCCTCGCCCTTGTATATGTTCACCATCTTCCGGCGGAACCGGCGGATGAAGGCATTCTGCTGGCTGACCGTGTCGAATTTCCGGGAAGGAATCTCACCGATGCTGCGGGTCTCGTCAAAATATTGCTTCGTCGTCTTGCCTTCTTTCACGAAGGTCATCCGCAGGCAGTCGTTGCGGTCCACGAGTTTCTGCAGGGCCTGTTTCATCAGCGCTTCGTCGAACCCTTCGTCGAACGATACGGAGAACACGATGTTCGCCACGCGTTTGAACAGGGCATATTTGGTCTGCAGATGGATGATGTCCTGCGAATAGTTGAAAGCGTATAACTTCTTATCCATTACTTCTTGTTTTTTATCCATTTCTGAACGTCGCGCAAATCGTTCTTGTCCATCGGGCTGGGTTCCTTGCAGGCCTGGTAGCGGGCCAGGGCGTATTGCGCCAGCGCTTCGGCTTCCTCGTGGTCCGATACTTCGCCGATGGCACCTTTCAGCCAAGGCATCCGGTCGGAGGATCCGTCATAGCAAGCGTATTTGTCGATATTCGATTTGGTGATTGTCTTGAATTTCTGCTCGTGGGCTGCTGCCTGGGCTGCCCTTTTCTCTGCGCTCCAGCCGCGTTCTTCCAGCAGTTGTGCCAGGAACAGGCAGGTGGAAAGCCGGGGATCGTCGGACGGAATGGTATATACGGCCCGTCGGGCGAAGTTCACCGCGCTCTCCTTCGATTTGAGCGGATGCCTCCAATAGAGTTCAGCCATGCCCTGCCAGGCTTCAGAGCAGCGGGTCCGTCCCAGTTTGTCGAGAATCGTGACCATGTCCTTCTGCATCGTCGGTACTGACTTGGCCTGGTCTGCCAGGCCGTGGGTCATGCATTTCCGCCCCAGGTTGGCGCAGTGCCACATATAGCACTGTTCGTTGTCCGGATCTTCACGGATGCCCTCTTCAGCGTAACGGATGCCCTGGTCATAGATGGCGCGTTTTTCCGCCTTGTCCGTCTTCTGGTCGGCGAGCAGCACCATGACGCGGGAAAGGCGCCAGAGTACCTGGGCTCTTTCGGGACCCGGTGCCGCCTGCGGCAGCATCTGTTCCAGATGGGTGCGGCAGGGCTCGTAGTCGGTCGCATAACGGAACTCGCGGTCCACAGAGGTGAACTGCAACGCGAGCAGGGGGAGTATGAACAGTTTCCACATAGCGCCGCAAAGGTAGTGAAATGCGCATATATGGGATAAAATGTTGATATAAGTTAAGGTGTAATGGTAAAAATGTTATATTTGTGACGAAATTTGACTATCAGGGATAGAATTTTATCCAATATCAATTCGTCACACACGACATGAGTAACCTGCCCGACATCCTCAGGAAATATACGACCCAGCTTTGGTACATCCTTTTCTCCACGGTCTTCTTCTTCGTCTTTATGGTTGCCTATCAGCCGTTTGGCACGAAAGAGGCGTTCGATATGGGGCGCAATCTGCAGATCGTGAACGTGGCCATCCTGACGAGCATCGTGCTGGTCGCCCTGTTCATCCTGCGTTCCCTTTTTTATTTCCTGAACAAATACCTTTGCAAGAACTGGTGGCAGTACATCGGCTGGATCCTGCTTGAGTTTACTATACTCACCTATTTCTTCGCCCTTTATCTGTACCTGATGGGAGGCCGGGAGATTCCTTATTTCGAGCAGGTTGCCGTCTGTCTTCAATACACTTTCCTGATCCTGATGTACCCGTATTTCGGCATCACGATCGTTTGTGTCGTCGTTTCCCAACAGCGTGAGCCGGTGACGCGTGAACGCGAGACCGTACGCTTCCTCGATGCCAACCGACAGGTCAAGATTGTCCTGTTGAAAGATGCCATCCTGTATGTCCAGGCCGACGAAAACTACGTGAAAGTGCATTACCTCGACAACGGAAAGGTGAAGACCTATTCCCTGCGCAGCACCATGCGCGCGATCGCGCCGCTGATGGAGCAGTTCGGCCTGTTCCGCTGCCAGCGTTCCTATTATGTAAATCTCTCGCACATCGTCGCCCTCCGCAAGGACCCCAACGACATCATCTCCGCCGAGCTTGACGTCCCCAACATCACCATCCCCGTCTCCCGCAAAGTCTACCACGCCCTCTCAGAGCGGCTATAAGCGATATACCATGTTAAGAATCAGACTCACCGCCTTGATG
>LUZE01000011.1 GCA_001602845.1 Bacteroidales bacterium Bact_13 | reverse complement strand
GGCTGCGCAGCCTGATAGTCGTAATCACCGTATCGCCCGGGAACGACCGACAGCGCGAAATTGCCGGCGACGGGATGGCCCTCAGCGTCGGTCAGCGAGACGGACAGGTGGCCGTCGACATCTTGTGACACCGTCGCTCGGATGGCATCACCGCTTGCATCGGCGATAGTTACCCCCTGATCTTCCGGCGTTTCCTTCGCACTTGCGGAATACAGACCCGGTATCGTGCCGGCCCCCCTGATCAGCAGTCGGGTATGGAACAGCGCTTCGGCCGGCCAATCCTTCTGCGCCTGCGTGTAGGCGCGCAGCGTATACCAGCCGCTTTCCAGATCGTCCGGCAACTCCAGCTGCCCGAAGAACATGCCGCTCCGCTCCTTCAGCTTGACGCGCCGCTCCACGCCCCCGACGCCGTCTCGCAGCAGCTCGACATACAGGAACTTGCTGGTCGGCGCCGCTGCGGCATCTTCCGCCTCTTCCGTCACCCAGGCCCTGAGCCACACCGTCTCCCCCGCCGCATACAGCGACCGGTCGCAAACCAACCGCACCCGCTCCGCCGCATGAAGCGACGAAACAACGCCCAGCATCAGGCTCAGGGTCAGCAGGAAGAAACGTAAAAAACGGTTCATTGATGTAAATGTAAGCAAAATCTTGTTGTCCGCCAAAGATGGTTTTATTCTTTCTTTAGCACACCAGCCGGATTCTGGCGCGTCACGCGGAGGGTCTGGAGCGTGACGATGGCGGCTGAGAAGAGGATGATCACGAACGTTGCTGCGATGAAATAGAACGGATGCAGTGTAATCCTGTGGGCGAACCGTTTCAGGAGTACATCGCACAGCCAGTAGGCGACGGGAATACCTGCCAGGCAAGCAATCAGGACGATGAGCAGATAGCTCCGGATATTCTTCCATGTCTCACTGGCCACGGTACCGCCGAACACCTTCCTAATGGCGATGTCGTGCTCCTTGAGCTTTACGAACCATGTGCTGAGGCCCATCAGTCCCAGGAGCGAAAGGACCAACATCAGGATGGAGAACATGGCGATGACGATCATCGAGGCACGCTCTCTTTGCAGCGACTGTTTGTTGAGGTCTGGGACATACCCCATGATATGCGGCGCCTTGTAGACGCCCCAAGCGCGGTCGAGCGTTTCTTTCAGGCAATCCAGAATCGCTTTCTCAGCTGCGCCGTGCGGACCGATGGTCTTGATGGCCAGTGACTTCCAATAGGCTGTCGGACTGCGGTAGTAATCTTCCATGACAAGGACATACGCATTATTGTCATCCGTGAAGTTGGCGCGGAAATCCGCAATGATGCCGCCGATGGTCGTCGCATCCAGCCGTCGCATCTGCTCTTCCGTGAGTTGGATGTCGTCGGGATTCAGATTCATCTGGCTGACCATCGATTCCGTCAACCAGGCGACACGTTCTCCCTCCCGCTTATAGTCACGAATCTTGTGAAAACCGTAGCATTCAAACCCTTCCTGGCTCACAATAAGCTTGTTGAGCATATAACCTGTAATATATACATCTCCGTCCTCTCCGCTGCCTGCCCTCAGTCTATAATCGCCATTTTCATCTTCCGTGTATACGTAGACCATCTCATAGATTCTTCCCGGATGGTCATACACTTTTCCCGCTTTCTCGACGCACGGCAGCCGCCGGATCGCTTCGAGGGCAGGATCCAGCTCATGATGGGCGTAGGGACCATAGAAATAATACACGTCGTCAACCTCCACGCCGAGCGGAAGATGGACCAGTTTCTGGTATTGCGCCGTGTAGACGAACGATCCTGCCAGCAGCACCATGGTGACGAAGCATTGGATAAAGACAAATACCTTGCTGAATACCATCTTGTTCTGGGTGCGTAACTCGCCTTTGATCACATCAACGGCATGGTAGCGCGAAATGATCAGGGCGGGGACCAGGCCCGCCACGGAGCTCACGACCAGAATCAGCATGATGTACAGCAGCAGGTTCCTGCCAGTCAATGCCACCCGAATGTCGAAGCCCAACCGGTTCAGGCGGAACAGGTTGTTGATTTCCGGCACGACGGCATACGACAGGACCAGTCCCAGCAGGAAACACCCCAGCGTCATCCATGCCGACTCGCGCAACAGCCGCAGGATGATTTCGCTACGGCTGGAACCGAGCAGTCGCCGCGTCGCCATCTCCTTGGAGCGGAAGGTACCCATGGCTACATTGAGTGCAATGTAGTTGAATACGGCAAACAACAGTAGCACGAGGCTCAGGGCCAGCAAGGCGCGGAATAACAGGGCGTCGGTCTGGGTCAACGAATTGCAGGAAGTGCCTGAAACCTCGTCGTAGCGGAACAATCGCACGGAATTGTCTACAAACTTCTCGAGTTCATCTGCAGGAGCGCCAGCGAAAAAGGACGCATAGTTGACTTGGGCCGCCGCACGGATTTTTCGTGTCAGTTCGTCCCGGTCGGTACCGGGCTTCACCTTGAAGAAGCAAAAATCTTTCTGGTGGGTACGCTGCGGATTCTTCCAATAAAACTGGAGCGTCGGCCCGGCGATGTTGATCAGCACATCGTGCGGCAGCATCAGCGAGCGTTCATAATCGCCGATGATGCCCTCGATCGTGTATTCCACATTGTCAAGTATGAAATGCTTTCCAACGGCATCCCGGCCGTAACCGATCTTGCGGGCAAACGATTCAGAGACAAGGGCATTTGTGATATCACGCAGTACTTCCGGATTACCTGAAATAAAATGCGTCGGGAAGAAATCGAAGAAATCCAGGTCGCAGAGCAGGAGTTCAATGCTGTAGCTCTCTTCTCCCACTTTGATGTCGGCCGGACGCGTGGCGCTGAAGAGCGTGGTCTGCTCCACTTCCGGAATGTTTTTCTTGAGAAACTCCGGCTGGTCGAAACATCCTGCCAGATAGTCCCCATACAGCGAAAAAGTGTAGATCCGGTCGTAGTCCCGGTTCTCATGGTTCACCTGCCACAGGTCGCTCACATAGCTCATCAAGGGAATGATGAACGCTAGCGCGATACTGAGGCCCAGCACCTCGATGACGGTGTAGAGCTTGTTGCGGGAGAGGAATTTCAGGTAACTTTTCATTTATATGTTTTATCTTTGCAAGGATGAATTCATTTTGGCACTACGATTCCCCGCTGGGAGGGATAAGGATGGCGAGCGATGGAGCGGCGCTCACCGGGCTTTGGTTCGAAGATACGGCTGTTGCCGCAATCACGGCTGGCGCGGGCGGCACGGACGCGCCTGTGCGCTGGCTTCCGGTGTTCGAGGAGACCTGTCGTTGGCTCGAATGCTACTTCGATGGGCGGATACCTGATTTCACGCCACCGCTGGCTCCACAAGGGACGCCGTTCCGGCAGGCCGTCTGGGAGATTCTGCGTGACATCCCGTACGGCGGGACGATGAGCTACGGCCAGATCGCCACGCGGCTGGCCGCTGATCAAGGACTCCGCCGTATGTCCGCGCAGGCGACCGGCGGTGCCGTGGGCCATAACCCCATCGCGCTTATCATCCCCTGCCACCGCGTCATCGGCGCCGACGGCCGCCTGACCGGCTACGCCGCCGGCCTCGACCGCAAAGACTGGCTGCTCAAATGGGAAAACGCGCATTGCAGGTAGGCCGACTAACTTGAAGTCACAATTTGTGAGCATAGACGGCTGATTTATTCCTTCTTCAATTCCATCGCCGGATTGGTCTTCGCGGCCTTCAGCGTTTGCCAGAGGACGGTGCCGAAGGCGATGGCCAGCGAAATGACGACCGCTGCCACAAATACCCATCCGTATCCTTCAACACGGTAGGCAAAGCGCTCCAGATACACCCTTGCGGCCCAGACGGCCAACGGGATGCCGATCAGGCAGGCGATGCCGGTCAGTACCATGTAGCTGCGGACATTCCGCCAGGTTTCGTGCGAGACATCGGAGCCGAAAACCTTGCGTAAGGCAATCTGCTTGGTATTCTCATCGGCGAAGTAGGTGCTCATGGCCAGCAGGCCCAGGAGGGAAATTAACACTGCCAGAACCGCAAAGAGTTCCACCAGCCGCAGGGTCCTCCGCACAGGAGCCAGCATCTTCTTGTTGATGTCACGCACAAAGCCATATCGCCAAGCCGGTTCTTCCACGCCGGCCGTTTCCAGACGATACTCCCGGTAGGCCTGCCGGATGGCTTTTTCGTAAGATTCGTCCTCTCCTGTAGTGCCGATGAGCATGCAGTTGGAATACCTGAGTTCTTCGGCCCGGGTCACGATGACGCCGCCATTCGGATTCTGACTGCTCTCGGAGGCTGGCCGGGTGGGAAAATCCGTCACCACGCCGCCGATGAACTCCGGCTGGGCGCCGTTCATGCTGATTCTCCGGGGGAATACGGTAGAGGTATCCGAAACGGCGGCCGCGTTGAAAGCACTGCGGCTCATCCATAGCGAATGCGTAAGCGGATGACCGAAATCTTCCTCCACCTCCAGTCCCAGCAGTTTGAAGTAGGTGGAATCACAGATGATGATGGGCATATCCACGTGATGCTCCTCGTCCACCCTGACTCCTATGGTCATATTGATGAGCCCCGGAATACCGCGCCCCACGCCTGCATCAGTTACAAAGGGCAATGCCTCCACCTTGTCCTTGAAGAGCTTCATCATATCGTAATTGCGGGCGGAGTACTCGATGTAATACAGATTCTCCGTAGCAGCGTGCATCGGCCGGGTGAGCATGTGGCGCATCTGGACCTCCATCACCAGCGCCAGCGCAATCAGGAATACCGACAGGACGTTCTGCACTACGATGAACACTTTGCTCAGCACCATCTTGTTGCGGCGTCGAAGCGTGCCTTTGATGACGTCGATGGGCTCGTAGCGCGAGGCAACAATGGCAGGAAGAAGGCCGCAGAGGGTGCCCAGCAGCAGAATGCCGGCGATGTATGCCAGAATATACCCCGGCGTCATCATGAAGGACAGTTTTACGCTTGTATCTCCCATGCCCAGCATCAGTTCGTCCGGGTCGGCGGTGGAAACGAGGCTGTTCATCATGGGCGCCAGCAGATCGGCCAGCAGCAGCGCCGCGCCGAAGCAGACAGCGGTGAAAGCTACGGATTCGCCGATGTACTTCCACAGGATGCCGGTTTTGTCGGCCCCCAGCAGGCGCCGGGTGGCCATTTCCTTGGACCGTTTGCCCGTAAGTGCGAGGCTCAGGTTCACATAATTGAAGATGGCCGACAGTAATAGCAGGAGTACAACCACAGTCAGGAGCTTGAGCATCTGGGCATTGCCCTGCCGGGTAAGCCCGTTGCTGTTCCCTGTGGTAAAGAAGGCCTCGTCCATGCGGTAAGCTTTCCACGCGTCCACCCTCTCTTGCGTCCAAATGGCGTCGTAGTTCTTGTGCAGCAGCGCTTTCACTTTGGCCCGCACCTCGGCGGGATCCGCATCTTCGCGAACACGGAACCAGGTAGTGTAGTTGCCGATGCTGCCGAAGTTCCGTTCCCCTTCTGCAGCCCAGGTTCCCGATATGTGGGTCATGATGTCGTAGGGCATGAAGAAGGTCCCGTCAAAATCGGTAAAGATGCCTTTGATGGTCCGGTCCGCTTCATCCACATTGATCGTGCTGCCGAGGAGACTCCCTTCATCCTTGGATAGTTTCCTCGCCAGGGATTCGCTGATGAGGATATCGTCCTTGCCGACAAAATCTTCCGCACTTCCTTCTACCAGCCGATATTCCGGGAACACCTTGAAGAACTCGGCATCGGCCTCCACTCCGGAGCACTGGAGCAACTGGTCACCCTGGCGGATGAGCGGCTGCCACAGCATGGCCACATGGGTTGCCGCGTGGACCTCCGGGATATTCATCTCCAGCTCCTCTTTATCCCAATAGGTCAGGCCCAGGTACTCACTGGTCCCCAGGACAAACGTGCGCTTCCACTGCGGTGACTCATGCGCCACCTCGTACTGCTGCACCACATACGAACCAATCAAGATCACAAAGGCCAGGCTCACGGCGAGCCCCACCGCCTCGATGGCGGTGTAGAGCTTGTTGCGGGAGAGGAATTTCAGATAACTTTTCATTCTTTTTCTTGGTTTGTAACTAAAATTTAGTTACTTTTGCATATGGGAACGAAAGAAAAACTAATAGAACGATTAAAACGCCTGCCAACAGACTTCACATTTGATGAAGCCGAGAGATTATTGAGTATGTTTGGATATGTAAAGTCGAACAAGGGTAAAACCTCCGGATCGCGTGTTCTTTTCTCAAAACCGGATAAGATGCCTGTGTTTTTGCATAGGCCGCACCCGAATAAAGAGTTGAAGGAGTACGCGTTAAAACAACTTTTAGCAGAACTTATTAACAATAAAGACATCCACGTATGAACACTCTTAAATATAAAGGCTATATTGGATCGGTTGCATACAGTGAACCGGACAAAGTATTTTTTGGTAAAATTGAAGGCATCGAAGGTCTTGTAAACTACGAAGGCGAGTCTGTACAAGAACTTACGGCAGCATTTCACGAGGCGGTGGATGATTATCTCATATTTTGTGAAGAACACGATTGGAAACCCCAGAAAAGCTATACTGGGGCCTTCAACGTCCGAATTGCTCCAGACACGCACCGCGATATCGCCAACCTGGCGGCAGAGGCAGGCATTTCCATCAATGCCTTTGTCAAACGCGCGCTGGCAGAGGCCGTCAAGCATCCCTGGGTGGAGCCCGGTTCCCTGGTAACAGGATACAGCGCAGAACAAGCAGAACCGACCATGCTCATGGAGCCGGAAGGTCCGCACTACGGCACCCGGGATACGTTCCAGCTCACCCTTCCCCAGAAGGATGTCGCCTTCGCCAAGGATCTGGCCAAACGTATGGGCTGGGAGTTGCATAAATAAGAATTGACTACTCGTTCTTTAGCGATTCCACGGGATTTGCCCGGGCGATGCGGAGGCAGTTGAGGACCACGACGCCCAGTACGATGGCCAGCACAAGGAGGGCGCCGCCAATGAAGTAGAGCGGATTCAGCGACACTTTCTCAGCAAACTGCTCCAGCCACTTGTGGGCTACGAAGTAGGCGGCTACGCAGGCGATGACGGCCATTACAACGGACAGTTTCATAATGTCCTTAGCAAACACACTAAGGATGTCCCGGGTGGTGGCGCCGTTGATCTTGCGGACCGCCATCTCCTTGCTGCGACGCAGGCTCTCGTCGCGGATAAAGCCGATGAGCCCCAGCAGTGCAATCAGCAGCGAAAACAAAGCACCGATGGCCATCGTGTTGCGCATCTTCTTGCTGTCATCGTAAGCTGCGCGCATCTGTTCCTCATAGGAGACGATGTTGATTTCACGGCCTTCCAGCGCGGATTCAAGGGCTTCTTTGACCTTGGTCAGAGACTCGCTCCCGTCATTCCCGGCCTGACCGGGAATCTTAAACAGCACGTGCGGCATCCAGGAGGACGTGCTCCCGATTTCTCCATAGAACAGGGCGCTGGGACGCGTGTCAACGCCAGTCAGGTTGCCGATGAGATAGCTTTTGTACACGCCGGAAATGGTGAAATAACTGCGCTCCGAATCGCGTGAAAGGTCGTGGCCGGTGATAAATACCTGCTTGCCCACGGCACCGTCGCTCCAGTCCTTAAATTCCGCCATCTTGGTCACAAACTTCTCATCCACAACAATCTCTGAGGAGTCCCGTGGTGCACGGCCTTCCAGGAACTCGATTCCCATCAAATCATAGAAATCGCTCGAGCACTCATACTGGTCGGCAATGTTGAACAGTTCCCGGTCGTCGTCCGGAAGAGAAACATTGTCACCGCTGGAACCCAGGTAGGGCAGACCGTAGCTCGCCGCAACACCCCTGACCTCCGGAAGTCCTTGCAAGGTATGGAAAGCCCGCGACAAGGCCTGGCGGTCCCCGTCGAACATATCGAAGTAGTACAGGTTCTTGTAGTCATAGCCCGTATCGGCATGGGACACCTTCTGGTACTGCCGGCCGATGATAAGCATCATCACCACCAGGAAGACATTGATCAGGACCTGGATGCCCAGCAGGCCGAGTTTCCAATTGCGGGAGTTCTCAGTATAGTTCTTCAGGGCGGCATCGACCGGAATCCGCTGGTACAGTTCTGCCGGTACCACGATGGAAATGATGAGCACGAACACCAGCACGGCGGCAACGGCCACGATACTCTGCGGTACCAGCAGCGTCTGGAACGGAACGCCCAGCAGGTTCTCCACGATGCTTCTGCCCGCGAAGATAATAACGGCTGCCAGGACCAGCGAGAGGATGATATGCAGCAGCGCTTCCTTCGTCAGCATTCCGTAAATGTGCTTACCCTCAGCGCCGTAGCATTTGCGCACGCCCACTTCCTTGGAGCGCTTCACCAGGGAGGAAATCACGATCAGGATGTAGTTCAGCAAGGAGATCAGGATGAGCAGGGCCGCCACGATGGACAGCAGGATCACCTGCGTCTTTACCTCCGGATCGGAAGTATGCAGCGTGCTGAAGGGTTTCAGGAAATATTTCAGGCTGGTGCCCTGGGCCTCTATCTGAGCCAGTGGCTGGTGCGCCTCCTGCATCTTGCGGATGGCATCCGTGAGCGTGTTCGGGTCAACACCCGGCATCAGCTTTACATAGCCCTTGTAACGGTCATTGCCCAGCCAGTTATCCGTGCTCTGCTTGCCGTAGGTCTCCATCGAGAGCAGGATGTCATAATCCAGGCTGCCGTTCTTCGGAAAGTCCTCGAAGACACCCTCGATGGGGAGTTTCAGTCCGGCCATATCTTCATTGCAGACCTGTTTGCCGATGCATTCCTGCACACCGCCCAACTTCTCGGCGAAGCTTCGGCTCACCATCACACCGCCCCACTTGCCCAGGATCTTCACCGGGTTGCCAACCAGGATCGGCCGGTCGAAGACCTCAAAGAAGCAGGTATCGGCACAGACGAGCGTGGCTTTGATCTTGTTGCCGTCTTCGTCAAGGTAAGTGTCTCCGTTGAAGACATACGTGGTGCGGGTGCCCGCTTCAACGCCCGGTACCTCTTCCATGAAACCCACCGCCACGGCGCCGCTTACCTGGCCATAATCGTCCTCATTCCCTTGCTGGGAATACCAGGTGCGGATCGTGTACACCCGGTCGATGTCCTTGTAAAAGCTATCGTAACTCAGCTCAAAGAACACCTTGGCAATGAGCACGATCCCCACCGCCAACCCGATGCCCAGGGAGAGTACCTTGATTAGAATATCGCTTTTTGTCTTCATTCAGATCTGCGTCATGCCCGACTTGATCGGGCATCTCTTACAACTCATTCTTGACGTCGGAGACGATCTGACCGTCGAACAAGTCAATCGTCCTCTGGGCCTGAGCGGCGTCCTTCTGGGAGTGGGTCACCATCACAATGGTCGTACCCTCAGCATTCAGCTCTTTCAACAGGTCCATCACCTCCTTGCCATTCTTGGAATCCAGGTTGCCGGTTGGCTCATCGGCGAGGATCAGTTTGGGACCAGCCACGACGGCGCGGGCGATCGCGACGCGCTGCTGCTGACCGCCGGAGAGCTGCTGCGGGAAATGCTGAGCGCGGTGGCTGATCGCCATGCGCTTCATGATTTCCGTGACCTTGGCTTTGCGCTCAGAAGCGGAGATGTTCAGATAGCGCAGCGGGAGTTCGATGTTCTCATAAACATTAAGCTCATCAATCAGGTTGAAGCTCTGGAACACAAAACCGATGTTGCCTTTGCGGAATTTGGTGCGCTCTTTCTCCTTGAGGCCTCCGACCTCGGTGCCGAGGAGCTCGTAGGAGCCGCTGGTCGGATTGTCCAGCAGGCCGAGGATGTTGAGCAGCGTGGACTTGCCGCAGCCCGAAGGCCCCATGATGGCGACGAACTCGCCGTCTTTGATTTCGAAGGAAACACCATTGAGAGCAGTGGTCTCGATTTCTTCCGTCCGGAAGATTTTGGAAAGGTTAGAAACTTTAATCATAATTATTTGTATTTGTTATTCATTCTTAATTGCTTCGACGGGGTTGGCGCTGGCGGCCTGCCATGCCTGAAGGATCACGGTGACCATCGTAATCAGGATAATCACCACAAAGGCCACTACGAACAGCCAAGCGGGGATGTTGATGCGGAAGGCAAACTGCTGCAGCCAGCGGTTGCCGATGGCGTAGGCGATCGGTGCGGCGATGATAAAGCCGACCGTGGCGATGATCAGGTACTTCCAGCCGACCTGCTTGAGGATTTCCCGCTTCGTCGCCCCGTTGACCTTCCGGATGGCGATCTCCTTGCGCATGAAGCGCGTGTCGAGCCAGACCACGCCGAGGATACCGATGAGCGTGATGATCAGGGAAAGGACGGAAGACAGCTGGATCAGCCGCGTCTGCCGGATTTCGTGCTCATACAGTTTCTTGATGTCCTGGGTCAGGAACCCGGCCTCGATCTCTTCCTCCGGAATATCTTTCATTTCACTGTAGATGCTGCGAGCCTTCTGCAGGATTTCCGCCGCATCCGCAAGGGGTTCGATCCGAATCATGAAGGAATTGGAATAAGCGCCGCGCATGCCCCCTACGAAATATACGAGCGGTGAATAGTCGTTTTCCAGGGAACGGGCGTGGAAGTTCTTCAGGATGCCGATGACGGTGTACTTCTTATCCCCCAAGGAATTTATGGTTTTACCGGGGCCAAAGGACGGAGCCGATTCCACGAAAGATTCGTTGACGAGCGCCACGTCCACTTCCCCCGGTACAGGGAGTCGTCCGTCCACAAGTTCGAAATGGAAGAACGACGGATATTCAGGCTGAATGTAATAGAAGCTGTACTTGGTGACCTTGTCGGCATCCATTATCTCACTCATGGAGCCAAAACCTTCTTTTATCGGAGATGCACCTATGGCTACATCTTCCACACCAGGAATGTCGCGGATCCGGGCCGCCACTTCGCCAATAGAGCTGAACTCATTGCTCTCCACCTTCAAAACCCGGTCGTAGTCGAATCCCAAATCCCGGTTATTGACCATGTAGGAAGTCTGGCGCTGCAAAACCATCGCACTGATGAAGAAAAGGAAAGACAGCACGAATTGCAGGAGGACGGTGACAGTCCGCAATCCCCCACCCTTGACCGAGGTGGCAAAAGTGCCTTTCAAGACCAGGGCCGGCTGGAAAGAAGTGCTGTACAGGGCCGGAACGATGCCTGCGACCAGGGCGAGCACAACGGCGGCCGCGGCACCTATACAGATGACAGGAATATTCTTCTCCGCCGAAAGATTCCACGAAAGGAACGAGCCCCAGCTCGTCCCGCCGATCGTCCGCATGGCCAGCACGCCGATCAGGAAAGCGCATCCCACCAGGATGGAGGAGCGGGCAAGCTGTTTCAGGATCAGGGATTTCCGGGAAGCGCCGAACACCTTGCGGGTATTGATATCCTTGATTCTAAACGGCATGGAAGCCATCTCGAAGTTGATGTAGTTGAATCCGGCGATACACAGGAACAGCACGGCGATGGCCGTGAGGATGAGGCACAAACGTTTGTTGCCGCCCACCTTGACGCCCCAATGGTCCAGGTCTTTCTCAAACCAGGTATCGTGGATCTGCGTTATCCGCAGATCCTTGATGGATCCCCCCAGTTCGATTTTCCCGACCGCCTCCCGTACGGCGGCCAGATCTGCGCCCGGATTCAGTTTGATGTAACCGACATGCGGATTGTGATTGGGAAAGGTCAGATCATCTTCTCCTTCGTGGATCAGGAATCCGTTGATCAGGCTCTCGTTCGCTTTCCGGTCCTTGTAGATGCCGACAATCCGGCCTTCCTCAATACCGTTAAAACTCAGATATTGGATGGGTTCTCCCATCGGGTCTTTGTCCGGAAAAAAGCGCTTTGCCGTAGACTCCGAAATGAGCACGTCTCCTTTCTTCGTGAAATCCTCCCTCCGCCCCGTCAGCAGGGTGACGTTGAACACATCCAGAAGGGATGTTTCCGTATTCGCGTAGTCAATGCCCTTGATTTCTTCAAACTCTCCCTCCGGGCCTTTCAGCCGGATGTAACTGAAATCTGCGTTTCTTTCTTCATAATAATCACAAACCAGGGCTATGTCCGGCGAACAGTCCGCGACCATCTGAATGACAGGCCTGTAGCTTACTTTCCTATACAGGCCGTCATGGAAAGAAGGCATCTCGACGACATAAACATCCTTACTGCCCGGGAACCGATCGTAGCGATAGTCCCACCATACCTGGCTCAACAGAATCAGAAAGATGGAAAAGGCGATGCCCAGCCCGATGAGATTCATCAGCGCCGGGAACCATTTCGTCTTGAATTTCAGTGTTTTCATGGTTATTCGTTCTTTAACGATTCGACGGGATTGGCGCTGGCCGCCCGCCAACTTTGGAGAGTGACGACAGCTAAGGTAATGGCAGCGACCGCCAGAAGTGCAACGAGGAAGATCCACGCCGGCACGGGTGCCTGGTAGGCGAAGCCTTTGCGCCAGGCTGTCATCAGCCAGTAGGCTATTGGAGCGGCCAGGACAAAGCTCACGCCCGCCATGATCAGGTATTTTTTATGGATCATCTTCAGGATACTGCCCACTGTGGCGCCATTCACACGCCGCACGGCAATCTCTTTCCTCAGGAACTGCGTCTCGAAGAACACCAGGCCGATGATTCCGATGATGGCGATCAGCAGGGCCACAAAGGAGGCGATGGTGATGAGTTTCCCGAGCGACTGCTCGCTCTGATACATATTCTCTATCCATTCGTCAAGATGACGCACTTTCACTTGATCCGGCTCGCGGCTGGGGTCGAAGGCACAGACTGCGTCTTTGATACTGTCGGAGATTTCCTTGAAATCGGTTCCCGGAACCGTCTTGACATACATCACGCTGAAGTTTCTCCAAGGATTCTTTCCCCAGATATAGAGTGCCAACGGTCCCATCGCGTGCTGCAGGCTCTTGAAGTTGAAGTCCTTTACGATGCCCACGATCTGGGTATCGCCCTCATGGCCTCCCATCAGGCTGCCCACGTGAAACTGCGGATACATCTGTATGAATGTCTCGTTGACAATCATACAGCCTGTTTCGTTTTGGTTGTCTGACGGCTGGAAGTCGCGCCCGTCCACCATCTGGAGGTCGAAGAACTGCAAGAAATCATCGGAAACGGGAAGCACTTCCGTATAAATCTGCTTTCCGTCGACGGTACGGCCCCAACCCATCTTCCCGTCGGAGACAATCAGGTTGTCGGCAAAAGCCACATCCGTGATGGCAGGATTCTGCAATAATTTGTCTACCAGAGGCTTGTGTGCTGCGCCAGCATAATAGCCGCACCATACCTGCAGGATATTCTCCTGCGGGAAGCCCATATCCTTTTTGATCATATACCGGGTCTGCACACCTACGAACAGCGCCATCAGGATGAAGAGGAATGAAAGCACGAACTGAAGTCCCACAAGAAGGTTGCGAAGCGCCTTTCCCTTCACGCTGGTCCCGTAAGAACCTTTCAGGACAAGCGCTGCAGGCTGAGATGTGGAATACAATGCCGGAGCCAGCCCCGCAGCGACTGCGGAGATCAGCGCAATGCCCAGCATCAATGCCAGCGTCCCTACATTATCCTTCAATGCCAGGCTGTCGGACACATACGACGCCCAGGAAGTCCCCGCCACCGCGTGTATGATGAGGCAGGCAATCGCGAACGCAATGATCGCAATCAAACCGGCGTGCAACAACTGACGTCCGATTAAGGAGCCGCGGCTTTCGCCCAGAACCTTGCGGGTATTGATGTTCTTGATGCGGAAAGGAATTTCTGCGAAAGCGAAATTGATGAAGTTGATGATGGCAATGAGGACCAGCAGCAGAGCGATGACGGCCAGCGTAAGGGTGATCGCCTTGTTGGCGCTGGCGGAATTGGCGCGGACATCGCGCTCGAAGTGTGCGTCGTGCAGCCTGCTCATCCGGACTCCCTTCCGGAATTTTTCCAGTTCTTCTTCCGAAGCATTCTCATTGTAGAACTCCTGGAAGGTATCCCTCAGGGCCGAGAGGGTCTCCTCAGCCTGGGACGGATCTTTCAGCCTCACGAAGGGAGTGAACGACCACTCGCTGGTTTCTTCGAGCCACCGGTCTGAGAGATTCTCGAAGATACCGAAATGCATACTGTAGTTGCGCGGTGTGTTTTTGAACACGCCCACGATACGGACTGTAGTCCCGTCACCATCCTGAAGAATCTTTCCGAGCGCACTTTCGTTCCCGAAGAACAGCTCGGCAAACGCCTCATTGAGAACCGCTGTGCCCGCAGAGGTGAAATCTTTTGCAGAACCTTCCACCCACTCGAAGGGAAAGACACGGAACAGGGTACTGTCAACCAGAACGGACGGAACGGTAATGGCGGATTCCTTGTCTCCCTCGCGAGAATAGACCTGTTTCCCCAGCCCCATCATCGTACCGATTGCCTCAATGTTTGGACTGGCTGTTTTTGCCAGTTCAATCATCGGCCTGGAAAACATGGCGGAGAAGGGGCCGTCATCCATCCAATTGTTCTCCATCCGGAACACCTGTTCATGTCCTTCGAAATTGGCGTCATAGGTCGTATCCCAACGCACCTGCACCATCAGGATCATCGCCGCCGCAAAGGCGACGCTCATTCCCAGGATATTGATTAGCGTCGAAACGCCTGTCTTTCTGAATACTTTCATCGCTATTCTTCTATTCTTTCTTCAACGCTTCGGCAGGATTCGTCCGAGCGGTCTTGATGCTTTGGTTGATGACGGAGACGATGGCAATCAGGGCGACGACTGCACCGGCCAGGACGAATATCCACCAATGGAGGTCAATGCGGTGTCCGTACCCGGAGAGCCAGCGGCTCATGATGAACCAGGCAATGGGCACGCCGATGACAAAGGCGATTCCCACCATCTTCATAAACGACAGCACCAGTTCCTTTAGGACCCCGGAATAATCGGCCCCGAAGACCTTCTTCACCGATACGCTGCGGATTTCCTGCTGCATGTAGTAGGAGCTCATGGCAAAGAGGCCAAGGGCGCTCACCAGGATGGACAGCAGCGTGAAGATGAGCACGATGTTCAGCACCCGGCTCTCGTCCTTGAAACCGTCTTCAATCATTTCCTCGATATACTGGCCTTCGAAAAGCCTATCAGGGAAGACTTCCTTGACGGCGGCTTCCACCTGCTTTTTCGCGGCCGCCTGGTCGCCGGTGGTTTTCACCAGGAGTACCCAAGGATAATCGTCATCCGGATTCTCTCCTCGATTGTAGATGAGTGCAGCGCTCTGGTCAGCCTCCAGAGGACGGATCTTGAAATCGTAGTAGATTCCGCCGATCTGAAATGTGCCATTTTGGGCAGACTGGAATTCCGTGGCCGTTTCCTCTATGCCAATCTGCTTGAAGGCGTATTCGTTGAGCCACCAGGCACGCTGATGGTTGTCCTGCTTCACTTTCAGACCAAGGATATCGAAGTATTTATCATCGCCCTGTATTTGCTGGAATGACACCCAGCGGCCGTCCGCCAGTTCCATCGTCCAGTTGTTCGTTCCTCCCAGCGGAATGCCGTCGCCTTGACCAACTTCCTCCACGCAGGGCTCCGCACGCAGGCGGTCCAGCAGCGGCCGGATCTGCCCGGTCTGGCCAAAGGCATTATCGACCACGAGGATGTCCTTGGTGTTATAGCCCAGGTCAGCCGAAATCATATGCCGGATCTGGAGGCCCATCGTGAGAGCGCTCACCAGCATCACGACGGCCACCACATTCTGCACGATGATGATGACTTTGCTATAGACCGTCTTGGTCTTGAGCCGGAGCGTTCCCCGCACAATCTCAATAGGCTGCGCTTGCTGGATCAACAGGGCGGGCACGATGCCGGAAAGGAAGCCAAGCAGGGCAATAAAGCCCAGTACCAGCAGCACATTGACAGGCGTAATTGCCTTGAAAATGGACACCTGGTATTCCAGCATCCGGGAAGCCGCAGGGGCCAGCGCTTCGGCAAGCAGGATGGCCAGCAGCATCGAGATTCCGCAGATGAGGGTGCTCTCGGAAATCACCTTCAGGAAGATGCTGCGCTTGTCGGCGCCCACCAGCCGCCGGGTGGCCATTTCCTTGGCCCGGAAGCCCGTCAGGGCCGTGGTCATGTTGATATAGTTCAGCACGGCAAACGCCAGGAGCAGCAGGCACATCGCAAGCAGGAGGTTCACGAAATCCCTGTTTCCCATCTGGACCGTTTCCGTCCAATCTAAATTCCCATCTTCGAGGAAATACAACTCTCTCAACGGGATGATCCGGACCTTGTCGTGATTGCTCTGATAAACCCAGAAGTTCTCTTCCAGCCAGTCCAGCAGTTCTCCCTTCTTGGCCGCAAGGTCGGCACCCGGATAAGTCATGACGACACAGATCCCCGCGGCAGCATTACCCATATACTCATTGTGGGCCGAATTGGTTTTCGGCATCATCTCGCCGCGGACCAGCACGTCCGGCGTCTTGAGCACGGAATTGCCGAAATCCTTCAAGACGCCACAAATGGTCAAACTGGTGCCGCCTTCCTCGCTGAACATGACTTGCCCGACAGGGTCCTTGCCGCCGAAATGGGCGTTGGCGAATTTCTCGCTGATCATGCAGCGGTCCCAGGAAAGATGCCAGTCGGCTTTGTTTCCGGCTGCCAGTTCATAGCTGAAGATATCGAAGAACGTGCTGTCGGCTGACATCATGCTACCGTAGACGATCTCGTCGTTGATGCTGAAGCTTGATGCCGATGACATATTCGCCACGCAGCAGCTTTTCTCAATCTCCGGGAAGTTGTTTTTCAGATGCTTATCCAGCCAATAGCCCATATTCACACATTCTTCATTGGCAATCACGTAGATCCGGTCCGCATTCTTCTGGAACGAATCTGTGGATAGCTGCCGCTGGACATACACCGCCAGCAGGAGCACGAACGCCATCGACACCGTCAAGCCCACGAGGTTGATCGCCCCGTATAACTTATTCTTCTTAAGGAAATTCCAAAAACTCTTCATAGCTTAAAAAACCAATACATCACTATCACCATACGTATCATATCCGGAGGTAATCACCCTTTCACCAGGTTCCAGGCCTTCCAGCACTTCGTAGTACTGCGGGTTCTGTCGGCCGATGCGTATCTCTCTTTTGACGGCCTTGTTGCCATCTTTGTTAACGACGTAGATCCATTTTCCGCCGGTCTTCTGGTAGAAGGTTCCCCTTGGGATGATGATGGCCTCTTCCGGCTGGCCGAGCTGGAGATTGAGGTAGTAGGTCTGGCCTGCGCGAATGTTGTCCGGCTGCTCGCCGTCGAATTTGAAATCGGCCTTGAACTTGCCGTCGCGGACCTCCGGATAGACCTTGCGTATGACGGTGGAATACGTCTCGCCCTGGCGCTCGAAAGTGGCGGAAAGGCCGGCGACCACGCGGTCGATGTAGTGCTCATCGATCTGCGCTTCAACCTTGTAGACACCCACGCTGTTGATCTGGCCGATCTTGGTGCCGCTGGAGATGCTCTGGCCGAGCACCACGTCCAGCAGGCCCAGTTCGCCGTCGATGGGGGCCTTGACGACGAGGTTGCTCTTGCGCTTGCGGATCATCTGCATATTGAGCTGCATGTTGTCCAGGGATTCCTCCATGCGGTCGATCTGGGTGCCGCGATAGAGACTGTCCTGTTTGGATCGCTCGAGAATCAGGTCATATTTATGCTTGGCAAGGCGGTAGTCTTCTTCGGCCTTGAGGTATTCTTCCTTGGCGATGAGCTTGTCCTCGTAGAGGGCTTTCTGCTGCTCGTACGCTCGCTTCAGACGATCCACCTGTGTGCCATACTCCAGCACGTTCTGCCGCACATCCAGCTTCTGTTGCTCCATCTGGATCTGGGTGTTGCG
>LUZE01000010.1 GCA_001602845.1 Bacteroidales bacterium Bact_13 | reverse complement strand
CTTCTCCCCCGTCCCCGTCATCGATTTCGCCCAGGCCCTGGCCGAGAATATCGAGGAATAGCTATAGGCTAGCCTCCCCGTTCGTCATGCCCGGCTTGACCGGGCATCTCTTTGCTTTTTATGGTAGGAATTCTCAAAGATTTTTCCTATATTTGAAAGGCGAAAGCGACAATCCATAAAACACAATACTATGAAAAGGCCAAGACTAACCTATGAGAGGCCACTGTCTGAAGTGGTTCTGTTTAGTGCACCTGTCGTCATGCAGTCCGGTTCTCCTGGCGGCGATTATTCCAACATGGAAAACGAAGAGTACGTTGTGGACGGTCAGGGTACCTGGCAAAATTTCTAATTTTAATGCAAAAGGCCATGAAAAGATTGATGATTATTTGCGCGGCCATTTGCATGTCATTGGCTGCTGTTTCCTGCATGGAGCCCATCGTGGTGGACGATCCGGTCCAGCCGGGGTTCGTGGAAGAGAAACCGATTCCCGCACCCGATTCTATGACCTTCACCGTATCATTGGAGCAGGGAGATACTAAGACGCTTTTGAGCATTCTCCCAGAGGGGAACAAAGTCCTTTGGAGTGACGGGGACAAGATTAAAGTGTTCAATGCAACACATCCTTCCGGACTGGAATACACACTCACCGCAGGAATCGGTGAGGTTACAGGAACGTTCTCCGGCCCGGTCATCGATGGAGATGGACCGTTCTATGCGGTTTATCCTTCCTCGGCTGCCAGCGCCTTGGACGCATCCGGCACTATTTCTTTTAACGTGCCTGCTACGCAGACTTATGAGTCGGCAGGGGATACCTTCGCGCCCGGCGCCAATGTTTCCGCCGGCATTAATACGACGAATAATCTGGCTAATGGGTTCATTTTCAAGAACCTGTTCGGTGTACTCCAGTTCTGGATCAAGGGTTCTGACGCTATTAAGTCCATCGTAGTAACTTCCAAGGGAAGTAACGATGTGCTGAACGGCGATTTCTCCCTTTCTTTCTCTGGCAGTGCACCGTCGGTGATAGCCAAGGACGGGCAGACCGCCGAGTCTTTCCGGAAGCTGACACTTGACTGTGATTGTTCTGGCTATGGCGTTTCCTTGACGACGGACGGTGATGGCAAAGACTTCTACATTGTAGTACCTGCCGGAACGCTGGATGCCGGCATGACAGTAGAAGTCATAGACATGCAGGATGAGGCGATGGTATTGAATGCCGGTGCTTTTACTGCTAAAGCAGATGAACCGCATTTCATCAACCGTTCGCACATCCGCCCGATGTCTCCGTTCACCTATGCAGCTCAGTATGATGCCGCATTCATTCAGAGCAACGTGCTTTCAGGCGCTTTCACGAGCGTAGCAGCCGGATCATCGGCGGCCGTCAAATGCTCTTATAATCAGACAACCGGACAGTATTCGTTCATGAATACAGCGAGCACCCGTCAGATCCGTATCCAGGACTGGAACGCCGGTTTTGCCTTGACGCTGTCGACCCCGTATGAAATAAAAGCCGGCACGAAGGTGAATGTGGATGTGACCGCCTATGGCGTGTCAGGCATTTCTTCGACGTCTTCCACTACGGAAATGCGAGTCCTAAAAGTGGTCGGGGACCGGGCATGGATCGTCGACCCCAATACCGGAAATGGTTTTATCATGATGTTGGTGGAGGGTTAAGCGATGAAAAAGATTCTTGTTATCCTGTCTTTGCTGGCCTTTTTCGGAGGCCTTTCCCTGCAGGCAGCCCCGGTTTCCCGGGATCGCGCTCTGGATATCGCCAAGAAGGTGTTTGCGGCACAGCCGGCCACCAAAGCCGTCGGTGATGTGAAACTGATCTGGGACGGCGAGGACGTCGCGACGAAAGCGGCCGTCAATCCGGCGTTCTACGTGTTCACGCGTGACGGCGGCGGCTTTGTGATCATCGCGGGCGACGACAACGTCACCCCCGTCCTGGCCCTCTCCGATCATAACGATTTCAAGGTCGAAGATATGCCCGAGAACGTGAAATGGTGGATGGAACGCATGAAAGCCTATGTCCGTGCCACCACGACCCAGGCGCCGGAGGTCCACGATCAATGGCTGAAGTATACCGGCACAAAGTCCGGTCCGTTCCCGGACGACGAAGTAACTGTCACCAAAGAAATCCTGACGCCGGAATGGGATCAGGGCTACGAATATCATGGGAGACAGCTATTTAATTCCAAGTGCCCGAAGGACAATAGTAACAGGTATACGATCACGGGGTGTGTCGCAGCCGCAATCGGCGAGGTGATGACGACTTTGAGCGGTATTTATCCAGCGCTCATGCCGACTCACGGTGAAGGGACCGTTCCGGCCTACACTGCCGCTTCCGGTTTCAAATCCGCTTCGACTCCCGAGAATCCTTATACATTGGATCCTGAATATAATTATAATTGGGCCGGTTTGCGTACCTTGATGAATAAGACTGCCATACATGCGGCCGTCGATGAAGGTGGCACTGATAATATTGCCCTACTTGACAATTTGGACCAACTCCTGGCCGACCTCGGCGCAGTCATGCAGGCCAATTATAGCTACAACAATACGAGTGCCTTCACTATGGACATTCCGGAAAAAATCGCTACGTATTTCCCGCCTTTCAACAAGGCTGCGTATTATGAGTATGCATCCAGTTATACTGCCCATCAGTGGCGGGAAAAACTGAAGGGACAGCTTGCCCAGCGCCCTATCATTTACAATGGCCGGACTCAGGATGGCGTTTATGGCCACGCGTTTGTCTTTGACGGGTATGGCACGCATTCGGGAAACGATGTGTTCCATGTCAACTTCGGCTGGAATGGCCAATACAACGGTTACTATGTAGAAACCAATCTGGATTCGGACGGCACGCCGGAATTCAATTACTCATGGCAATGTGGCGCCATTTTCGATTTCTATCCCGAACCGTCATCTACTTTTACCAAGTTGGAAGCCTTTGCAGCGAATGGACAAGAAGATACTTACCCCGGCGTTCGTGCTGAGCTCTCTAGCGGATCTTATTACTATCTTTACTATACGATAATGAATATGGGTAGTCAGGATTACAATGGACAGATCAAATTCGCTGTCAAGAAAAAATCCGGCTCAATACAAGATATCGAAGGAAGTAATACAAATTTCAATGTTCAGTCTCATCGAGGCACTGGCTATGGCATCGGACCTTATGAAATTACGAATATTTCGTTCGGCGACCAGGTAATTTGCCTGTATAAGGACGGCACAGAATGGAAACAATTGCCCGGTCCTGTCGCTTCTACCGTTTCAGAATGGCCTCTGACGCCCGCAGCCTTTATCAAGAAAAAAGATTCTTACCATCAGAACGATTGGTTCGACTTTGAGTTGATGAACAACGGCTATGTGTATAACGGGACAAAGTGGACCATCACAGATCCGGACGGCAACTCACAGGTCTTAAACCAGGCTGACAAGGAATTCCAGTTTACGAAGAAAGGTCAGTATAAGATTGAGGCAGCGACGGCGGCGACCGTCGGCGGCGCCGTTATTGAGAAAATCGTGACGTACATCACCGTGAATTAATCCCGGAACCAATTCTGGAGCATTTTTCGCTGATAATCAGCGACATCCCGAAATCAACCCCTGTTTCCTGTGAGACAGGGGTTGTTTCTTGTAAAATGGGCGCCATCAACCTCTTGCCAATATTCTCCACTTTTGTTATATTTGCATATTTGGACATTAGCAATAATCGCGATGAAAAAGATTCTGGTTGTCATATCTTTGCTGGCCTTTTTCGGCAGCATTTCCGTACAGGCGGCTCCGGTGTCCCGGGAGCGGGCGTTGGATATCGCCAAGAAGGTGTTGGCGGCTCAGCCGGCCACTAAGGCCATCGGTGACGTAAAACTGATCTGGGACGGCGAGGACGTGGCAACGAAGGGCGCACAGCCGGCCATCTATGTTTTCGGCCGTGAACGCGGCGGATTCGTCATCGTGGCAGGCGACGACAACGTCTCCCCCGTCTTGGCCATTTCTGACCATAACGAATTCAATGTCGAGGGCATGCCGGAGAACGTGAAATGGTGGATGGAACGCATGAAAGCCTATGTCCGTGCCGCCACAACCCAGGCGCCTGAGGTCCGCGAGCAATGGTTCAAGTATACCGGCACGAAGTCCGGTCCGTTCCCGGACGACGAAGTGACTGTCATCAAGGACGACTACCTGACGCCGGAATGGGGCCAGGGCGTAGTTTATCATAAAGATCAATCCGATCAAAGACAGATCTTCAATTCCAAGTGTCCGAAGGACGGTGAAGGTAGATATACAATCACAGGGTGCGTCGCTACTTCCATCGGCGAGGTGATGACGACCTTGAGCGGCATTTATCCGACGCTCATGCCGACCCACGGCGAGGGTACCATCGAGAGCTATTCTGTCTCTACCGGCTTCATTTCCGCTGTAACCCCCTATACGTTGGGAACCGTTTATGACTGGGCGAATCTGCGCACCCTGACGAACAAACAAGCCATCATCAGCGCCCTTGTCGACGGAAATGGCGCTTATATTGACAACATGGACCAGCTGTTGGCCGACCTGGGCGCCGTGATGCGTGCGTATTACAGCTACAACAACACGAGTGCCTACACAATGAGAATCCCGGAATACATCGCTACGTATTTCCCGGGGTTCAACAAAGCTGCGTATTATGCATACGCATCCGATTATACCGCCCATCAGTGGCGGGAAAAGCTGAAAGGACAGCTTGCCCAGCGCCCGATCATCTACAACGGCCGGACCGAAGATAACCAATATGGCCATGCATTTGTCTTTGACGGGTATGGGACAGTATCGGGAAACGATGTGTTCCATGTCAACTTTGGCTGGAACGGCAGCTGCAATGGTTACTATTATGAGACTAATCTGGATGCGGACGGCACGCCTGAATACAATTACTCCTGGAAATGCGGCGCTGTTTTCGATTTCTATCCCGAACCGTCGTCCTCTTTTACGAAATTGGAAACTTATGCGGATGGTACGAAACCTGACGTCTTCCCCGGCGTTCGTGCTGAGCTGGACAGTGAATCCGGCAAATACTATATTTACTATTCGATCATCAATAAGGGCAGTAAGAATTACAGTGGACAGATCAAGTTCGCTGTCAAGAAAAAATCTGACGGCTCGATCAATGACATCGCTGGAAGTATCCAGGATTTCTCTGTTTCGTCTTCACAAGGCTCTGGCGCCAGTATCGGATTGTATCAAATCACAGGCATTTCATTCGGCGACCAGGTAATTTGCCTGTATAAGGATGGTACCGAATGGAAACAATTGCCCGGCCCTGCCGTTTCTACCATTAATGAATGGCCGCTGATACCTTCGGCCTTCATCAAGAAAAAGGCTGCTTACCATCAGTACGACTGGTTCGATTTCGAGCTGATGAACAACGATTACATCTATAAAGGAACGACGTGGACCATCACCGAACCGGATGGGACGCAGGTGGTAAAACCGCAGTCTGACTGCGAGTTCCAGCTGACGAAGACAGGCCAGTACAAGATCCAGGCGGCGACCGCCATGAAAGTCGGCGGCGACGTCATCGAGAAAATCGTGACCTACATCAACGTGGAATAATCTATCTTTAGAATACTTTTTCATGAAACAATTCAACCCCACCAAATACATTCTCGAGACGGTGGCTACGGGCCGGCGGTTCGAGGATGCAGGATGGACGCTGGCGGATCCGGAGTGCAAGGAGCCGTCGCTGGTGCGTGCCATCTATGAAAAGAAACAGATCGAGTTCGGGCCCGACGCGATGGGCATCTACAAGTTCGCCGACTGGATGCCGGTGCGGCGGATGCTGCAGGGCTCCGCGCCGACCATCACCTACCATAGCGAAAAGCTCGGTGCGAAGCTGGGCCTGCCGAACCTCTACATCGCCTTCTCGGGCTTCTGGCCCGAAAAGGGTGCCGCGATGACCACCTGCTCCTTCAAGGAGACGGAGGCCTACAGCGTGTGCGCCCGCATCCCCGACGGGGAGAAACGCGTGCTGGTGGTCGCCTCGGCCGGCAACACGGCCCGCGCTTTTGCCAAGGTCTGCTCGGAGAACGGGATTCCGCTCCTGCTCAGCGTGCCGGAAGAGAACATCGGCGCGCTGTGGTTCGAGAAACCGCTGAACGACTGCGTGAAGCTCATCTGCTCGCCGCGCGGCACCGACTATTTCGACGCCATCGCGCTTAGTGACGCGGCCTGCACCTCGCCGCTCTTCTTCGCCGAAGGCGGCGCCAAGAACGTCGCCCGCCGCGACGGCATGGCTACCACGGTCCTTTCCGCCGCACAGGTCCTCGGCCGCATCCCTGACGCTTATTTCCAGGCCATCGGTTCGGGCACCGGCACCATCGCCGCCTGGGAAGCCAACCTCCGCCTGATTGAAGACGGCCGGTTCGGCAGCCACAAGATGAAGCTCTACCCGTCGCAGAACGTGCCGTTCCTGCCGATGTACGACGCCTGGAAAGCCGGCAGCCGCCCGCTGCTGCCGATGGACGACGAGAAAGCCCGCATCCAGGCACTCGAAATCGACGCGAAGGTGCTCTCCAACCGCCGTCCGCCGTACAGCCTGCGGGGCGGCGTCTACGACGCCCTCTGCGACGCCGGCGGCGACATGGAATGCGCCACCAACCAGGACATCGCCGAGATGCAGCAGCTTTTCCTCGAGACTGAGGGCATCGATATCCATACCGCTGCGGCCGTGGCCCTCAAGGGCATGATCAACGCCTTCGAAGCAGGCAAGTTGCCGCGCGAGAGCGTCGCGATGCTCAACATCACTGGTGGCGGCGAGGCCCGCTTCAAACAGGAGCACGCCTGCCATTACCTGAAACCCAGCCTGATCGGCAACGCATCCGACCCGGGCATCGTCGAAAAAATCGAAAACCTGTTCCGATAGACTCCCCTACCTATGAAAAACTTCACCTTTGCCCTGGTCCTGGCCGGGCTCCTGCTCACAGCCGCCCTGCTGACAGCCGGTTGCGGCGCTCCCAAACATGACGGAACCCCCGACGCGAAGGCCGCTGCCGCCCTCGCACAACGCGTCATCCCCGGACAGGCCGGCCACTTCTCCTTCAAGACCCTGCCCGCAGAAGAAAACGACTTCTTCACCCTCGAGATGGACAGAAGCAGGATCTCGGTGGGCGGCAACAACGCCAACTCCATGGCCGTGGGCCTCAACTACTACCTGAAGTATTACTGCCACGTCAACATCGGCTGGTTCGCCTGGGACAAGGGCACGATGCCGAAGAAACTGCCGCCCGTGGACGGGTCCATTACGATTGACGCCCGTGTGCCGGAGCGTTTCTTCCTGAACTACTGCACATACGGCTACACGATGCCCTGGTGGAGATGGGATGAGTGGGAACATTTCATCGACTGGATGGCGCTCAACGGCATCAATCTGCCGCTGGCCATCACGGGCCAGGAGTCCGTGTGGTACCAGGTCTGGACGGAGCTGGGCCTTTCGGACGAAGAGGTACGCAGCTACTTTACCGGCCCGGCCCACCTGCCGTGGCACCGGATGCTGAACATCGACCGCTGGGGCGGTCCGCTGCCCAAGTCCTGGCTGGAAGGGCAGGAAGCCCTGCAGAAGAAGATCGTGGCCCGCGAACGCGAGCTGAACATGAAACCGGTCCTCCCGGCCTTTGCGGGGCACGTCCCGCCGGAGCTCGCGCGCATTTACCCAGATGCACAGATCGAGCGCATGAGCGACTGGGCCGGCTTCGCGCTGGAAGACTATCCGTGGTTCCTCGACCCTGAGGATCCCTTGTTCCCGGTCATCCAGAAGAAGTTCCTCGACAAGGAAGTCGAGATTTACGGCACCGACCACATCTACGGCATCGACATCTTCAACGAGATGATTCCCAAGAGCTGGGAGCCGGACTACCTGGGTCGCGTGAGCCAGGGCGTCTACGAATCCCTCGCCGCAGCCGATCCCGAAGCCACCTGGCTCCAGATGACCTGGCTGTTCTACAACGAGCGCAAGTACTGGTTCGAGGGCGATTCCGACGCACGCGTGAAGGCGTTCCTGACCTCCTACCCGGCTGAAAAATCGATTTTGCTCGACTACTACTGCGAGCGGATGGAAGTCTGGCGCAAGACGCAGAGTTACTACGGCATCCCGTTCATCTGGTGCTACCTGGGCAACTTCGGCGGCAACACGTTCCTGGCCGGCAATATCCAGGAGATATCCGGGCTGATCGAAGGTGCTTTCGCCGAGGCCGGACCTTCCTTCAAGGGCCTGGGTTCGACGCTGGAGGGCTTCGACTGCAATCCGTTCATGTACCAGTTCGTCTTTGAGAAAGCGTGGGACATGCCACAGCATCAGGATCTCGACACCTGGGCCGGTACGCTGGCACAGATGCGGACCGGCGTCGACAACGACGAGGCGCGGGCGGCCTGGAAAGAACTATTCGACGAGATCTACATCCAGCGCTCGGTGCCGGGGCACAGCCCGATCATGAACCTGCGGCCTTCGTTCCAGCGTTCTACCTCCTATCATTCCAGCATCCGTTTCAACTATGAGAACGATAAGCTGCGCGAGGTGATCGACCATCTGCTGGCCGCCGACGGCCACGGCCCTTCCTACGAATTCGACCTGGTCAACCTGACGCGGCAGTATTTGAGCAACCGTTTCGAGCAGCGTTTCGCCGATTACAAGGCAGCCTATGAGAAAGGCGACACGGCGGAGATGGCCGCCCTGAAGGACGAACTGCTGGGCACCTTCGACACTCTCGAAGAACTGCTGGGCTCCCAGCCGTATTTCCTGGTCGGCAAATGGATTGCCGACGCCCGCAGCTGGGGCGCCGATGCGGCGGAGGCCGACTATTTCGAGTCGAATGCGCGCAACCTGCTGACAACCTGGGGCGACCGGGGCAACCTGCTGACCGACTATGCCGACCGTTCCTGGGCCGGCCTGGTGGGAACCTATTACAAGGGCCGCTGGGAGATGTTTTTCAAGGCCGTGGATGAAGCAATGGCTGCCGGCGAAAAGCTGGAAGGCGAACGTTTCGACACGCTTCTCGAAGCCATGAAAGACTTCGAATACGCCTGGTGGTCCGAGCGTCCCGGCACATTCGCATCCAAGCCCGTCGGGAATCCCGTCGAACTGGTCCGTACCGTCTTCGACAAATAGTTGTTTATTTTTTTATAAGATTTCGCAGACGACGAAGTTGCTGCCGCCGATGAAGATCAGATCTTTGGCGGAGGCAAGGCTGTCGGCCTCGTCGAGGGCGGCGGCGACGGTGAAGGCGACGCGGCCGGAAAGGCCGTGGTCGGCCATAGCATTGGCCAGATCGACGGCGGGCAGGGCCCGCGGGCTTGAAGCCTGCGTCCAGATGTAGTTCACATTGCGGGGTAACAGCGGGGCGATGGCGTCGATGTCCTTCTCGCGGGCCAGGCCCAGGATGAGGAACACATTGTCGTAGTCGCAGGAGATGCGGTCGACCTGCTCGGCGACCCAGCGCAGGCCATGGGCGTTGTGGCCGGTATCACAGATAATCTTCGCCTTGCCGGCAGCCTCATCGGCCTCGCGGATCGTTTCCCACCGACCGTGCAGGCCCGTACTGTGCGCAGCCTGCCGCACACCCGAGCGGAAGGTTTCCAGATCGAGTCCCAGCATGGGCTGCAGGATACCGACGGCAGCCGACAGCGTGCACAGATTGCGCTCCTGATAGTCGCCCGGCAGGTCGAGGTCGGCCACTTTCAGCTCCAGGCAGGGCGCCGCTTCTGTAGCAAACGTCAATAATCCCTTCTCGTCATTCCCGGCTTGACCGGGAATCTCCCTTCTGCAAGCGGCCGCCTTCTCCTCGAAAACCGGCCGGGTCTCCGGCAGGAACTCGCCTACCACGGCCGGGACGCCCGGTTTGATGATGCCAGCCTTCTCGCCAGCAATGGCCTCCAGCGTATAGCCCAGATGCTCACAGTGTTCCAGGCCGATGTTCGTGATGATGCTCAAGATGGGCGTAATGACGTTGGTCGAGTCCAGACGGCCGCCCAGCCCCGTTTCAATAACGGCGATATCCACAGCTTCGGCAGCGAAGAAGTCGAAAGCCATGGCAGTCGTAATTTCGAAGAACGAAGGCTTGTGTTCATCGAAGAAGTCGTGCCAGCGGTCGAGGAAATCCTCGACGAAGGCCTTTGGCACCATCCGGAAGCCGTTGCCCTCAATGATCTTGATCCGTTCCCTGAAATCCACCAGATGCGGCGACGTATAGAGTCCCACTTTCAGGCCACAGGCCGCCAGGCCCGCCGCCAGCATGTGAGAGGTCGAACCCTTTCCGTTCGTCCCGGCCACATGGATGCTGCGGAACTTCCGGTGCGGATGACCGAGCGCCGCATCAAACGCCTCCATCGTCTCGATTCCCGGCTTATACGCCACTTTCCCCACCTTCTGATAGGAAGGGAACTGACTAAACAGCCACTTGATTTTATCTTCGTAACTATTCATTGATAACATAATTACGGCTTGTGCTTTTGCGCTCTGGTTATTGCTCCGGAACCGTCTCGCGGCATGTGTTCCGGAGCAATGAACCACCCGCGCTTAAACAGCACAAGCCTTATCACTGTTAACGGGAGGAGTTCGAAATGCTTATGCGGAGAATTGTTCGCGCAGCGCCTGGTTGCGGGCGTCAGCGTCGGCACCGCAGGCGCTGAAGTAGAACTTGATCTTCGGCTCCGTGCCGGAAGGACGCACCGTCACCTTGCAGCCGTCCTCGCTGAAGAACTGCAGCACATTCGACTTCGGCAGACCCGTCTTCTCCGGCTCGTTGTAATCCACCACCTTCACCACCGGCGATCCGGCCAGCGCCTTCGGCGGATTCGTGCGGAAATCCACCATCATCTGCTGGATCTGCTCGATGCCGTCCTTGCCCTTCTTCGTCACCGAAATCAGGCTCTCCTTGAAGTAACCGTATTCAGCGTAGATCTCCTGCAGATAGCCGTAGAGCGACTGTCCGCGGTCGGCCAGCCAGGCCGCACACTCGCAGATCATCGCGCAGGTGACAACAGAGTCCTTGTCACGCACGAACGAGCCCACGTTGAAGCCGTTGCTCTCCTCGCCGCCGCAGATGAAGGTCTTCTTGCCCTCGAAACGATGCTGCATCTCGGCAATGTACTTGAAGCCGGTCAGCACGTCGAAGATCTCGACACCATACTTCGCGCAGATCTTCTTGAGCAGGTCGGTGGTCACGATCGTCTTGACCACGAACTGGTTGCCGTCGAGCTTGCCCAGTTCGTGCCAGCGCGTCAGCGCATAGCTGGTCACGATCGTGGCGATCTGGTTGCCGGTCAGCAGGACCAGCTCGCCCTTGTCGTTGCGGATGGCGCAGCCCACGCGGTCAGCATCGGGGTCGGTGCCCAGCGCAATGTCGGCACCCACGGCGTCGGCGCGGTCCATCACCATCTTCATGGCGGTGGGTTCCTCCGGGTTCGGGGAGACGACTGTCGGGAAATTGCCGTCGCTCACGTCCTGCGCGTCTACATGGTAGACATTCTTGAAGCCGGCCTGCTTCAGCCCGGCGGGAACCAACCGGACACCCGTTCCGTGCAGCGGCGTGTAGGCGATCTTCAGGTCACCATGGCGGGCGACGCTCTCAGGCGAGAGCAGCAGCGAGAGCTGGCTGTCGAGGAAGGCCTTGTCCACATCGGCGCCGATGCCTTCCGGGAAGCAGCCCTCGTCGATGAGGACCTGGTCCATCGAAGTGATCTTGCCCACCTCGGCGATGATGTTCTTGTCGTGCGGTGCGATGATCTGTGCGCCGTCCTCCCAGAACACCTTGTAGCCGTTGTATTCCTTCGGGTTGTGCGAGGCGGTGATCATGATGCCGGCCTTGCAGCCCAGGTGCCGGATGGCGAAACTCAGTTCCGGCGTGGGACGGATATTGTCGAAAATGTATACCTTGATCTCGTTGGCCATCAGCACGCCGGCCGAAACGCGGGCGAACAGCTGGCTGTTGTTGCGGCTGTCGTAGGAGATCACCACCGAAATCTTCTGGTCCGCGAAATTCTTTTTCAGGTAATTGGCAAGTCCCTGGGTAGCCATCGCCACCGTGTAACGGTTCATCCGGTTGGTGCCCGCGCCCATCACGCCGCGCAAGCCGCCCGTTCCGAACTCAAGGGTGCGGTAGAAGGCGTCCTCCAGCAATTTCGGATCGCCCTTCATCATCTCCAGCACTTCGCGCTGGGTTTCCACATCATAACTGTTGCTCAGCCAAGTCTTGGCCACTTCGAGATAATTTGCCATAGTGTTACATGTTTAATCTTTCAAAGTTAGAAAAAAAACGACAAAAATGCTAACTTTGTAGAGATGATGCCGGAAGAAAAATTCATCGGATTCGTACGGGAACACGCGGATGACGATCCGGCCCGGTTGCTGCTGTCGGCAGGGCGATGGCCGGAGATCGACGTGCGCCGGGCCGCACGGGTGATCGAAGGGCGGCGGAAGATCCGGGAGAAGGTCCCGTCGTGGTATGCCTGCCTGGCGATCGATTACCCCGACAGCCTCTCGCTCGAGCAGTGCAGTTCCGAGGAAACGGCCTGCTACAAGCAGGCTTTCGTGCCGGAAGGGGCGCGGACGGCCGACCTGACGGGCGGTCTGGGCGTGGACTGCTGGGCGATGGCCGCACGGGCGGCCGAAGCGCATTACTGCGAACGGAACGCCGTGCTCTGTGCGGCCGCCCGGCACAATTTCGCCGCGCTGGGAGCGGAAAACATCGTGGTCCATGAAGGAGACGGCGTGGACTGGCTCCGGCAGCAGTCCGGCCGGTTCGGCCTTATTTACCTCGACCCGGCCCGCCGTGACAAGGCCGCACGCCGCGTGTACGACATCGCCGACTGCGAACCGAACCTGCTGGAAATCAAAGATCTGCTGCTCGAAAAGGCCGGTCGTGTGCTGGCCAAGATCTCTCCGATGGCCGACATCGCCCGCACGCTGGGACAGTTCCCCGAGACCCGGGAACTGCACGTGGTCGAGGCCGATGGCGAAGTGAAGGAACTGCTGCTCCTGCTGGAGCCCGGCGCAACGGCCACGGAGCCCTGCATCGTCGCCACCGACGGCACCTATCGCTTCACCTTCACGCCCGCCGAGGAACCCGCCGCCAAAGTGCGCCTTGCCGACAAGGTCGGATCCCTGCTATTCCAGCCCGCCCGGGCCGTCCGCAAGGCCGGCGCCTTCCGCCTGCTGTCGCAACGCTTCGGCCTGGCCAAGCTCGCACCAAGCACACACCTGTATACCGCCGACAACCCTGTGGAAGGTTTTCCCGGCAAGGCCTTCGTCGTCGAAGACGTCCTGCCCTGGAACGGCGCTGCGCCGCGCGAACTCCGACAGCGCTATGAACGGCTGGAACTGACCGCCCTCAACTTTCCGACGACGACCGACGCCCTGCGGAAACGGCTGGACATCGCCGACGGCGGCGCACATCACGTGTTCGCCACGGTGCTGAACAATGAGAAAATATTAATAATCTGCAAGATATGAGAGAAAAGTACACCGAAATCGAAGAATTGTACGACCTGCGTCAAGTCCTGTCGCACAACGAGACCATCCGGCACTGCGCTTTCCAGTCCGTCAACTTTGAAAAATGCGGCTTCCCCATCGAGAACTACCGGTTCGAGGACTGCCTCTTCATGGGCTGCATCATCCCGCCGCGCATGTACTACGCGATGGACGAGGCGTGCATCGTCTTCCCCCGCGTCAAGATGCCCTTCAAGGTGTTTCCCAACAAGCTGTACAACGCGCAATCCCTCTATCTGCACTATAAGCCGGGCTACCACGAGACTTTCTACACGTGCTACGACACCATCGTCTACGACCGCTATATGGCACAGGGCAAGGAGAGCAGCGACATCAAGGAGACGCTCTGCCGCGTGCTGCACGACCATTCCATCGCCAACGCGCTCGACCAGTTCATCTCCGAGTATGACGAGAAGGACATCGTCGCCGTCATGGGCGGCCATGCCGTCAACCGGACCGATCCGCATTACCGCCAGATCGCCGAAATCAGCAAGCGCCTCACCGAGGCCGGGAAACTGATGGTCAGCGGCGGCGGCCCCGGCGCGATGGAAGCCGTCCACCTGGGCGCCTGGATGGCCGGCCGCAGCGACGCCGAATTCGAGGACGCCCTCGCCATGGTTGCGCCCGCACCTACATTCCGCGACAAAGGCTGGCTCACGCACGCCTGGGAAGTGATGGAGAAGTTCCCCCACGACCCGCAGTACCACAGCCTCGGCATCCCTACCTGGTTCTACGGACACGAGCCCGCAACCCCCTTTGCCACGGAAATCGCCAAGTTCTTCGACAACAGCGTCCGGGAGAACTACATCATCTCCATCCCCAAGGGCGGCATCATCTACACCCCGGGCAGCGCCGGCACCTTCCAGGAAATCTTCCAGGACGCCGCGCAGAACCACTATGAGACGCTGGGTTACGCCAGCCCGATGATCTTCCTGGGCCGGAAGTACTATACGGAAGAGACGCCGATCTATCCGCTGCTCGCCGACCTGCACGAACGCGGAAAATACAAGAACCTGCTGTTGTCCATCACCGACGATACGGACGATGTCATCCGTTATCTGATGGACTTCCATCGCCCCTACCATCAATGGTCCGGGCAATCTTCTGAATATTGAGGCTCCGGGCGGAAGCGTCGATAATATCCTTGTAGATACCGCCTTTCTTGTACACGTCGTCCGGATGGCCCGACTGCTCCACGCGGCCGGTCTTGAGGGCGTACACCATCTCGCTGTCGATGATCTGTGAGATGCTGTGCGAGATGATGATGACGGTACGGTCTTTCTTGATCGCGTCGATGCTGTTCTTGATCTGCTCGGTAGCGATGGCGTCGAGGCTGGCGGTCGGCTCGTCGAGGAAGATGACGGGCGGGTTCTTGAGGAACATCCGGGCGATGGCCACGCGCTGCTGCTGGCCGCCCGAAAGGTCGGTCGCCTTGTTCTCGAAGCGCTTGGGCAGCTCCATGATCTGCTCGTACAGATGGGCCTTCTTCGCAGCTTCGATCACTTCTTCATCCGTCGCGTCAGGTTTGCCGTAGCGGATGTTCTCGGCGATGGTGCCGTCGAAGATGTGGTTCTTCTGCAGCACCAGGCCGATGTGCTCGCGCAGATACTTCGTGTCGTACTCGCGCAGGTCCACGCCGTCGAGCAGGATCCGGCCATGCTGCGGCTCGTAGAACTTGTCGAGCAGGTTGACGATGGTACTCTTGCCGGCGCCGGAAAGGCCGACCAGCGCGGTGATCTTGCCCGGCTCGATGGTCATGTTCACGTCGTAGAGCGCCTGGTTGCCGTTGGGATAGGTGAAGTCCACATGCTGGAGCTCGAAACGGCCATGGATCTTCTCAGGACGGTAATCGCCCGTGGGCTCGATCTCCTTCTCGGAATTCAGGATGCCGAAGAAGCCTTCCGCGTAGATGAGGGCGTCGTTCACGTCGTCGAAGATGCGCTGCAGCTGCGTGATCGGTGCGATGACGTTGCTGAACAGCATCACATGGTACATGATCTTACCGATGGTCATGCCGGGATACTCCTTGAGCACCAGATAGGCCGTCAGGATGATGACCAGCACGGTGCCGACCTGCTTGACGAAGCTCTTGAGGCCGTTGTAGTAGAAGGCCACCTTGCGGGTCTTCATCTGGTTGTCGGTCACCTGATTCTGGATATCGAGCTGCTTCTGCGCCTCGATCTTCTCGCGGTTGAAGCTCTTGATGACGTTGATCGAGTCGATGATGTTCTTGATGCCCTGGCTCTTCGCTTCCAGGTGGCCGCGCATCTCACGCCGCCAGCCCTTGAGCCGGCGGGCCTGCCGGTACGTGATGATGAAATAAACGGGCACGATGCCCAGGGCTACGAGTCCCACGTACACGTTGGCGGCGAACATCAGGATGAGTGCCAGGATAGCGGTCGAGAACAGGGGCAGCAGGTCGATGAAGAAGTTCTGCACCGTGCGCGAGAGGCTGCTCACGCCCTGGTCGATACGGGCCTGAACCTTGCCGGTGGCGTTTTCGTCGGTGTTGAAGTAGGCCATCCGGAAGGTCAGCACCTTCTCGACGACGGCCTGCGCCAGGTCACGCGACACGAAGATGCGCATCCGCTCGCCGTAGTAGTTCTGGGCGAACGTGATCAGGGCCGACAGGATCTCCTTGCCCAGCAGGACGATGGAGATGACGGTCATGATGCGGGCGGCCTGTGCCCAGGTGAAGTCCGTGCCGATCAGCGCGTTGATGGCGTCGACCGTGCGGTCGAGGACGATGGCGTTGACCTGCGCCATCAACGACCCGACGAGGGTCAGGATCAGCGTGATGGCCACCAGCCACCGGTACGGCCGGACGAAGGGGCGGACGTTCTTG
>LUZE01000009.1 GCA_001602845.1 Bacteroidales bacterium Bact_13 | reverse complement strand
CTGCCCGCCCGCGCAGCCCGCGACAAGGACCTCCAGCCCATGGCAGACTCGCTGACCCATTACCTGACCGAAAAGACCTCCGTCCGCAGCTTCGTCTACGTCGACAAGGCCACGATCCTCAAGGACGGAACACTCCGGCTCGACCTCAGCCGCGGCCTGGTGGACTTCCCGCTCCGCGACAAGGAGCTGAAGGACATCAAGTCGATCGTCCGGGAGACCATGCCGAAGAAATACGCGAAATACAAGGATAAATTCACGCTCTACGCCGATAAGAAACCCATCGACTATTACAAGAGCCATTACTATGTTGACAAACCGGCCTCCCAGCCCGTCAAGGAACATTACAAATATGCCGGTTACTACCACGACAAGATGATTGCACCGCTGGTGACGCGCACCTCCTCGCCCAACAAGCCCACCCAGGGCCTCCAGAACCGGCATATTGCCATGTGGCAGAGCCACGGCTGGTACTACGAGCAGTCGCTCAAGCGCTGGGAATGGCAGCGCGCCCGCATCCTGCAGACCGTCGAGGACCTCTATACGCAGAGTTATGTCGTGCCGTTCCTCGTCCCGATGCTCGAGAATGCCGGTGCCATCGTGATGCTGCCCCGCGAACGTGACTGGAATGTCAACGAAGTGATCGTGGACAACGACCCGCCCGAGAAAGGATACCGGGAAGTCGGCTATTGGACCGCGGCACCCGATACGGGCTTTGCAAATCCCAAGGGCAGTTATCTGTATCAGGAGAATCCGTTCCGGATGGGTACCGCAAGGATGGCCGATCCCGCCGTGGAAGGTGACAGCCGCGCCAGCTGGATCCCCGAAATCCCGGCTGACGGAGAATATGCCGTCTATGTGTCCTATCAGACCCTGCCTCGCAGTACCACGGCCGCCCAGTACGAAGTGAAGCACAACGGCGGCACGACCCGCTTCCTGGTGAACCAGCAAATGGGCGGAGGCACGTGGATCTACCTGGGCCGCTTCGGCTTCTGCAAAGGGGCGCACGAAGGCCAGGGCGTGTTCCTGACCAACAAGGGAGAAGGCATTCTCACGGCCGATGCCGTCAAGTTCGGCGGCGGCATGGGCAACATGGCCCGCAAGCCCAACGAAGTGAAGGAAGGCGATTTCGACGTGGAGCCTGAAGTCTCGGGCTATCCCCGTTTCACTGAAGGCTCGCGCTACTGGCTGCAGTGGGCAGGATTCGTCGACACCATCTATTCGCGGAACCTGAACACCACCGACTACAACGACGACTATATGTCCCGCGGCCTTTGGGTCAACACCCTATCCGACGGCTCATACCTGAAGCCGGACAAGAAAGGATACAACATTCCGCTCGACCTGTCGTTCGCTTTCCACACCGATGCAGGTACCACGCTCAACGACTCAATCGTCGGCACCCTGTCCATCTATACCCGGCTGTCGAACGACGATGAAAAATACCCCAACGGCGAAGACCGCTCCATTGGCCGCGACTACGCCGACATCGTCCAGACACAGATCGTCAACGACATCCGGGCCCTCCACGAGCCCCTATGGAGCCGCCGCCAGCTCTGGGACCGTTCCTATGCCGAGAGCCGGATGCCCGAAGTGCCGGGCATGCTCCTGGAGCTCCTTTCGCACCAGAACCTGGCCGACATGCGCTACGGCCTGGATCCGAATTTCCGGTTCACCGTCTCCCGTGCCATCTACAAGGGCATGCTGAAATACCTGGCCTGGCTCAACGGCTTCCAATATATCGTGCAGCCCCTGCCGGTCAAGGATTTCGAATCGCATATCAATGCAGAGGGCGAAGCCTGCCTGAGCTGGGCGCCTGTCGTGGATCCGCTGGAGCCCACGGCGGATGCGACCGGCTATATCCTTTACACCCGCATGGACGACGGCGGCTTTGACAACGGTGTCGCACTCTCCGAAGCGCATACGTCCGTCGCCATCCAAACCGGCCATGTCTACAGTTTCAAGGTGACGGCCACGAACGCCGGCGGCGAAAGCTTTCCGAGCGAAATCCTGTCGGTGGGCTTGGTGTCGGAAGATGCTCCCGTGGCACTGGTCGTCAACAACTTCGACCGCGTCAGCGCACCGGTTTCCTTCGCGTCCGCCGACTCGCTGTACGCCGGCTTCCAGGACAAGCTGGACGGCGGTGTCCCCTATCTCTACGACATTTCGTATATCGGCGCACAGCACGATTTCCGTCGCTGGATTCCATGGATGGACGACGACAGTGCCGGATTCGGAGCATCCGACAGTGACTACGAAACCAAGCCGCTGGCAGGCAACACGTTCGACTATCCCTACACCCACGGCATCGCCCTGATGCGCGCCGGATGCAGTTTCGTGTCTGCCAGCCGCAGCGCCGTGGAAGACGGAGTCATCGACCTGGCCCGCTACCAGACCGTCGACCTGATCTGCGGAAAACAGATTACTACCCAGATGGGCCGTCCCGGCGCCTGCGCGCCCCGTTATGAAGTGTTCACCCCTGCCCTCCGGAGCCAGATAGAACGTCTGACCGCGGGAGGCGGCAACATCCTCGTATCCGGTGCCTATGTGGGAAGCGATATCTGGGAGCCCATTTTCCAGTATGATACGGACTCAACGTACGTGGCAGACCATGTCGAAGCAGCCAAGACCTTCGCGCAGGAAGTACTGCACTACAAGTGGATGACCAATTCCGCAGCCGTGACCGGAGAGGTCAAGGGCGTCCAGAACCCGCTGGGTATCGTTCCGGGCAGCCGCTACGTCTTCAACACGGAGCGGAACGACCGCATCTATGCCGTCGAATCGCCGGACGGGCTCGTGCCGGCCGGAACGGATGCATACACGGTTTTCCGTTACAAGGAGAACAACATCTCGGCCGGTGTGGCCTACCAGGGCGGTTACAAGACCGTCGTGCTGGGCTTCCCCGTCGAGACGCTCGACAGCCAGGAACAGATTAACTGCCTGATGCAGGAAATCATCCGCTTCTTCAGAAAATAGGATCAGAATCCGCTGAGATCGATCTCGGAAATGCCGGTCACGTCGGTTACCTGAAACCACTGTGCACCGGCTATTTTCATAGAAATGGTGTACGGGCCCTTCGATTCATAACCGTGATCGATACCGGAACGCCAGGGAACCACGGTACCGTCACCCCAGTCCACTTCAACGACCAGGCCGTTCCCGCGGAAGTCCGGTGCGGTCATGCTTTTCCGGTTGTGCGAAATCGACAGCTGCTGGCGGAACGGCTGTGCCTGACGGATCGTGATATAACGGATCAGGCCGCCACATGTCACGGAAACGGAACCGCTCCGGGCGGAAGAGCCCGTATTGGGCTCGATCCGGATATCCAGGTTCGCCTCTCCCTTCGAACCGGACTCCGGGCTCAGGGAAATCCAGGGTTCGGAGGCGGTTGCCGTCCAGGAACGGTTGCAGGAAATGGTGACCTGTTGCTGCAGTCCGTCGGACGGAGCCTCGATCGAATCCATCGAAACATTGATGGAGGGTTCTTCCCTTTCACAAGCGGCCAGCAAAAGGGTTGCGGCCATCAAAACATAGAAGATCCTTTTCATTTCTTTCCCATTTTCAAGTCGATAGCCAATTGCTCCGAGCCCCGTCTGAGCTCAAGTTTATATGTTCCTTTTGGCAGGTCTTTTTCCCGGATGGTCATGGTCGTCACCGAATAGGTCACGTAATCGGCCATCGAAGCGCCGGCCGCGTTGGTCAGCGACCAGTCCACATAATCCTTAGTTTCGACCGTCAGTTCTCCCAGCGTGGTTGTGTAGGAGATGTTTGTAGCCTCCGCCAGTGTCTGGCCGTCATTGATCGGCACTGAGTCGGTCGTTCCGTCGGTCCGGTCGTAAAGGAACTCCCGCCAGTCGTCGTCCGGCCAGGAAGAGCTGCGATAGAAAGCCTTGATGATATCGCCTTGTTCCGGATAACGGTTCAGGATGCAGACGATGCCCGTATAGCCGCGCCAATGCCGCGGCTGCGTCGTAGCATAATACTGCGAACCGCTTACGAAATCCTTGATATTGCCATTTGCATCACAGAGGGCCAGGATGAAATAGCCCTCGAACATCTCGTTTCCGCCATTGCAGATACCGCCCAGTTTCATCGAGAAATCCTGGCGCGGCACGATGGGCGAGGTTGCTTCCAGGCCGTGATACTCCACGCCCGAAGAAGACGTTCCGCTCAGCAGGTACAGGTATTCCTGCACCTTTCCGCCCGCATCCGGCTTGAGGCCCAGGATGGCGGCATGCTTGTAAATATACTTGTGATTGGAACCGGGCGTGAAGGCATCCAGCCGGAAATAGCCGTTACTGTCTCCGCTCCAGCCCCAGTTGACGCTGAGATAGCCGTTCGTGTCGTAACCGTCGATCAGGAAAGCGTGGCCCGAATCCTCGGAGCGGCCGGAATAGAGCACCGGATGCTCCTGAAGCTCGGTCTTGATCAGCTCCAGCCACTTCTCGTCCGTATAGTAATTCCGGCTTACGCCCACAGCGGAAGCATCAAACCCGAAATACTCGATGACTTTCCGGGCCATGGTGTTGATGTTCCCGGACGTGGACGAGTCAAAGGTCACCTGGGCCATCACCCCGCAGTCATACACGAGCTGCGCAACGGCGGCAGCTTCTTCGTCGGTGTATGACTTGTATTCCATCTTCATCTTGGCCCAATTGTAGGTATGTCCCAGTTCATAGCCGCTGATGGTCTGCGAGCCGCCGGATTCCGGCTCGTAGGTATAGGAAGGCAGATTCCCCTTGCCCATGGCGGGATATTCATAGAACTTGCAGAGCATGCTCATCGCCAGCGGGACACATCCGGCGACAGCCCGTTTTCCGTTGATCATCGGCGCCAGGTCGTTGAACGGCGTCCGCTGGCCCCACGACGGCGTCCGATGCTTGATGGCGGGCTTGAATCCGCCGACGGTGGCCTTCGTCGGAACGAACAATTCGTTCCATTCGCCTGCGAATACACGGCGGGAAGGCTCGCCGTCCTCCCGGGCGATGGCAACCAGTTCTTCCAGCTCATCCATCCAGTCGCGAAGTCCTTCGGGCATGTCATCTCCGACGCAGAAACGCCCCGTGAACGAATAGGCCAGCACCGGAGCGCAGGCATCATCTCCGGCGATGATCACGAAGCCGCCACCGGCACGGTTGAAGATATGATATGCCGGATCGGAGGCGCCGGCCTTGACCAGCGGCGCACGATTCCATTCCAAACGCTGCAACGGAGCCATTCGCAGGGCCCGGTTGTCATCATTCCGAAAAAAGGCACGGGCCGCTTCAAGCGCACGTCCTTCCGGCACCGGTTCCGCATTCACCGGAACAGCGGAGAGAATCGCGAGCGACAGAAGGAAAAACCATTTATTGAACAACCTCATTTTCTGTCAATCGATGAATTCTGAAGTTTGTATAAGCAAAGGTGATGGCGATCAGCGGCGTGATGAAGCAGAAGATCGCAAACGGGAAATACGCCATGGTAGCCACGCCGAGGACACTCGACTGCACCACGGCACAGGTATTCCAGGGCACCAGCACGGAACTCACGGTCCCCGAATCCTCCAGGGTGCGGCTGAGCACCTCCGGAGCCAGGCCAAAGCGTCGGTACGAATCCCGGAACATGTTGCCCGGCAGCAGGATGGCCATGAACTGGTCGGACAACGTCA
>LUZE01000008.1 GCA_001602845.1 Bacteroidales bacterium Bact_13 | reverse complement strand
GAGCCCACCGAAAAGATGTACGAGATGCTGGAACTGCTCCACCCGGTCCTGCCGCAGGACAAGCCCCGTTACCTGATGGGCGTGGGCACACCTGCCAACCTGCTCGAAGGCATCGCCCGCGGCGTGGACATGTTCGACTGCGTGATGCCCACCCGCAACGGACGCAACGCGATGCTCTTCACCAGCGAGGGTGTGATCCATATCAAGAACAAGAAATGGGCGGACGATTTCTCGCCGCTCGATCCGGATGGAACGTCTTTTGTTGACCACTGCTACTCCAAGGCTTATCTGCGCCACCTGTTCGTCGCAGGCGAGATGCTGGCCGCCCAGATCGCCAGCCAGCACAATCTCGCCTTCTACCTGAACCTCGTCGGGCAGGCGCGCGAGCACATCGCCGCCGGCGACTTCGGAGCCTGGAAGGAAGCCATGGTCCGCAAACTGGAAACCAGGTTATAATGAAGAAGACGAACATCAAGATCCTGGACCGCTACATCATCGGGAAGTTCCTCGGAACCTTCCTGTTCACGATCCTTATCGCCGTCTCGATCGTGGTCATCTTCGACCTGAGCGAGAAGATCGACAAGTTCGTGGAGAAAGGCGTGTCGGTCCACGAGATCGTGTTCGATTACTACGCCGGCTTCATTCCCTGGATCGTCAACAGCTTCAGTCCGCTGCTCGTGTTCGTCTCGGCCATCTTCTTCACCTCGAAGCTTGCGCAGAACAGCGAGATCGTCGCCATGCTGGCCGGCGGTATCAGTTTCAAGCGCCTGATGGCGCCCTACATGTTCTCGGCGGCCGTCATCTGCGGCCTTTCCCTGCTGCTGGGCCTCTATGTCATCCCGCCCGCCAACCAGCGGCGGCTCGACTTCGAGAACAAATACATCAAGACACAGGCGATCGTCGCCGACCAGATGCGGAACATCCACTACCAGATCGCGCCCGGCGATTTCGTGTATGTGGAACAGTTCAGCCGCTGGGCCAACACCGCCTACCGCTTCACGCTCGAGCACATCGAGGACAACAAGGTGCGGTCGAAACTCTCGGCCGAATCCGCCGCATGGGACTCCACCATGGGCGGCTGGAAATTGCGCAACTATTTCAAGCGTGATTTCTACGGCGAATCCGAAATGGTGGTGGCCGGGCGGCAGCTCGACACGGTCATCAGCCTGACGGTCGACGATTTCTACCGGCGCAAGAACTCCGTCGAAGCAATGACAGAGAAGGACCTGAACGAAATGATCGAAGTGCAGAAGCTGCGCGGCGACGCCGACGTCAAGCGTTCGCTCATCGAGAAGAACAACCGGATCGCCATGCCGTTCTCGGCCTTCGTGCTGACGGTCATCGCCGTCTCGCTTTCCTCGCGGAAGAAGCGGGGCGGACTGGGCCTGAACATCGGTATCGGCCTGGCGCTGAGCTTCACCTACATCCTGTTCATGCGCTTCAGCCAGATGTTCGTCACGGCCGGCATCATGGCGCCCGCTATCGCGCTGTGGACGCCCAACATCCTCTTTGCCATCGTTGCGGCCATCCTCTACAAACTCGCCCCGAAATAATTCAACATTAACGATATGGAAGCCAAAACCAACCTAAAAATCAGACTGATCGTGATGAACTTCCTGATCTTCGCGGTCTGGGGTGCCTATCTCTGCTCGCTGGGCATCTACCTCGGCCGCGTGGGCATGGGCGCCAAGATCGGTCAGTTCTTCGCCATCCAGGGCATCATTTCCCTCTTCATGCCGACCCTGATCGGTATCGTGGCCGACCGGTGGATTCCGGCCCAGAAGATGCTGGGCATCTGCCACCTGCTCTCGGCTGTCTTCATGGGTATCGCCGGTTTCATGGGCATGAAATACGGCAACGAGGTGACCTTCGGACAGATCTTCCCCTGGTATACCCTGGCCGTCGCTTTCTTCATGCCGACCATCGCCCTGGGCAACTCCGTTTCCTACAATGCCCTGACGAAAGCCGGCATGGACACGGTGAAGGATTTCCCGCCGATCCGCGTCTTCGGTACCATCGGTTTCATCATCTCGATGTGGATCGTCAACTTCACCGGTTTCAAGAACGACCACAACCAGCTCTTCGTCTCGGCGATCTGGGGCATTATCCTCGGCATCTATGCCTTTACCCTTCCGAACTGCCCGGTGAACCGTGAAAAGAAATCGTCCTCGTTCGTGGACCTCTTCGGCCTGCGGGCCTTCACGCTGTTCAAGGACGCGAAGATGTGCGTTTTCTTCATCTTCTCGTTCCTGCTGGGAATGTGCCTCCAGGTGACCAACGGCTTCGCAACGCCCTATCTCGATGCGTTCGGACAGTCGCCGGAATTCGCCAATGCCTTTGCCGTGCGCAACAATGTGTTCCTGTCGTCGATCTCGCAGGTGTCCGAGACGCTCTGCATCCTGCTGATCCCGTTCTGCCTGCGCAAGTTCGGTATCAAGAAGGTGATGCTCATCTCGTTCTTCGCCTGGTTCCTGCGTTTCGCGTTCCTGGGCGCCGGCAGTCCTACCGGCTTCGGGCTGGTGCTGTTCATCCTTTCGATGGTCGTCTACGGCGTCGCCTTCGACTTCTTCAACATCAGCGGCTCGCTCTTCGTGGACCAGAATACTGACGAAAGCATCCGGTCCAGCGCACAGGGCGTCTTCATGATGATGACCAACGGCCTGGGCGCTTCGATCGGTTCGCTTTGCGCGCAGGCGGTGGTGAATCATTTCACCGTCGGCCGGACCGATTTCGCCGACCTGATGCATGGCTGGTCTTCCGCCTGGTTCGTATTCGCGGCCTTCGCCTTCGTCCTGGCGATCGTGTTTGCGATCGTGTTCAAGTACAAGCACGAGCCGACCAAATAGAGATGCCCGGTCAAGCCGGGCATGACACGCCGATTATGGCACATCAAAAAAAGAGTCCCCGAAATGGAGACTCTTTTTTTTCGTCATGCCCGACCTGATCGGGCATCTGTTACGAATTGCCGGACTTGCGGGGAGCCTGAACCTTGCGGGCTGCGGGAGCAGCCTTGGTAACAGCCTCGTTCGCAGCCTTCGGAGAGTTCGCCTTGCGCGAAACAGTCTTCTTGGCCGGCGTTTCGCCGTCCGTAGCAGCGGCCTTCTTGGAGCCACCGCGACGGGTGGAGGTCTTCTTGACTTCCTTCTCGGCTGCCGGAGCTGCCTCGGAGAAGTCAACCAGCTGCATCACTGCCATCTCGGCAGCATCACCCACGCGGAAACCGGTCTTGACGATGCGGGTATATCCACCCGGACGGTCTGCGATCTTCGGAGCGACGACGCGGAAGAGTTCGCTGACGGCCTCTTTCTGCTTGAGATAGCTGAACACGACGCGGCGGGAGTGCGTGGTGTCTTCCTTCGACTTGGTAATGAGCGGCTCGACATACGAACGGAGCGCCTTTGCCTTGGCCAGGGTGGTCTCGATCTGCTTGTGGAGAATCAGAGACGCCGCCATGTTGGCAAGCATCGATTTGCGGTGACCGCTCTGACGACCTAAATGGTTAATTGCCCTATTATGCCTCATAATCTTCTGCTATTTCAGTTTCAGTAGTTTCAGTTTCTTTTTCATCTTCTTGGTTCACCGGCGGCTTCGGCTCGATGCCGTACTTGCGGACATCCATGCCGAAAGTCAGCTTGTGCTTCTCGACGATCGTCTCGATCTCGTTCATCGACTTCTTGCCGAAGTTGCGGAACTTCATCAGCTCGCCGCGCTGGTGGGACACCAGGTCTGCGAACGAATCGATGTTGGCCGCCTTCAGGCAGTTGAGTGCGCGGACGGAGAGCTCCATGTCGGAAAGCTTGGTCTGGAGCAGATGACGCATCCGGAGACCTTCCTCGTCGAGTTCCTTGCTGTCAACCTCAACGGGAGCCTCGGGCGTGATCTTCTCGTCGGAGAAGAGCATGAAGTGGTAGATCAGGATCTTCGCAGCTTCCTTGAGCGCTTCTTTCGGATGGATGGAACCGTCCGTGGTAATCTCGAGGTTGAGCTTCTCGAAGTCCGTCTTCTGCTCCACGCGCCAGGGATCGATCGTATACTTCACGTTCTTGATCGGGGTATAGATCGAATCGATGGCGATGGTGTCCACGGGTGCGGACTCCACCTTGTTCTCGTCAGCGGGGACATAGCCCCGGCCCTTGCCGATGTGGATGTCCATCGTCAGGTTCACGTTCGGCTCCATGGAGCAGATGTGAAGTTCCGGATTCAGGACCTTGAAAGAAGAGAGATTCTTGGAAATGTCTTCCGCAGTAAATTCTTGCTTGCCACTCACATGGATGGTCGCCGACTCGTTGTCCTCGTCCTCGATCATTCTCTTGAAGCGAACCTGCTTCAGGTTGAGGACGATGTCGATGACACTCTCGATGACGCCCGGGATGGTGTCGAACTCATGTGCGACGCCGTCGATGCGGATCGAAGTGATGGCGAAACCTTCCAACGAAGACAACAGGATGCGACGCAGCGCGTTACCGATCGTAATTCCGTATCCGGGCTCGAGGGGCCGGAATTCGAAACGTCCGAAGGTATCGGTCGAGTCGAGCATGATCACCTTGTCGGGTTTCTGGAATGCTAAAATTGCCATTTCTTGTTCGTTTTTTAGTGTGATGAGCAAGCAGCTGTTACTTGGAGTACAACTCGACGATCAGCTGTTCGTTGATGGTTTCAGGGATTTCGCTGCGCTCGGGCAGGCTTGCGAACTTGCCGGTGCACTTTGCTGCGTCCCATTCCAGCCAGGGATACTTGCCAGCGGAAGCGTTGAGGCTGTCCTGGATCACCTCGAGGCTCTTGGAGCGCTCGCGGACACCGACCAGGCTGCCGGGCTTCACGATGGTCGAAGGGATGTTGCACACATAACCATCAAGGGTGATGTGGCTGTGGGTCACGAGCTGACGGGCAGCTGCGCGGCTCGGCGCGATGCCGAGACGGTACACGAGGTTGTCGAGGCGGGACTCGAGGAGCATCAGCAGGTTCTCACCCGTGCGGCCCTTCATGCGGTTCGCCTTCTCGTAGAATTTGCGGAACTGGCGCTCGAGCAGGCCGTAGGTGTATTTCACCTTCTGCTTCTCGGCGAGCTGCACACCGTACTCGGAAGTCTTCTTGCGCTTCTTAGCGAGGCCGTGCTGTCCCGGAGGATAGTTCTTCTTCTCAAAATATTTGTCAGGACCGTAGATCGGTTCGCCGAACTTGCGGGCGATTTTGGTTTTGGGACCAGTGTATCTTGCCATAATCTGAAATCGTTTAAATGTTAGACTCTACGGCGGCCCTTCGGACGGCAACCATTGTGCGGAAGCGGGGTGACGTCGATGATCTCGGTAACTTCGATACCGGCACCGTGGATGGTGCGGATGGCGGACTCACGGCCTGCACCCGGACCCTTGACGTATGCCTTGATCTTGCGCAGACCCAGGTCGTAAGCGACCTTTGCGCAATCCTGAGCGGCGACCTGTGCAGCGTACGGGGTGTTCTTCTTGGAACCGCGGAAGCCCATCTTGCCGGCGGAAGACCAGCTGATGACCTGTCCCGTGCTGTTGGTCAGCGTGACGATGACATTGTTGAAAGTCGACGAAATATGGGCCTGACCATAAGCGTCAACCTTGACAACACGTTTCTTGTTCGTTGTAGTTTTCTTTGCCATAATCTAAACCTTATTTCGTTGCTTTCTTCTTGTTGGCGACCGTCTTCTTGCGGCCCTTGCGGGTACGTGCGTTGTTCTTGGTGCTCTGTCCGCGGACAGGGAGACCCAGACGATGGCGGATGCCACGGTAGCAGCCGATATCCATCAGCCGCTTGATGTTTAACTGAGTGGCGGAACGGAGTTCGCCCTCGATCTTGAACTCATTTGCAATCATCGTACGGATTGCAGCGATCTGCTCGTCGTTCCAGTCCTTGACCTTGATGTCCTGGTCGATACCCAGGGTCGAGAGGATCTTCTCGGAGGAACTGCGGCCGATACCGTAGATATAGGTCAAACCTATGACTCCACGTTTGTTGTTAGGTAAATCTACTCCGGCTATACGTGCCATAAAACTATTTTTTACTTTATTGTTTACAAATTAAAAAATTATCCCTGGCGCATCTTGAATTTCGGATTCTTCTTGCAAATGACATACAGGCGGCCTTTGCGCTTTACGATTTTGCAATCCTCACTACGCTTCTTAATGGATGTTTTAACTTTCATTTGAGTAAGTTTTTATTTATATCTGAAAGATATTCTTCCTTTGGTCAAATCATACGGGGACATTTCTACCCGGACCTTGTCTCCCGGGAGGATCCGGATGTAGTGCATCCGCATCTTGCCCGAGATATGAGCGATGATCACGTGACCGTTGTCCAGTTCTACGCGGAACATTGCGTTCGACAGGGCCTCGATGATGGTTCCTTCTTTTTCTATTGCTGATTGTTTCGGCATATACTAAAACGTATGGTTCAACTTATTTCTTTTCAATAAATTCAAAAGTGGTCAGGACTTCCGGCTGTCCGTGGCGGACGACGACCGTCTTCTCGAAATGAGCCGACTTGCTGCCGTCGGCCGTATGCACGGCCCAGCCATTGTCGTCGAGGTATACTTCCCTGCGTCCGGCGTTGATCATCGGCTCGATGCAGATGACCATGCCTTCGCGCAGCTTGACCCCGTGTCCGCGGCGTCCGTAATTGGGGACTTCGGGGCTCTCGTGCATGTCGCGTCCGAGCCCGTGTCCGACCATCTCGCGGACCACCGAGAAGCCGAGGCCTTCGCAGTACGACTGGACCGCCTCGCCGATATCGCCGGTGCGGTTCCCCGCCACGGCCTGCGCGATGCCCAGTTCCAGCGATTGCCGGGTGGCATCGAGCAGTGCCTGTGTGCGGGCATCGACCTTTCCCACGGGGAACGTGTAGGCCGAGTCGCCGTAGAAGCCCCTGTACACCGTACCGCAGTCCACCGAGATGACGTCGCCTTCCTTCAGCTTGTACGCGGAAGGGAAGCCGTGTACGACCACATCGTTGACCGACAGGCACAGGGTTGCAGGGAAGCCCTCGTATCCGAGGAAACCGGGCACCGCGCCGAGCGAACGGATGAACTTCTCGGCAATCACGTCGAGCTCCTTGGTAGTGATACCCGGCTCCACGTGGCGGCCGACCTCTGCCAGTGTCTTCGACACCATCAGGGCGTTCTCGCGCAGGATTGCGATTTCTTCTTCGGATTTAAGCTTGATCATTTGAATGAATCTATCAAAATTACATACCCGAACGGCCTTTGAGACGACCCGTCTTCATCAGTCCGTCGTAGTGACGCATAAGCAAGTGATTCTCGATCTGCTGGAGGGTATCCAGGATCACACCCACGAGGATCAGCAGCGAAGTACCGCCGTAGAAGGGTGCGAACTGCGAGTTGACGCCGAGCAACCGTGCGAATGCAGGGAGGATGGCGACCAGTGCAAGCAGGATGGAACCGGGCAGCGTGATGCGGGACATGACGGAATCGATATACTCGGCCGTCTTCTTGCCGGGCTTGCAACCCGGGATGAAGCCGCCGTTCTTCTTCATTTCCTCTGCCATGTTGGTCGGGTTCACCGTAATAGCGGTGTAGAAATACGTGAACAGGATGACCATGATGGCATAGACGAAGTTATACCAGAAACCGTTCGTGTTGCTCATTACAGCAGCCAAACCCTTGGTGGCGTTGAAGTTCGAGAAGATGAGCGGGAAGAGCATCAGTGCCTGTGCAAAGATGATAGGCATGACACCGGCCGCATTGATCTTCAACGGAATGTACTGGCGGACACCGCCGTACTGCTTGTTGCCAACAATACGTTTCGCATACTGTACAGGGATCTTTCTTACAGCCTGGACCAGAGCGATCGTGCCGACGAACACGAGGAAGAGGACCACCATCTCGACGACGAACACAAGCATGCCGCCGAGTGCGGAGTTCCACTTCTCCGTGATCTCAAGCCACAATGCCTGAGGGAGACGTGCAATGATACCAATCATGATGATCAGGGAAATACCATTACCAATGCCGCGGTCTGTAATTCTTTCACCCAACCACATGACGAACATCGTACCGCCGATCAGGATCAGCGTGGCGAAGAGGCCGTACCAGCCGCTGCCCATCGTGGTGACGAACGCCTCCGGAGGGAGGGTCGAACGAAGGCTCGCGACATAGGCCGGACCCTGGATCGCCAGGATCAGGATCGTGAGGTAACGCGTATACTGATTCATCTTCCGGCGGCCGCTCTCACCTTCGCGCTGGAGGCGCTGGAAGGACGGGAGGAACACGCCCAGAAGCTGGATCACGATAGATGCGGAGATGTAAGGCATCACGCCCAACGCGAAGATGGACGCGTTACCAAACGCACCGCCGGAGAACATATTCAACAGACCGACCAGACCTTCGGAAGTCTTCTGCTGCAGGGCAGCAATCTGGCTGGCGTCGATACCCGGGATGACGACGTAGCTGCCGAGACGGTAGACTACGATCAGCAAGAAGGTATAGATCAGCCGTTTCCGGAGATCTTCGATCTTGAACATGTTGGCTATTGTCTGAAAAAATCTTTTCATAAGGCCCTCCGGGGTTTAGAGTTTGGTGACGGTTCCGCCTTTCTCCTCGATTTTCTTGATAGCGGATGCGGAGAATGCATCGGCCGTAACGTCGAGTTTCGCGGTAAGTTCCCCGTTGCCGAGGATCTTCACGAGGTCGCCCTTCGCTGCGAAGCCTGCGCTTCTGAGGACATCCACGTCGATGGCAGTAATGTTGAAACGCTCGCTGATCGTCTGGAGATCCGACACGTTGACTGCCTTGTATTCAACTCTGTTGTGGTTCTTGAAGCCGAATTTCGGGAGGCGGCGCTGGATAGGCATCTGGCCACCTTCGAAACCGATCTTGCGGGCATAACCGGAACGCGATTTCGCACCGTTGCTACCACGGCCGGCGGTCTTGCCGAGACCCGAACCCGGGCCACGACCGACGCGCTTCTCCGAATGCACGGAACCTGCTGCAGGGGTAAGATTGTTAAGTTTCATTACTGTTCCTCCTATTCGTTAACGGGTTCGACGGTCACCATGTGCAGGACCTTCTCGATCATGCCCTCGGTTACCGGAGTGAGTTCAACAATCACGCTCTGGTGCATCCGGTGGATGCCGAGCGAAGTGAGGTTCGCAATCTGACGCTTCGTAGCGCCGCTCTTGCTCTTGATCTGGGTGAGTTTAACCTTTGCCATAGTTCAAAACCTCCTAGCCGTTGAATACTCTGTTCATAGGAATGCCGCGGAGACCGGCCACGGTGTAGGCGTCACGCATCTCGGTGAGAGCGGCGACGGTCGCCTTGACCAGGTTGTGCGGGTTGGAACTGCCCTTGCTCTTTGCGAGGATATCGCTGATACCCACCGACTCGAACACGGCACGCATTGCACCGCCGGCCTTCACGCCGGTACCGGGTGCTGCAGGTTTCATGAACACGCGCGCACCACCGAACTTGGCGGCCTGCTCGTGCGGGATGGTCTTCTTGCTCAGCGGGATGCGGACAAGATTCTTTTTTGCGTCCTCGATACCCTTGGAGATCGCGGTGGTAACTTCGTTTGCCTTTCCAAGACCGTAGCCCACGACGCCGTTTTCGTCGCCGACGACCACGATGGCAGCAAAGCTGAAGTGACGGCCACCCTTCGTGACCTTGGTCACGCGCTGGACTGCGACCAGACGGTCCTTCAGTTCAAGGTCCGTGGTCTTTACTTTCTTAACATTGATGTCTGCCATAATCCTTAGAATTTAAGGCCACCCTCGCGGGCAGCTTCAGCCAAACTTTTAACTCTTCCGTGATAGAGGTAGCCTCCGCGGTCGAAAGCGACGGTGGAGATTCCCTTCTCGATGGCACGCTCTGCAATGGCCTTGCCGACGACTGCAGCAGCCTCGACACCGGTCTTGCCCTTGCAAGCCTCGACCAGCGCCTTGTCGTTGGACGATGCGGAAGCGAGGGTCACACCTTTGGTGTCGTCCACTACCTGGACGTAGATCTGTTTATTACTCCTGAAAACCACCATTCTCGGGCGCTCAGCAGTACCGTTGACGATCTTGCGGATGCGGTGGTGGATCCTTTCTCTTCTTTCTGATTTAGTCAATGCCATAACTCTATCTCCTATTATTTAGCGGAAGCACTCTTGCCGGCCTTGCGACGGAGCTGCTCGCCGACGAACTTGATACCCTTGCCCTTGTACGGCTCAGGCTTACGGAGAGAACGCACCTTGGCTGCCACCATGCCGAGCAGCTGCTTGTCAGCGCTCTTGAGCACCAGCACGGGGTTCTGGCCCTTCTTCACAGGCTCGGCCTCAGCCTTCACCTCTTTGGGCATCTGGAACTGGATGTCGTGCGAATAGCCGAGGCTGAACGTGACGATCTGTCCGTTGACCTCGACGCGGTAACCGACACCGACGAGTTCCTGTTTAATGGTATAGCCTTCAGACACACCCACCACCATGTTGTGGATCAGTGCGCGGTAGAGGCCGTGCATCGAACGGTGGCGAGGCTGGTCGGTAGGACGCTTCACGTTAAGAACACCCCCATCAACGGAGACTTCGATGTCCGGATCAATCTTCTGGCACAGTTCTCCGTTCGGGCCTTTCACCTTAACGACGTGGTCGTCGACGGAAACCGTGACGCCTGCGGGAAGGTTTACAGGTAATTTACCGATTCTTGACATTATTCTTCAATTTTAATTGTTAACAATTAGTACACGTAGCAAAGCACTTCGCCGCCGACATTGAGCGTCTTGGCTTCCTTGTCGGTGATAATGCCCTTGGAGGTGGAAAGGATAGCGATGCCCAGGCCGTTCAGCACGCGCGGCATGTTCTCCACGTCGGTGTAGGTACGCAGACCCGGGGAGCTGACGCGGATGAGTTTCTTCACAGCCGCCTTCTTGGTCTCCGGATGGTACTTGAGCGCCATCTTGATCGTGTTGCAGGGTTTCCCCTCAACAACCTTGTACGCGAGGATGTACCCCTTCTCGTGGAGAATGCGGGTAATCTCGAGCTTCATCTTCGATGCCGGAACCTCGACGGTCTTGTGACCTGCGAGATAGGCATTGCGAACTCTTGTCAGATAATCTGCAATTGGATCAGTCATTGTTTTAACTTTTTAAGTTGAATCCCGGCGCCACTCGGAAAAAGCCTTGCGCGGCGCCCGATATCCAATGTGTTATTATTAATATTGTGTGAATTCTACCAGCTTGCCTTCTTGACGCCCGGGATCAGGCCCTTGGAAGCCATCTCACGGAACTGAATACGGCTGATGCCGAAGAAGCGCATATAACCTTTCGGACGGCCGGTGATGGAGCAGCGGTTGTGCTTGCGGCACGGGGAGCTGTTCTTCGGGAGCTTGTCGAGAGCGGCCCAGTCACCTGCTTCCTTGAGGGCTTTGCGTTTTTCAGCATACTTGGCACACATCGCGGCGCGTTTGACTTCGCGTGCCTTCATTGATTCTTTTGCCATACCTCTTAGTTATTGTGTTTGATGTTCTTAAAAGGAATGCCGAATTCACGGAGAAGGGCGAATGCCTCTTCATCCTTGTTCGCCGTGGTGACGAAGGTGATCTCCATACCCATCACTTTCGTGATCTTGTCGATGTCGATCTCAGGGAAGATGATCTGTTCCTTCACGCCAAGCGTATAGTTGCCGCGGCCGTCGAAATTCTCGGTAACGCCCTTGAAGTCACGGATGCGGGGCAGGGAGACGGCGATCAGGCGCTCCAGGAACTCGTACATCTTGATGCCGCGCAGCGTGACCTTCACGCCGATGGGCATGCCCTTGCGGAGCTTGAAGTTCGAGATGTCCTTCCGGGAAACGGTCTGGACTGCCTTCTGGCCGGTAATGGTGGTGAGTTCCTGCTGTGCAACCTCGACAAGCTTCTTGTCCTGCGTTGCGCTGCCGATACCCTGGTTGACGGTGATCTTGGTGAGCTTCGGAACCTGCATCACGGTGGAGTACTTGAACTCCTTCATCAACTTGTCAACGATCTCTTCCTTGTACTTCTTCTGAAGGGAAGGGACATAACCGATCTGAGCCATCGTGGGGCCCTGCGGTACTGCTGCTGCTTTTTCTTTCTTTGCCATTACTTGATCTCCTCACCAGATTTTTTAGCGTAGCGGACGAGCTTGCCCTTGTCGTTGAGACGACGGCCGATCTTCGTTGCGCCGCCCTTCACGGGGTCGACGACCTGCAGATTCGAGATGTGCACGCCTGCTTCCTGTTTGACAATACCACCCTGCGGGTTCTTGGAATTCGGTTTGGTATGCTTGCTGACCATGTTGATGCCCTCGACGATGGCACGGTTCTTCTCCGTGTTGACTGCGAGGACCTTGCCGGTCTTGCCCTTGTCGTTTCCGGCGTTCACGTAAACGGTGTCGCCTTTCTTGATATGCAATTTAGCCATTGTTGTACCTCCTTATTATAACACCTCAGGTGCCAGGGAAACGATTTTCATATAATTTTCGCGCAGCTCGCGGGCCACGGGGCCGAAGATACGCGTACCCACCACCTCGTCCTGCTTGGTCAGGAGGACGCAGGCGTTGTCGTCGAAGCGGATGTAGGAACCGTCAGCGCGGCGGATTTCCTTCTTGGTCCGGACGACCACTGCATTCGAAACGGAGCCCTTCTTGGCGTTGCCGCCGGGAATGGCGCTCTTGACGGCGACGACGATCTTGTCACCGACCGTCGCATAGCGGTGGCGCGTACCGCCCAACACGCGGATGCAGAGGACTTCCTTTGCCCCGGAGTTGTCAGCCACCATTAAACGGGATTCTTGCTGTATCATGTTATTTGACTTTTTCTACGATTTCAACTAATCTCCAACGCTTGGTCTTGCTGAGGGGACGGGTCTCCATGATGCGGACCTTGTCGCCTTCGCTGCACTCGTTGTTGTCATCCTGTGCGACGAACTTCGTGGTCTTGTTCACGAACTTGCCGTAGATCGGATGCATCTCCTTGGTCTTCACAGCAACTACAATAGACTTATCCATCTTGTTGCTCACAACGATACCGATTCTTTCCTTACGAAGATTTCTTTCCATGGGATCTTTCTATTTAGTTCTGTTTTTCCTTTTCTGCCAGAATCATCATCATCCGTGCGATGTCGGCCTTGGCCTTCTTGATGACCGAGGTGTTCTCCATCGGGGAAATGACGTGGTTCATCTTCATCTTGTTGAGGTTCTGCTTCTCAACTTCGAGACGTTCGCGCAGGTCCTTGACTGCCATCTCTTCGATTTCTTTCCTTTTCATGTTCGACGCTCGTTAAGATTATTCAACATAGTCCCTGCGGACCACGAACTTGGTGGTGATGGGGAGTTTCTGGGCGCCGAGGCGGAGAGCTTCCTTCGCCACTTCCATCGGAACGCCTTCAGCCTCGATGATCATACGGCCAGGGGTGATGGGGGCCACGAAGCCCTCGGGATTACCTTTACCCTTACCCATACGGACCTCTGCAGGCTTCTTGGTGTACGGCTTGTCCGGGAACACGCGGATCCAGATCTTACCTTCACGTTTCATGTAACGGACCACAGCCTGACGAGCAGCCTCGATCTGCTGACCGGTGAGCCAGCAGCTCTCCATCGTCTTGATACCGAACGATCCGAAAGCCAGTTGGCTGCCTCTCTGCGCAAGGCCTTTCATGCGGCCTTTCTGCTGTCTTCTGAATTTGGTTTTCTTAGGTTGTAACATAGCCTTTATAACTTAAAAATATCTTAAACTTCTCATTTTCAGTATCTTGACCCACTTCAGGCATAAGATACAGGGTTGCAAAGGTACACAAAAAAATCAAATCGCAAAAACTTTTGCGAAATTTTCGACAAAAATTTTTGCGACTTAACTTCCTGATGTTGCAGGCTGTTACGGGAATCTAAAACCTACCGTTCCGCTGCATTTTCGACCGCACGGAAGACGCGCAGGAGATTGCCACCCCAGAAGAGTTCGAGCTCGTGGTCGGTCCAGCCGCGGCGCAGGAGCTCGACGGTGATGTCCTTCATCTTCGAAGCATCCTCCAGGCCGCTCATGCCGCCGCCCCCGTCGAAATCGGTGCCGATTCCCACATACTCCACGCCCACGAGGTTGCGGATATACTCCACGTGGTCGCAGAACGTGCCGACGTTCACTTCGGCGCGCGGCAGCCAGGAGAGCGCCCAGCGGCCCGTGGTCACCTGGATCACGCCGCCCTTTGCGGCGATGGCGCGGATCTCGTCGTCCGTCAGGTTGCGCGGATGGTCCTTGATCGCAAAGACGCAGGAGTGCGAGCAGATGACGGGCGCGGTGCTGAGTTCCAGGCAATCATACAGCGTGGCGGTCGATGCGTGCGAGCAGTCCACGATGATGCCCAGGCGGTTCATCTCGCGGACGAGTTCCTTGCCGAAAGGCGAAAGGCCGCCCCAGGTATTCTTGGGGTAGCGCGAGGCGTCGCACACGTCGTTGTCGTAGTTGTGGCAGAGGGTGATGATGCGGGTACCCAGGTCGTAGAATTCCTGTACGCGGGACAGGTCCTTCCCGACGGGATAGGCGTTCTCCAGGCCCATCACCAGGCTCAGGCGATGCCGCTTCTTGTTTTTTACGATGTCATCGGCCGTCAGGGCAATCCGCGCTTCGCGCGGGCGCGCCTGGATGTACGCGCGGATACCTTCCATCTTTTCGCGCGCATACGTGTACGCTTTCTCGCGCGAAGGCTCGTCAAGCGGGCCCTGGTCCACGAAGATGGGATAGAAGCAGCAATCCACGCGTCCTTCCCGCAGCCGCGGGAACGAAGCCTGCACCTTGTCCAGGTCGACCGAGTCGCGGATCAGCTCAAGTGCCGTGTCGGTATGTGAATCAATGGAAATGATGCGGTCGTGCAGTTTCTGCGCCCGCCGCTGCAGTGCAACTTCGTCATCCTGCTGCACCGTAAAACCCAGCGCCATGGTCAACAGGACCGGCGCCCATCGAAGAATCTGTTTCATATCTCCAAAGATACGAATTATTTGCTTTCCTGCTCTTCGGGCTTGGGCCGGAATCGTTCCGGAATATAGATTTCAGGACGCCGCTTGCCGAAAATCGACTTGTAGAGCATGTCGAACTCGTCGCGCTCCCAGTAGCCCACCAGTTCTTCCAGGTCCTTGTCCTCGCCGAAGCGGTCGTATGGCTGCTTTAGGTCGCCCTTCAGCACCTTGGCCACGCCCTGCCAGAAACCGGCGGTAATGCCGCCCAGATAGTTCTTCAGGATATAATAGGGCGTCTGGCCGCATTCCCGGTCGATGAGGCGGATCATCATCAGTCCCTGCTTGAGGGTCAGCTTGCGGAAGATGGGGTCGAAATCCTTGAGAAGGTCTTCCTTCATCTGGTTGAGGTACTTGTCCTGCTGCCGCTTGGTGTAGTTATCTGCGGCGAAAAGGCTGTCGGTACTGTTGATCACCTGGCTGATGAGCAGCGCATAGGGATAGGCCTTGCTGAAATTGTGTACGCGCTTGTAGTACTTCACCCAGTCGCGCCGCTTCATGGTCTTGCGCGGGTGGATGACGGCCGGGGGAATCTCGTCCACATAGACGGTATCCTTTCCGACGAGGATATACTCCATCACATTGATGTCCCGCCGCGTGTTCTGGGCGAACGCGGGCAGCACCTGCAGGAGGGCTGCAAGCGTCAGGATGAAGATCTTAATGGTTTTTCTCGTCATCTTTCGGGCCGATTTCGGGTGGCAAAGGTAGGATTCTTTCTGAAAAATCGCTATTTTTACACAATAAATCCGCTGTGCCGATGTTCGATTTATCAAATTTCACGCCGTGGGTGTTTTTTTCCGATGCGGGATTCATCTGCGCGTTGCTGCTCATAGGCAAGTTCCTGCGCGTGAAGGTCCGCCTGATCCAGCGGCTGTTCATTCCGCCGAGCCTGCTGGCCGGCCTCCTGGGCCTGGCGTTCGGCCCCAACGGCCTGGGCTGGATTCCCCTGTCGGGCAATATCAGCACCTATGCGGCGATCCTCATCGCCGTGGTATTCGGTGCGCTGCCCTTCTCTTCGCCGAGTTTCAAGGTGAAGGAGGTTGCGCGGCGGGTCGGCCCGATGTGGGCGTTCTCGCAATTCGGGATGCTGTTCCAGTGGGCGGTGATGGGGCTGTTCGGCCTGCTGGTCCTCAACCTCATCTGGCCGGACCTCAACCCGGCGTTCGGCGTGATGCTGCCTACGGGCTTCTACGGCGGCCACGGCACGGCTGCGGCGATCGGGTCGGCTTTTGACAACCTGGGCTGGGACGAAGCGGCAAGCCTGGGCATGACGACCGCCACCATCGGCGTGATCGTCGCCATCCTGGGCGGCCTGTTGTTCGTCAAGATCGCTACGAAGAAGGGCGCGACGTCCTACATTTCCGATTTCAACGACCTGCCGGACGAGTACCGCAGCGGCCTGCTGCCCGAAGCCAAGCGCGAGCCGACAGCTGTGGGCACCACCTCGCCCATCTCCATCGATTCGCACATGTTCCACCTGGCGCTGGTCATCGTGGCGGCGTTCGGCGGCTACCTGATGAGCAAGGGTGTGAAGATGCTGGCGCCGAAGCTCGAGCTTCCGGTGTTCAGCTGCGCCTTTGTGGTGGGCATCCTCATCAAGCTGGCCTTCAACAAGGCGGGCGCTGCGCGGTACATCGATCCGAAGACTGCGGTCAGCATCAGCGGTTCGGCCACCGACCTGCTGGTTGCCTGCGGTGTGGCGTCCATCAAGCTCGGCGTGGTGGTCAAGTATGCCGTGCCGCTGATCGTACTCCTTGTCGTGGGCATTGCGGTGACGATCTTTACGGTATTCTGGTTCGGGCGACGTCTCAACCGGAAGGACTGGTTCGAGAAGTCGATTTTCGCCTGGGGTTGGTGGACAGGTACGATGGCGATGGGCATCGCGCTGTTGCGGATCGTCGATCCGAAGCAGCAGAGCAAGGCGATGGACGACTACGCGCTGGCCTATCTGCCGTGCGCCCCGGTCGAAATCCTGCTGATCACGTTCGTCCCGATCCTCTTCTCCTCCGGCAACGGCCTCTGGCTGATGCTCGGCTGCCTGGTCCTCTCCCTGCTGATCATTTTCCTTGCCCGCCGTCTCGGCTGGTGGCAAAAATCCTGACAAGGGCATCGAAGACAGGAGAAGGACCTTTCTGGAGCGATTTGGAGAAAAAGGGTCTGTGGGAAGGCCTGTGCAGGGAGCGTTGCGAAGCATGACGGCGTGTGATTGACGACCGTTAGACTC
>LUZE01000007.1 GCA_001602845.1 Bacteroidales bacterium Bact_13 | reverse complement strand
GGACAATATGAGGAAGGCCAGAGCCGCATCGGCAAGAACCTGTGGGAAGGCTTCGACCTCTATGTCGAGAACTCCCCGCTGTTCCACGTGCCGAACGTCACCACGCCCGTGCTGATCATGCACAATGACGCCGACGGCGCCGTGCCGTGGTGGCAGGGCATCGAATTCTACAACGGCCTCCGCCGCATGGGCAAGCAGGCCTGGATGCTGCAGTATAACGACGAGGCCCACAACCTCCGCGAACGCCGCAACCGCAAGGACCTGAGCATCCGCCTCAGCCAGTTCTTCGACCACTTCCTCAAGGGCGCCCCGATGCCCGTCTGGATGTCCAAAGGCGTCCCCGCCACCCTCAAGGGTATCGAGTTGGGCTACGGCTATGAAGATGAGATCCCCGGTCAAGCCGGGGATGACGAATAGGTAACCGGGAACGATGATTAGGCTTTTAGCGGAATGGGTAACAGGGTCGAAGACCATTTTTCTGGTCTGAGACCCTGTTACCCTGGAGCAAAAAAGCCGCTAACGATGACATATCTGAAATGAATTATATGAAAAAGTTATTTTATTTGGTATTGATCATGGCCCTTGTGAGCGCCTGCGGCCAAAAAGCCGCTGAAGAACCCGTGCTCGAAAAGCACGACGTCGCCATCGTCGACGGCCACTTCACCCCCGAGATCATGCACCAGCTCGGCAAGATCTCCGACCTCCAGGTATCGCCCGACGGCACCAAGATCCTCTATGGCGTAGCCTATACCTCCATCGAAGACAACCGCAGCAACCGGAACCTCTTCGTCATGAACACCGACGGCAGCGATAACCACCAGCTGACCCACTCCCCGAAAAGCCTCAGCAACGCCCGCTGGATCGAAGGCGGCAAACGCATCGCCTACCTCAAGGGCGGCCAGATGTACGTCATGAACGCCGACGGAACCGGCGCACGCCAGGTGAGCGACGTCCCCGAAGGCATCTCCGAATTCAAGATTCACCCCGACGGCACGTACGTGATGTACGTCTCCGAATTCAAGGTGGCCAAGAAGCCCGCCGATATCTACCCCGACCTCGACAAGTCGACCGGACGGACCATCGAAGGCCTGATGTACCGCCACTGGGACCACTTCGTGGAGAACATCCCGCATACGTACTACGCAACCTTCGACGGCAATAAGCTCGGTGAAGGCATCGATATCCTCGACGGCGCGTCGTTCGAACTCCCCACCGAACCCTTCGGCGGCATCGAGCAGCTCGACTTCGCCCCGAACGCCCACCAGATCGCCTATTCCTGCCGCAAGCTCACCGGCCGCGACTACGCCTTCTCCACCAACACCGACATCTACGTATATAATATGGAAGAGCAGGCTGGTGTCGGCCACCCGCAGTATAACGCATCGGCCGGCATGATGGGCTACGATACCGACCCCGTGTGGTCGCCCGACGGCTCGACCATCGCCTGGCTGAGCATGGAACGTGACGGCTACGAGGCCGACAAGGTGCGCCTGTTCATCTCGCCCCTCGTCTCGGGAGAACGCATCGAGCTCTCGAAGAACTTCAAGTACAATGTCGGATCGCCCGTTTGGTCGCCCGACTCGAAGGAAATCTATTTCAGCGCAGAAGTAGAAGGCGTCAAGGAGATCTGGAAGACCGACCTCCAGGGCAACTTCTCCCGCGTGACGCCGGAACATGAATGGTATGACTTCGGCACCCCGATCATCGTGGGCGACCGCATCATCACCACCCAGACCTCGCTTCTGCGCCCCGCCGAGATCGTATCGGTCTCGCTGGCCAACGGCACGTGGACCGTGCTCTCGCACGAGAACGACGAGATCTTCGCGAAACTCGAGACCCCGACCGTCGAAGAACGCTGGATCCCGACCACCGACGGCAAGAAGATGCTCACCTGGGTGGTCTATCCGCCCAAGTTCGACAAGACGAAGCAGTATCCCGCCATCCTGCTGTGCCTCGGCGGCCCGCAGGGCGCCATCACGCAGGGCTGGTCGTACCGCTGGAACTACCGCCTGATGGCTTCGCAAGGCTACATCGTGGTGCTGCCGAACCGCCGCGGCACGACGGCCTTCGGCCAGGAATGGTGCGAACAGATTTCGGGCGATTACATCGGCCAGAACATGCGCGACTACTTCTCGGCGGCCGACGCCCTGAAGGCTGAGCCGTATGTGGACAAGATGGCAGCCGTGGGCGCCAGCTACGGCGGCTACTCGGTGTACTACCTGGCGGGCATCCACAAGGGCCGCTTCTCAGCCTTCGTGGCACACGCCGGCATCTTCAACGAGGAGTCGATGTACATGTCGACCGAGGAGATGTGGTTCCCCGACTGGGACAACGGCGGCTGCAAGCAGCCCGGCGTCTACATGGCCGGCTCGCCGTGGAGCAAGAACCCGGCTTCGGTGCGGCACTACGCCAACTCTCCGCATAAGCTGGTGCAGAACTGGGATACCCCGATCCTGGTGACGCACGGCGAACTGGACTACCGCGTGCCGGTGGAGCAGGGCATGTCGGCATTCAACGCCGCGCAGATGATGGGCGTCCCGTCGAAGATGATCCTCTTCCCCGACGAGAACCACTGGATCCTCAAGCCGCAGAACTCCATCCACTGGAACCGCGAGTTCTTCGCCTGGCTGGATACCTACTGCAAATAGCTTTTCGGCTATTTGCGCCATTCCTGCCAAACAGGCGCAAAATGATCGGCCTCACAGTGTATGTGAGGCCGATCATTTTGCGGCTGTTTGGCGAAAACCTCGCCGGGGATGCGGTCAGGAGACATCGGAAGCGATCAAGGCCGGGGAAGCGGTCAGGAACCGTCGGAAACACGATTTCTAGTTTCCGCGCTGGACGAATTCGATCGCGCCTGTTTCGTAAGTCAGGTTGTTGAGCAGGAGCCAGAACCGGATGGTCCGGCCTTCCGGGTCATCGAACGGAGGTACCGGAACCGTAACCAATTGTTCGGAAACCGGGCCTCCGCCGTAAGGAGAGAGATGTTCGGCATTGGGGTCGTAAGGCCAGTAAATGTCGGGGTCGTGCCTTATCATCCAGTCGGAATTCGACTTGACTTTCAAGATCATCCTCGCCCCGGCGGCGGGAATCGTCTTCCCGTCGCTTGATGGCGTGATGCTGACGAGGGAAATGCTGCCTTCGAGCGGCGGCTGGACCAGCCTCAGCGTATCGGTAGTCCCTCCGAATTCGTCAAAGCAACTCAGGACCAGCACATATTCAAACGCTTCTCCGCTGACATTGGCCGGAAACCATGTATAGGATTCCCACTGGTTCCAGCCCTCCATCCAACCGTGGTCCCAGAGAGAATGAAGGCCTTCCCGGTTGGCGGTCAGAAACCATTCGTAGTTGGCCACTACGGTATAAGACACAAAACCACCTTCGGGAGGAATCTGCTCCACCGGAACGCCACCACTGTTGTGAATAACCACATCCCGGAACACGACAGATCCCGGCTGCCCCAGCTGCTTGACGGTCAGCTTCGTCATCGTGAACTTGTCTTCGAGATACCCGTTGATGTTGAACATCAGCCCACGACCTTCGGTGTCTTCCGTCGGAGGGACGACAATCTCTATCACGTCGTTCCCATTGCCGGTAGTCGGCGCTATCCTGAGGAAGGAGTCTGAAGGAACGTCCATCGACCAGCTGCAATTGGCGCTGAGAACGACACTTGCGGTCCCGCCGTCGCTGGTCAGGACGATTTCGGCGGGATTGATTTCGATTTCGGGAAAAACTTCCTCTTTCGGCTCGCAGGCAGCGACGAGAAAAACCGCAGCGAAAGCGGAGACGAAAAGATGGATAAGTGTCTGTTTCATAACAACAAAAATACAAAAAAGTTTGGCTGTTTGGAATTTTCTCCGTACATTTGCAGCCCTGCGAAAAATGCGCAGGACTATTTAACTTATTAGTAAACACCAAATTAAGAACCAAATGCCTGGTATTATTGGAAAAAAAATCGGAATGACTTCCGTTTTCAGTGCCGAGGGAAAAAATCTTCCATGCACTGTTATCGAGGCTGGTCCGTGTGT
>LUZE01000006.1 GCA_001602845.1 Bacteroidales bacterium Bact_13 | reverse complement strand
CTACAAGACGCTGGAAACGGCGGTGGCCGGCCGCAAGGTGGTGGATGTCATCCTTGACGACGACGCCCTGACGCTTGACAATGCGGTTGTCGTCGGTTTCGGCACGCAGAAGAAGGCGAACCTGACCGGCGCCGTGGCGCAGATCGACGCTTCCAAGCAGCTGGACAGCCGTCCGATCGCCGATATCGGCCGCGGTCTCCAGGGCGCAACGCCTGGCCTTAACGTCCGTATCGGTTCCACCGAGGTCGGTTCCGACGCCATCATCCGCATCCGCGGACAGGTCGGTTCCTACAACGGCTCGGCTGCCCCGCTGATCCTGCTGGACAACGTCGAGATCCCCTCGCTGAACCTGATCAACCCGGAAGACATCGAGTCGGTCTCCGTGCTGAAGGACGCAGCTTCCGCTTCCATCTACGGTGCGAAGGCAGCCTTCGGTGTGATCCTGATCAACTCGAAGAAGGGTGCGCGTGAGAAAGAGACCGTGAAGGTCACCTACTCCGGCAACGTGTCCTTCCAGAACCTCGTGAACACGGGCGGCATCGCTGACGTGGACGGTCTGCACTACACCGTGGAGGCTGCCGAGCGTCTCGGTACCTACACCCCGGTCGGCGCATTCTGGCTCATCGACCGCGCAGGCTACGAGGCAGCAGTCGCATGGAAGGAGAAATACGGCAACAAGATCGGCCCGAACGATCCGATGGTCTACGGCCGTGACTGGTATGTGGACGCATCGAACCGCAAGATCGGCGTGCGTACCTACAACCCGTACGACTATTACGTGAAGAAGAACGCCCCGACGCAGACCCACAACATCTCGGTGGCCGGCAGCAAGGGCAGGACCAACTTCAACATCAGCCTCGGTTATCTCGACCAGAGCGGTATGCTGAAGGTGACGGACTACGACTGGTTCAAGCGCTACAATGCCAACGTCCGCGTCGACACGCAGATCAACGACTTCGTGAACGTGCACGCCGGCATGATGTACACGAACTCCACCAAGTCCTGGGCATACGCTACTTCGTCCACCACGGCCGACGTGTGGTACTACCTCTATCGTTGGGGACCTACCTACCCGCTCGTTGACAAGGACGAATACGGCAACAACATCCGTACGGGTGTGTATGAGCTCGAGACCGCAAACCAGGCAACCATCAAGAAGTCCTACGCTTCGGTCAACGCAGGTGCGACGATCACCCCGGTGAAGAACTGGAACATCAACGTCGACTACACCTACTCGAACAACAACTCGCAGGAGCACGACCCCGGTATCCGTTACTATGCAGGCAACTCCTGGAGCGCAGCCGTCAACGTGGACGGCACGACGATGGCCAACAACGAATGGTATCAGTACAACGGCCTGCCGGCAAGCTTCGTGGCTAAGCAGCTGCAGCAGCAGGACTACACCTCGAGCTACGACCTGATCTACCAGGATTCGTTCACCTCGACCCGCCAGACCTGGAACGTGACCACCGACTATACCCTGAACCTCGCGGACGCACATGAGATCCGCCTGATGCTCGGTATGAACTCCGTGGACTACAAGTACACGGGCGTCTGGGGCCAGCGCAAGGACCTGCTCGATATCCACAACCCGCAGTTCGCACTGGCAACCGGTACGCAGACCTCGGGCGGTTCCGCATCCTGGAGCTCGACCCTCGGTTTCTTCGGCCGTCTGAACTATAACTACAAGGAGCGCTACCTCCTGGAGGCCAACCTCCGTTACGACGGTACCTCCAAGTTCCCGAAGCACCTGAAATGGCAGTGGTTCCCGTCCTTCTCCGCCGGCTGGCGCGTGACGGAGGAACCGTGGATGGAAGGTGCGAAGGGCGTCCTCTCCGCCATGAAGCTCCGCGCATCCTGGGGCTCCATCGGTGACCAGTCCGTCGGCAGTGCACTGTACATCCCGACGATGAGCCTCCTCACCGACTACTGGCAGCACAGCGGTGTCCGCGACTATGCGTTCAGCACGCCTGGCCTCGTGGCATCCGACATCTCCTGGCAGCGCATCGAGACCCTCGACTTCGGTATCGACTTCTCGCTGTTCAACGCCTTCAACGTGACCTTCGACTGGTACCGCCGTACGACCAAGGACATGATCGTCGGCATGGAGGGCCTGAACTACAACATCGGTGCAACCGCACCGTCCGGTAACTTCGGACAGCTGCACACCGACGGTTGGGAAGTGTCCGTCAACTACGGTCACATGTTCGACAACGGCCTGAGCCTGAGCGTCACAGCAGCCCTTGCAGACGCAGTCACCATCATCGACGAGTACGGCTCCGCCAACTCGATCGGCGGCTGGTACAACGGCAAGACCTACGGCGAGATCTGGGGCTACCGCGTCGACCGCCTCTTCCAGAACGACGACTTCCTCTGGCAGAACGGTGAGCTCGTCAAGGCAAACGACCAGTACGGCCAGTACTACAAGTATGCCGACGGCAAGGATTACGCTACCCAGGGCAAGATCACCTCGGGTAACCTGATCTCCGGTCCTGGCGACGTGAAGTTCAAGGACCTCAACGGTGACGGTATCATCGACAACGGCCTGCAGCAGGTGAAGATCTGGAACGAAGAGAAGCAGATCTACGAGCCGGGCTACGGTGACCTCGACATCATCGGCAACACCACGCCGCGTTACGAGTACAGCTTCCGCATCGACGCTGCCTGGAAGGGCATCGACTTCTCGATGTTCTGGCAGGGCATCGGCAAGCGCGACATGCTGGGTTACTCCTGGCTGACCGTCCCGGGCTTCAACATCACGGGTGATGGTGGTTCGGCACAGTGCTTCGTGGAAGACTTCTGGTATGAGACCAAAGACGCTTCCGGCAACGTGATCGACGCCAACTACGACGCGTTCTATCCGCGCGCAGCATCCCTCGGCCGCAGCCGCAGCTTCAACATGACGGACAACGACCGTTATCTGCTGAACATGGCATACCTCCGCCTGAAGAACGTCACCCTCGGTTACACGCTTCCGCAGAAGCTCACCCGCAAGGCGTTCATCGACAAGCTCCGCTTCTATGTCTCCCTCGAGAACTTCCTGACCTTCGATCACCTCAACGGTATTCCTATCGACGTCGAGGAGATCTCCGGTTACTCGTACCTCAACTCCAGCAACTACAACTCGAGCTTCACGGGTGTCGGTGCGCCGGCATTCAAGAGCGCTTCGTTCGGTGTACAGCTTACCTTCTAAACAATGGTCAACACAATGAAAAGATTATCATACATCCTGATGGCATTCGTAGCACTGGTATTCGCCGGCTGCAACCCTAACGAATTCCTTGACCGTACCACGCTGACCGATATGGACGACGCGTCCTACTGGACGACCGAGAACAACGTCCGCCTGTTCGTCAACGGCGCGTATGGCTCCTACTTCAACGGCTACTCCGACAACTGGGGTTCCGTCTATGCCCCGGCCTGCTACTCCTATGAGATGAGCGACGACCGTACCACCACCGGTACGCAGGCCAACATCCTGATCTCCCAGCCTTCCGACAACTGGTACCGCGCCGAGCTCGGCTACCGCGGCTACTGGCTGCAGCGCCGCGGCGCAGGCCCGTGGAACTTCGCGTACATCCGCAAGTGGAACCTCCTGATGGACCGCCTCAACACCATGAAGGAAGAAGGCATCCTGAACGACGCACAGTACAATCACTGGTATGGCGTGGCGCGCTTCTTCCGCGCATGGGAGTACTGCCGTTTCGTGCAGTCCTTCGGTGACGTTCCGTACTACGACCACGTGGTCCGTACCGACGACGAGGACGACATGTACAAGGACCGCGATCCCCGTACCCTCGTCATGGACGCCTGCCTCGACGACTTCAACTTCGCACTTGAGAACGTCCGCACGGACGACGGCACCGACTACGTGAACAAGTATGTCGTCGGCACCATCGCTTCCCGCTGCATGCTGTTCGAGGGTACCTGGTACGTCTATCACAAGACCGACGCAGCCATGAAGACCTGCACGGACATCGACGGACATGCCAAGAAGTATCTGGAAGCTGCTCAGAAATTTGCTGCTTACGTGATGGACAGCGGCAAGTTCTCGTTCAACACCCCGAGCCACGAGCTCTTCGGCCACCTCTACACGACGCTGACCGGCACGGCAAAGGAAGTGATCCTCTATCGTACCTACAACAAGTCGATCCAGTCCTCCAACCAGCACTGCATCGCTTCGTATGCAGGCGGTAACGGCGGCGGTG
>LUZE01000005.1 GCA_001602845.1 Bacteroidales bacterium Bact_13 | reverse complement strand
TAGTTGCCCGTCCGGTCGATCACGCGGGATGCCTTGTAGCCGTCGGGGTTGTCCTGCGGACGGTCCATGTAACGCTCCGCATAATGCGTGTCGTACAGGCCCCAGTCATATACGCCGCCACCCGCGATGCCGTACTGGAAGTGCTCGTTGCCCTCCATCACGCAGAGCGCCGTCATCGTGCCGCCGAACGAGAAGCCCTCGACGCCGATCTTGTCTTCCGCCACGTACGAAAGCTTGCGGAAGTAATCGATGCCGTCGCAGAAATCCTGCAGTTCCAGCACGCCGAGGTAGCGGTACACCGCCTCAACGCCCTTCTTGCCCAGGTGTCCCCCGGCCCGGTTGTCGAGCGTCACCTGGATCACGCCGTGGTTGGCCCACCACTGCGTGGCCATCGTCAAACCACGCCAGCCTTCCCGCACCTGCGGGTTGTCGGGGCCGCCGTAGATGTTGACTTTCACCGGATAGCGCTTGTGGTTGTCGAAATCGACCGGCCAAGTCACGACCGCCGGCAGCCGGACGCCGTCGCGCATCGTCACGTACACCAGTTCCGGCAGGGCGACGGCATAGTCGTCGAACTTCGCGCCCTTTGAATCGTACACAGTCTTTACGTGCTTGGCCTGATTGACATTACCCGAGCCGGGCACGGAGATCAGTACCAGCTGTGTCGGCGTCCGGTAGTTCGATGCCAGCGCCGCGACAGTCTTGCCATCGTCAGAAACCTGCACGCCCGAGAAGCTCAGGTCGCCGTACGAAAGCCGCTGCAGCGCCTTGCTGCGCAGGTCGAGCCGATAGATGTCCACCCGCGTGGTCGCTTCGCGCTTCGCCGTGAAGAACAGCCCTTTCTTGTCAACTTTCAGCAGGTTGACGCTCCAGTTCGGACCGGTCGTCAGCTGCTCGAATTTCCGCCCGTCGTACGACAGGAAATAGATCTGCTGCCAGCCCGTGAAATCCCGCACGATATAGATGCCTTCCTTCGTGAAGAGCATGTCTTCCATCCAGTCGATCCAGCAGTCCTGGTGTTCCTTGTACACCATCACCTTCTGGCCCGTGGCGGGTGTGACGGCATACAGGTTCAGGTTGTCCTGTGCGCGGTCCATCCAGCTGACCATCAGCTTCGTGCCGTCACCGCTCCAGAACGGCGTGCCGAAATACTGGTCTACCCGCGGGTCGAAGTCGGCCCAGACCGTCTCCCCGCCCGCCGCGGAAACGAAGCCCAGCTTCACCTCGGGATTCGGGTCACCGGTCTTCGGATAGCGGGTCTGGTTCAGCGACCCGTGCTTGCCCTTCGCGGAATAGATGGGGAACATCGGCACCTCCGTGTTGTCGAACCGGTAGAAGGCGATCACTTTGCTGTCGGGCGACCACCAGAACGCCCGGTAACGGGACGGGCGGCCGAAGATCTCCTCGTAATACACCCAGGAAGCATAGCCGTTCAGGATCAGGTCGCTGCCGTCATAGGTATGCCGCACGATCTGTTTTGTCCGCACATCAATCGAATAGAGATCGTTTTCCAGCGTGTAGGCGATCTTCGTGGAGTCGGGCGACCAGGTCGGATTGACCCAGCCGGTGACCAGCTGTTCGTTCGCTGCGCTCAGCCGGCGCGGCTCCGGAGCGAATAGCGTCCGGCTGCCGTCTTTCAGGGAATAATCATACATGACACCGCCCGCCTGGAAGCGGAGGGTCTTGCCGTCGACAAAGCCCATGGGGTACGGTGCGGGCTCTACGATGCCTTTCGGAAAGGCGTTGAGCAGTTCAGAATCCGTAAAGCGTTTGCCGCGCAGGGCGGTCTGTCCCTGCATCGGGAGGGCCAGCGCAAGAGCCAGGATGGCCAGCAGAATCCGTTTCATATCGTTTTTCAGTTTCTTCGTCCGGAAAAGATGGAAAGATAATAGATGAGCGTAGCCAGCGAGCTGAGTGCCGCCACCACATAGGTGCAGGCCGCCGCCCGCAGCGCACCGCGCGCCTCGTCTTCGTTCGAAGCGTCGATGATGTCCGCGCTGCTGAGCCAGGCCAGGGCCCGGCGGCTGGCGTCGAATTCGACCGGGAGGGTCACGAAGCTGAAGAGCGTCGAGAGGGCGAACAGGATGATGCCCACCCACATGATCTGCGGGAAGACATTGATCAGCAGCATGCCGCCCAGCAGCACGAACGGGACCAGCTTCGAGGTCAGCGAGACCACCGGCACCAGGGCCGAACGCACCTTGACCGGGAAATAGCCCTTCGCATGCTGCACCGCGTGGCCGCACTCATGCGCCGCCACGGCCGCCGCCGCGACGTTCGTCTGCGAGTATACCGACTCGCTGAGGTTGACCGTCTTGTCGGTCGGGTTGAAATGGTCGGTCAGCTGTCCGGACGTCGAAGTCACCTTCACGTCCCGGATGCCGTGGTCTTCCAGCATGCGCACGGCCACCTCCCGGCCGGCCATGCCGTTCAGCAGCGGCTTTGCCGCCGCTTTCTGGAATTTCCGCTGAAAAGAAATCTGCACCACGTAGCTCACGATCGCCACGCCGATGAACAAAGCCCAATACATCACGTTCATATTCGTCATACAAAGAATTCGTCCTTAAAGTTAACAAAAAATATCTTTTCCACGCCGCGGGTGACGGCGGTGTAGAGCCATTTCAGGTCGTCGAGGGTAAGTTCCTTCCAGAAAGGGTTGTCGATGAACACGCAGGGCCACTGCCCGCCCTGCGACTTATGGCCCGTGATGGCCGTTGCATACTTGATCTGCAACGCGTTGAAATAGGGATCTTCGCGCACCTTCTCGAAACGCTTCCGCGCCCCGCGCACATCCGCATAATCCTCATTCACCCCCTGCCAGAGCGCGTGCTGCTGCTCCTGCGAGAGCGACGCCTGCTCCGAATCGAGCGTGTCGAGAATCACCTTTGCCGTGACTTCCACGTCATTGTAGTCAGGGAACGAAAGCACGGCTTCCGCGAAATGCAGGCCGTACCGGTCCTCGTGGTGCGACAGCTTCACGAGCCGCGCCACGTCGCCGTTCGCAATGAAATCCAGCTCGGGAACCTCTTCCAGGAACTGGTAGCAGTTCTTGACGACCATCAGCTTGTCGCCCCGGGTGAGCCGTTCCTCGCGGTAGAGCACGGCATTGCGGATGCCAGCGTTGTAGCGGTTCGCCCGCTTGTTCGAGCGGCACAGCACCACGATGTCGTCGAGCCCGTAGCGGCCCACGGCATCGCCGATCTTCTCGATGAGCTGGCTGCCGTCGATGCGCTCCACATCGCTGAACCCCGCCAGCCGGAGCTTCGGGGTCTCCACCCGGCCCGCCTCGATGAGGTGCCGGATGATGGTGGCGTTGGTCAGGATGCCCGATTCGGCCGCCTGGCGCACCACCGTGGTCAGTTCCGCCGTCATGAAACGGCCGTAACGGCCCATATAGCTTTCATCCAGCGCCGGGCTCCGGTCAAGGCCGATGGGCGGCAGCTGGCCCTTGTCGCCGATGATGATGAGCTTGTCGTCCACGCCGCTGCGCACGAACTGGACCAGGTCGTCGAGCAGGTCGCCGGAACCGAATATGCCCGACGTCGGCGTGGCGTTCTCCACCGAGATCAGCGAAGCCTCGTCCACGATGAAGAACGTGTCCTTCGCCTTGTTGATGTTCAGCTGGAACTCCCCCATCCCCTCGTGCATCGACTTCTGCCGGTAGATATGCTTGTGGATGGTATAGGCCTTCTCGCCGGTGAATCCCGAGAGCACCTTGGCCGCCCGTCCCGTAGGCGCGAGCAGCACATATCTGTATTTCAATTCTTTGAGCGTGCGGACGAACGCTGCGATGGCGGAAGTCTTGCCCGTGCCCGCATAGCCGCTGACCACCATCAGGTCGCAGGTGTCATACTGTACGGCGAAAGCGGCCAGCGTGTCGAAAAGACGCTCCTGGCAGGGCGTGGGCGGATAGCCGAGATGCTGCCGCAACCGTTCGGAGAAGAACTGCGCGACACCCATCAGGCCCGTTTCCGATAAATGATGAATATCAGCAGGATCGAGTAGATGCCCAGACGACCGATGATCATCTGGATACCCATCAGCACCTTCGCCAGCTCGGGCGCGCCTGCGAAAGTGCTCATCGACGAGCCGAAGGTTCCGAAGCACGGGCCGACATTGCTCATCATCGAGATCGATGCGCTCACCGACGTCAGCAGGTCGATTCCGAAAGCAGCATAGACGACGGCCATCACGAAGGTGATGATGATATAGAGCAGCACGTAGATGGACACGCTGCTGATCAGGTCGCGGTCGATGGTCTCGCCGCCCGACTTGACCTGCACCACGGCGTTGGGATGCGCGATCTTGAGCAGCTGCGCCCGGGCCGCCTTGACGGTCAGGTACACGCGGTCTGAACGGAGACCCGACGTCGTGGAACCGGAACATCCGCACTGGATGCCCGCATAGAGCAGCAGCAGGATCGAGAACACCGGCCAGGTATTGGTGTCGGTCGAGCCGAATCCCGAGGTGGAGATGGTCGACACGACAGTGAAGAAACTGTGCCGCAGCGCCTCCCAGAAATTCGTGATCGTACCGCTGATCATCAGGTTGCCCGAAACGAGCACACCGATAATGAAGATCGTCCACAGGTAGAACTTCGTGATGGGGTTCTTCAGCACCTTCGGACTGCGCGTGGCGAACGAGGCGTAGATCAGGCCGAAATGGAGGCTGGCCACGATCATGAAGAAGATCAGGATCCACTCAATGACTGGAGAATCATAGGCCGCAATCGAGGCGTTCTTGATGCTGAAGCCGCCCGTCGCCGTCACGCTCAGGGCGTGGTTCGCCGCATCGAAGAGCGGCATCCCGGCCAGCAGCAGCGAGATGAACGAGCAGATGGTGATGCCCGCATAGACGGAGACCACCACATGGATGAACTTGTTGGACTTGTACTGGTAGTTGTTCTTGGAGATGTCCTCCACGTCCATCTTGCTCATCTTGAAGCGGACGGTGCCGAACGACGGCAGGATCATCATGATGAAGACCACCACGCCCAGGCCGCCGATGTAGTGGGTGGACGACCGCCAAAACAGCAGGCCCTTGGGCAGCGCCTCGATGTCCTGGAGGATGGTGGCGCCGGTGGTCGTGATGCCCGAGGCACTCTCGAACCAGGCGTTGACCAGGGTGAACTCCCCGCCCCAGAGCACGTAGGGCAGCATCGAGAAGATGCAGCAGAGGAACCAGGCGATCAGCAGGATGGCCAGGCCTTCCTTCGTATTGATGTCACGGTGGCGCCGGACGAAGATCAGCGGGAATCCGCCCACCATCATCGTCAGGATCGCGCTCAGCAGCAGCGGCGAGAACGACGAGTCAAAACCGTCGAGCGCTGCCACGAGGGCGGACAGGAACATGAACACCGCACAGCAGATCAGCGCGATGCCCACATTTCTCGATATGACGCCAATGTTCACGGTTATTCGAATTCTTTCTTGAGGGACATGTTCTGGTCGATGAGGTCGCCGACGGCCGTATTGAGTTCCTCCAGCTCGTCATCGTTCTCCAGTTTCACGGCGTATCCGCGGCCATAGTAGCGGTAGCCCTTGATGCCGTTGGTCACCTTCAGCAGCGGATCGATCAGGTAATAATTCAGGAAATAGTTGAAAAGCAGCACAATCAGCATGCCCAACAGCACCGACACCAGGCCGGGCATCAGGCTGCGGTACGTTCCTTCGCGCACGTCCTGCGAACTGGCGATGAGTGCATCCTGGCAGACCGACGTGAGCTGCATCATATAGCCGCGGAACTTCACATAGACGGGCTGCAGGCGGTTGAAGAACCAGTGCTGCCGCACATCGAAGTCCTGCATCCAGACATCCTGGGCCTCCGAAACCACCTGCATGTAAGCAGCATAGGCATAGAGCACCGAGTCAGCCGCCGCCCGCTCCTCGGGCGTGACAAAGCGTTTGCTCAGGTTCTCGAACGAGGAGACCAGCTCCTCCTCCGGCGCCATCGGGAAAGCTTCCGGCGCTTCCGCCCCGTTCTCGAGCACCAGCCCGTTCATCAGGCTCACGTTGTACTGTTCCGAAACGGACAGCAGCTCGCGCGCCGCGTTGATGCTGCGGATGTTGTCGGCGATCACGGCCGACACGTAGCGGTTCATCCGCGAGAACTCGAAGATGGAGATCAAGCTCGAGAAGAACAGGATGATGGCCAGCACAATACAGCCCAACAGCACCTTCTTCTTGATGCCCGGTGTCTTGATCTTGAATCTGAATAGACGCATATCAGCAATTTAAAAGGTCCAGGTCGATGTCGGTTTCAAACACCCTGACGGCGGGACCGGTGAGGAATACGTCGCGGAAGGATCCGTCCTTTCCGGCGAGGAAATCGACCGCCAGCCGGCCACCCAGGGTATAAATTGCAAATTTAATACGTTCCGCGCCATTTTCAACCGCGGAAGTGAAACATTTTTCACCGTGCAGGTACGAAGCGATGGCCGAGGCGGTCGCCCCGGTGCCGCAGGCCCACGTCTCGGCTTCCACCCCGCGCTCGTACGTGCGCACGAAAAGATGGTCGTCGAACGGCTCCACGAAATTGACGTTCGCCCCTTTCGGGAACCGGGCATCCCAGCGCAGCCGCTTCCCTTCCCCGTCGACATCGAAATGCGCCAGATCCTTGTGCCACTGCACGAAATGCGTAGAGCCCGTGTCGAGCAGGCAGCCGTCCGGGAGCCACTCCACGCCCGGCACGTCGCGCATCTGCAGGCGGACCGTGCAGCGGTTCCCGTCCCGCTCCAGCACCTCGGCCACGTGCGGTCCGTCGCAGGCCCGGAACGAAAAGCTTTGCAGGCCCATGTGCGCGGCGAAGGCCACCAGGCAGCGGCCGCCGTTGCCGCACATCGTCCCTTCAGGCCCGTCGGCGTTGTAATAATGCATTTCAAAATCGGCCACGTCGCTGTGGCAGAGCGTCATCAGGCCGTCTGCGCCGATGCCGAAACGGCGGTCGCACAGGCGGTTGATGTCGCGGGACGTCAGGAAGTCCGCCTCGCCGCGGCGATTGTCCACCACGACGAAGTCGTTGCCTGCGCCCTGATACTTATAAACGTGCAGTTTCTTCATATATGTCACGGGCCGTGCGGTCCGATGCCCCGGGTCCGCCCAGCCTGTTTTTGAGTTCCTCATAATCGTCCGCCAGGCGCGCCCGGACGCCTTCATCGAACAAAAGCCGTTCCAATTCGGTTTTGATCCTTTCCGGAGAGGCCTGACCCTGAATCAGTTCAGGAAAAATCGCCCGGTCCAGCACCAGGTTGGCCAGGCTGATGTAAGGCACGTGCACAGTCACTTTCGACACCAGGTAGGAAACCGGGCTTCCGCCGTAGCAGACCACCTGCGGCGTGCCCAGGAGCGCCGCCTCGAGCGAGGCCGTGCCCGAACTGATGACCGCCGCGTCCGCCTGGTGAAGCACGTCGTACGTACGCCCGGAAACGAGTTCGATCCGCGATCCTTCGGGCAGGTATTTCCGGTACGCTTCCTCCGTGAGCGAAGGTGCGCACGCCACCACGAGCCGGTAGCCGGCTGTCCGCGGGTCGGCGTCCAGCAGGTGTTCCAACGCCACGAAGCGCGGCATCAGGAACTTCAGTTCGAACGCGCGGCTGCCTGCCAGCAGGGCGATCGACTTCCCCTGCCCCACAGGCTTGATTTCCGTCCGTCCGATCCGGTCGATGAGCGGGTTGCCGAAATAGCGCGGCTCGATGCCGTGACAGCGGAACCACGCCAGCTCGAAGGGGAAGATGCTGTAGAGCACGTCCACGTCGCGTTGCAGGTTCTTCACGCGCCAGGCCTTGTGGGCCCACACTTTCGGGGCGATGTACCAGTACACCTTGAATCCCTGCGCCTTCGCGAACCGGGCAATCCGCAGGTTGAAGCTGGGATAGTCGACCAGGATCACTGCATCGGGCTTCCAGGCCACCAGGTCGCGCTTGCAGAAGGCCATGCGGCCCAGGATCTTGCGAAGCGAGCCCATCACCTCCACCAGGCCCATCACAGCCGTCTCGCGGTAGTCCTGCACCTTCGTGCCGCCCGCCGCCGCCATCGCGTCGCCACCCCAGAACCGCACGTCGCACGCGGGATCCTGCGCATACAGGCCCCGGATCAGGTTCGAGGCATGGACATCGCCCGAGGCTTCACCGGCTATGATGTAGTATTTCATGATTAACGGGGAACGTCCAGTTTCCAGTTCCCGCTGAGACGGTTCAGTTCGTCATAATCCGTCGTATCGACCCGGTGCGGCACGATCGAGATGTAGCCGCTGTCCACCAGATGGTGGTCGGCGTCGGGCGATCCCACGGCTTCCTGGTCTTCGAAATCGCCCACCATCCAGAAGTAGTGCTTTCCCCGGAGGGTGATGCGGTGGTCGAATTCCCGGACCCACCGGCCCGCGCCCTGACGGGCCATGCGGATGCCGCGGATCTGGTCTTTCGGTATAGCAGGGAAGTTGACGTTCAGGTAGATACCCTTGCGCATCCCGTCCTCCAGCACGCGGTCCAGCACCCAGCGGGAATAGAAGAGCGTGCCCTCGAAATCGGGATCGGGGTCGTGCGTGTTGATCGACAGGCCAACCGAAGGGATGCCGTAAAGCGAGCCTTCGACCGCCGCGCCGAGCGTGCCGCTGTAGATGGAGGCCGCCGATGCGTTGGAGCCGTGGTTGATGCCCGAAACCAGCAGGTCGGGCATGCGTCCCTCCTTGATATAGATGTTGATACCCAGCTTCGCGCAGTCCGCGGGCGTTCCGGTCAGCGAGTACACGCGCAGCGAACCCAACTCACCGGCCGCCTTCTCCTTCTGCACTTCTTCGATCATCAGGGGCTTGTCGAGCGTCAGCGACACCGACTTGCCGGATTGCGGCTCATAGGGGGCGACGACCGTCACGTTGCCGTACTCCCGCAGCATCTCCGTCAGGACATGGAGGCCCCGTGCCCGGAATCCGTCGTCATTGGTTACCAGTATTTCGCGATTTTTTTCCATTTTTTGCCGATCAATTCACAAAGATACACTTTTTACCAAAAAATTACTACATTTGCATTCTTGATAACAAGCACGTATAATCTAGTTTTAAACATTATAAGAAGATGAAAAAAATTAAAGTAGGTATCAACGGTTTCGGACGTATCGGCCGTTTGGTTTTCAGGGCAGCCCAGAAGAGGGATGACATCGTTGTGGTCGGCATCAACGACCTGATTGACGTGGAGTACATGGCTTACATGCTCAAGTACGACACGATGCACGGCCAGTTTGACGGCAGCATCGAAGTGAAAGACGGTAACCTCGTGGTCAACGGCAACTGCATCCGCGTGACCGCTGAGAAGGATCCCGCAAACCTCAAGTGGGATGAAGTCGGCGCTGAATACGTCGTCGAGTCCACCGGTCTGTTCCTCACCAAGGAGAAGGCTGAAGCACACATCAAGGCCGGCGCCAAGAAGGTCATCATGAGTGCTCCTTCCAAGGACGACACCCCGATGTTCGTCTACGGTGTGAACCACAAGACCTACGCAGGCCAGACCATCATCTCCAACGCATCCTGCACCACGAACTGCCTCGCACCGCTCACCAAGGTGCTCAACGACAAGTTCGGCGTGGTCAACGGCCTGATGACGACGGTCCACTCCACCACCGCAACGCAGAAGACCGTCGACGGTCCGTCCGCTAAGGACTGGCGCGGCGGCCGTGCCGCTGCCGGCAACATCATCCCGTCCTCCACGGGTGCTGCCAAGGCTGTGGGCAAGGTGATCCCCGAACTCAACGGCAAGCTCACCGGCATCTCGATGCGCGTCCCGACCCTCGACGTTTCCGTCGTCGACCTGACCGTCAACCTCGCAAAGCCCGCAACCAAGGCCGACATCTGCAATGCGATGAAGGAAGCAGCGGAAGGCGAGCTCAAGGGCATTCTGGGTTACACGGAGGATGCAGTCGTCTCGAGCGATTTCCTCGGCGACGCACGCACCTCGATCTTCGACGCGAATGCAGGCGTGTACCTTACCGACACCTTCGTGAAGGTGATCTCCTGGTACGACAACGAGTGGGGCTATTCCAACAAGCTCCTCGACATGCTCGCATACACCGCGAAGTAATCCGGAAAAGCGAATTGTTGAAGCGCGACGTGCAAACGCCGCGCTTTTTTTGTAACTTTGCTGAAAATGTACCCGAGAAAGATGAAAAAGATACTCCTTCCCCTCCTCGTAGTCCTGCTGGCGGTTTCCTGCAGTCCGAAAACGACGCCTTCTGCCGGCACCAAGGCTTCTTCCGCACAGCGTACGGAAGACATTGTGATCCTTTACGACAACGACGTACACTGCTCGGTGGACGGCTACGCCAAGATGGCGGCGCTCAAGGCCGAGAAGCAGGCGGCCGGGCCGTATGTGACGCTGGTTTCCGCAGGTGACTTCGTGCAGGGCGGCAGCATGGGCGCCGCATCGAAGGGCGGCTACATCGTGACGATCATGAACGCCGTAGGCTATGATTACGTCACGCTGGGCAACCACGAGTTCGACTATGCGATCCCGCGCCTGAAGGAGATCACCCACGACCTGACGGCAACGGTCCTCTGCTGCAACCTGATCGACCTGAAGGCCGACAAGCGGATGTACAAGCCGTATGAAATCGTGGACTACGGCGGCACGAAGGTGGCATTCATCGGCGCGGCCACGCCCTACAGTTTCAATTCCTCCACGCCAGCCTATTTTCAGGACGAAAAGGGCAACTACATCTACTCGCTGTGCGCTGACACCTACTACGATACGTTCCAGAACTTCATCAACGACGCCCGCAGCCAGGGGGCTGACTTCGTGATCGCCCTCACCCATCTGGGTGACGACGTGTCCTACGATCCCATCAACTCGCAGGAGCTGGCTCGCCAGACCGAAGGCATCGACGTCATCCTGGACGGCCATTCCCACAGTCTCGTTCCTGAGCGGATCCTGACCAACAAAGCTGGCAAGCCGGTGAAGTACACGCAGACGGGTGCGCATTTCGACAATCTGGGCGTTTTGACCATCCATCCGGACGGTTCGATCGTGCTGGAAATGGTTCCGACGAAGGATTATCCGAAAGAAGACGCGCGGGTCCGTGCCGTCACGGACAGCCTGAAGCAGCTTTATGCGGCGACGGGTGAGCGCAAGATCGGTCACAGCGATGTGATGCTGCCGGCGAAGGATGAGGAAGGCGACTGGCTGGTGCGCAAGTACGAGACCTCGCTCGGCGACTTCTGCGCCGATGCGTTCCGGGCGACCCTTTCGGCGGAGATCGGCATCGTGGGCGGCGGCTCCATCCGCAACGACCTGCCGGCCGGTGACATCCGGTTCAACGACATTTTCAATGTCTTTCCGTTCGGCAACGAGGCTTGCCTCGCCGAGCTGACGGGCCAGGAAATCCTGGATGTGCTGGAATTTGGCGTCGCGGCCTTCCCGACCGATTTCGGCGGTTTCCCGCATGTATCGGGCATCACCTTCACCTTCGATCCGTCGATCGAGAGTCCGGTGGTCTACGACGAGAACAAGTCTTTCGTCAAATTTGACGGGGGTCCGCGCCGCGTGTCCGACGTCAAGGTATTCAATGCCGAGACCGGCGCGTACGAGCCCATCGATCCGGCGCGCACGTATTTTGTCGGCGGGCCCACCTATCTGTTGCGTGACGCGGGTGACGGTTACGAGATGCTGAAAGATCGTGGCAAATCCACCGGCGCTGACGATGTCGAGATGTTGGAGGTCTATATCACCAACTTCCTCCACGGCGACATCTCGGCTTCCCGTTACGGTCAGTCCGCCGGCCGAATTCACCAAAAATAACGCACTCACGTCATGCCCGGCTTGACCGGGCATCTGAGAACAAAGGGCATCTGTGACGATAGAAGGAGCCTTTCTGTCGCTCATGCATCGAAAAAGGGGCTGACCCGGTCGCTTGACGGCTAACTCCTCCCTTTTAGCCTCGCCTGGCGGCGAGTCTAACGGTCGTCAAACACACGCCGTCATGCTTCGCAACGCTCTCTGCACAGGCCTACCCACGGACCCTTTTTCTCCAAATCGCTCCAGAAAGGTCCTTCTCCTGTCTTCGATGCCCTT
>LUZE01000004.1 GCA_001602845.1 Bacteroidales bacterium Bact_13 | reverse complement strand
AAATAGGGACACATTCCCATCTTTTCTTCCCGCTGGTTGTAGAACTGGCCCGTGTCGGGACTGTAGGATGGTACGTACCAGTTCGTGGTGGCGTAGGCATTCACGCCGATCTGGAGGTTCATTACCTCCTTGACGACGTCGAGGTCGAAATACCAGCGCAGGTTGAGTGCGAGTTTCGGCAGCGGCAACACTTCCTGGTTGGAACTGAGCTGGAAGAGGGCCTTGTTCTCGAAGTGCAGGCGCCAGACATGGAAATCCTTGCGCAGGTAGGCGCTCATCACGCTGACAGGCGATCCGGTGTTCTGCCGGATGACCGAAAGCGAGTCGTAGTAGAGCATGTTGGCAACCAGTCCGTAGTTGAAGCCGGCCTCCAGGTGCCATTTCGGGATGGAGAGCTCCGCCTCGATGGTGGTGCGGGATACCTTCGAGAAATCGTTGTCCCAAACGTGGTGGTTCGTGTAGATATGCTGCTCGAACGGGTGCGGCGTCCGGAGTCCTGTGTGGAAGCGGCCGGTGAGGTGGATGCCCTGGTCGATGGGGTAGACCGAGAGCCGGAGTTTCGCATTGATATCGAAATCGAACATCCGGTAGCCGGCCAGGTAGTAGTCGGCGTCGGCGTTCCAGGCGATGAAGCTGCGGAGCTGCCCGGAGGCGCCGCCGTACACGTAGATGTTGTGCTGGGTATCGTAGGTCTTGCCGCTCAGGTACTTTTCGGGATTAAAGCTGTAGGTCGAAAGGATCTGGTAGCCGACACCGGCATTGACCTTCGAGAGCAGGGCGTCCGGGGCGTAGGGCTGCAACTTGATGAAGAGCCGGTTCTCGAAGTTGCGGACGGCCAGCTCGTCGGAGCTCTGGGTCCGGTTGAGGTAGAACTTGTTGAAGTAGAAATTCCGCCCGTAGGTGTCACTCTCGCCGATCTCGTCGACGTAGAGCTTGTTGTACGTGGTGAATTCCCCGCTGTGCCCGATGTGCGCCATCGTGCCTTCGCCGAGTGCCAGGGAATCCTTGTCCTTGCGGAAGAAGTTCATCGGCACGGCGAGTGACTGGTGGATGAAATACGTCCGCCGCTTGTACGTGTTCGTCGCGCTGGCGAGGTTCACGTCGATGGCCTTGGAATCGATGATGGTATCGCGGATCCAGAACTCGTCCTGGATGCCGCCGTTCTCCTGGCGTTCCACGCGCTGGCGGATCGTGCCGAAATTCGCGAAATACCGTTTGCCCAGGTAATTGCCCGTGATGGTCGTCGTACGGTGGTCCGTCGCTTCGTTCTTGAGCATGCCGCGCGATCCGAGCCGGCGGTAGAACAGCGTGAAATTGAATTCCGGCGTGATGTTCTGCGTCGTAAGCAGCCGCAGGTTGGATTCTTCCAATGTCTTGGCCGCCAGGAGCGTACCGGAATAGCCGAGCTCCGTGTACGGCGTCTTGGTGTTGAACATCGGAATGGTCTCGTCGGTAAAGGAATCCCCGATGTACGGCGTAAACATGGGCGCGTCGGGGGTTTCTTCCCGCTTGAACCAGTTGTAATACTGGGTGGCGGATCCGGCTGTGCCGAGGTAGGTGCCGCCGACGTCTTTCTTGAACATCGGCAGGTCAAAGAAGTTGGAATTGGCGGTCGTGTCGAGTCCCGTTTCGTGGAGCTCGTTGAACTGCTTGTCGGATGTCCAGACGACGAGCCGTCGGTAGTACATCGTGTCGGGAATGGCGAACGTCTCCAGCACACGTGGCTTGGCCGCTTTCAGGCTGTCCCGGATTTCCCGTTGGATGCGCCGCTTGGCCCGGCGGATATCGGCCGTATCAGGCAGGCCCACGATGTTGATCAGGGAATCGAAATACGCCTCGATCAGGGAATCAAGACAGGGGAGGGTCGCGGTGTCGAGCTCGCCCCAGAAGATGCGGTCGGCCGAGTCTCGGACCTGCTGCAGGCGAGCTGCTTCGGCTTCTGCGGCCAGCGTGGCCGAATCTTTCGGCTGGGCGATCGAGTCATTCTGGTTGACGAGGGAATCCTGCTGCCGGGTGAGGGAGTCCTGCTGCCGGACAAGCGAATCCTGAAGGGCGCGGAAATAGCGGCCCCGGTTCCGTACGGAAGCATCCGCCGGAAGAACCGGGAGCACCGTCAGCAGGACGGCGGCCAGTATCGCCAGTTTGCAAAAGCCCTTCATCAACGCGTCACCTAATTATACAATCTTCACGCCAATGCGCGCGAGCTCGTTCAGCGTCCGCTCATGGCCTTCCTTGTCGATGTAGGCCAGGCCCGACTCCTGCAGGAACACGTTGTGTCCCGACTTGACCAGGTCGAAGCAGGTTTCACGGATGCAGTATTCCGTGGCGATGCCGCTCACCAGCACGTTCTTCGTCAAGAAGTTGTTGAGCTCGATGCCTTCGGCGTTGTGGCTCTCAAAGCCCGAATACTGCTCTTTCTTCGGGTTGACGCCCTTGAAGAACATGTTGCTCTTCGAAGGCCGGTGTTCCGGCAGCGTTACGTCCTTGTAGAAAGCTTCGTGGATTTCGCCGCCGCGGGTCTGCATCACGCAGTGTGCCGGCCAGGGACCGCCCTGCTCCTTGAACGAGCAGTGGTTCACGGGGTGATGGTCCAGCACATAAAGCACCTGGTCGGTCGGGTAACGGTTGATGACCCGCACGCTTTCGGCCACGGCCTTCTCGGCGTTGGCGCAGGCCATCGTGCCGTCGATGAAGTCGTAGAGCATGTCCACCACCACGTGGGTGTAGCGCTGCTGGATGCCCGATTCTTCCTCCTGCATCTTGTTGATCTGGTGGATCAGGCGATTGATGAGCCGCATCTTCAGGTCATACAGGTCATCGGAGATGTCCACCTTGTAGTAGTGCGGGTTGATGATACGGGTCTGCGTCTCGTTGAAGGAGGCCAGGTTGGATTTATAGTAGTCCCGTTTCTCGAAGATCGTGCGGGGATCCTCGATGATGGCGCCGTTCTCGAACGAGAGGACCTGCAGCTGCTTGTAGGTATAGGAACCGGCAGGGAAGGTGGTGTATTTCGTCTCGTCCGCCTCGTCGGTGATGTGCAGTTCCTCGCCGTTCTCGATGATCTTGGAGAACGAATCGCCGCGCAGGCAGGTGACATCGGCCTTGAACTTCCCGTCCTGGATGATGCGGTAGGTCACCTGGAAACCGGGGTTGATGAGCTTGGCCTTGTCTTCGCTGCGTTTGAGGATGGGTTCGTCATCCACCTGGACGAGCTTGTACACGTTGCCGAAGCACGGGTTGTGCTTGCTGGTGGCGATGGCGTCGCCCACGCCGTAGCTGTCGATGCAGGCTCCCTGTTTCTCCAGGTCGGAGATGATGTATTCGTCGAGCGAGTTGGTGGCGAAGACCTTGCATTTCTTCAGGCCTGCCGCGTCGAGCGCCTCGCGGCACTTGACCGAGAGGTAGGCGAGGTCGCCGCTGTCGAGGCGGATGCCGTAGCCCTGCGGGTAGCTGTCGTCGATGCCGTTGGCCTTGAAGGCCTTGATGGCGTTCTTGACGCCGCATTTCAGCGTGTCGAACGTGTCGATGAGCAGGATGAGCCCTTCGCCGCGGTGGGTCTTGATATAGGTGTCGAACGCCTTGTATTCCCCGTCGATGGAGCAGCCGAACGAAGTGGTGTAGCTGTGGGCCATCGTACCGCTGGCCTCGAAACCGAATTCCACGCCCGTCAGGATGTTCGACGTGCTGGCGCAGCCGCCGATGAAAGCGGCCTTGGCGCCGTATTCGGCCGCCCAGGGCCCGTGTGCGCGGCGGGAGCCGAATTCGCTGACGGGATGCGATGCGGCACGCGTGACGCGCGATGCCTTCGTGGCGATGGCCATCTGGTGGTTCATGATGCACAGGAGCGGCGTTTCCAGGACCTGCGCCTCGATGATCGGTCCGACCACGGTGATGATCGGCTCCTTCGGAAACGCGATCTCGCCTTCCTTCATCGCATAGACCTTGCCCGTGAATTTCATGTGGGCCAGATACTCCCGGAACTCCCGGTAATCCTCGCCCGGCAGGAACTTCTCGAAGAAGGTGATGTCTTCGCTGCCCAGCCCCGCGATCATCTGCATCGCTTCGCGCGTGCCGCTGACCACCGCCCAGTTGTTGTTGTCCGGAGCCTTGCGGAAAAAGAGGTTGAATACGGCGATGCGGTCCTTCATCCCGTTCTCGTAGAAGGACTTGCCCATCGTATACTGGTATTTGTCGGAGCAATAGGATATGTTCAGCATGGTGGAAGGTTATGATTGTTTGGGAATGAAAAGCGTTTCATTGTTCCGGGCCAGGGCGCGGACGCGGTCCATCTGGGCGGCGTTGACCTTGAAGCCCTCGAACCGGTCGATCTGGTGCCGGCTGTGCACGTCGGTGCCGATGTAGGAATACATGTCCTCGTCGAGCAGCCAGTGTACGATGCCGAGCGACCGTTCCCCGTAAGCGCCTGTCAGCGACATGACGTTGAGTTGCAGGCTGCACCCCATTTCGCGGAGCATACGGAGCTCGCTGACACCGTCTCTCTTGTCAAACACCTTCTGGTAGAAGACATAGCGTTCGGGGTGGGCGAGGATCGGGCTGAAGCCGTCCATCAACAGGTTGAAGACGGCCTCCTTGATGTCCCGGCTTCGCTCGTAGTAGGACATCTCGATGAGCAAGTGCCCGTCGGGGTAGGCGAGCCGGTCGTGGCTGTCGATGAAGAACTCATCGACCATGTACTCCGAGGCGAGGTGGAACGACATGTCGGACAACGTGTCCGGCAACTCCGGCAGGAAAGCTTTGAGCCGTTCCTGCAGGTCGTCCGCCTGGTTGGGGAACATGGACCGGGAAACGTGGGGGGTCAGCGCGACGCGGCGTACGCCCGCTTCGTGCAGCCGGGCCAGGATGGCCAGCGATTCTTCGACGTCCGGCGAACCGTCATCGACACCCGGCAGGATATGCGAATGGACATCGGCCGTGAGACCGATGTCCATGAATCCATATTCGGGTTTCTTCTTGAAAAACCACATGTCAGTTATTTCTTCCAGAATTTCAACTTCTCCCAGAACGACTTGCTTTTTCCGGAAGAGGCCGAAGCCTGGGTCTCGGTCTGTCCGACCTTCTTCTTGTCGCCGTAGCCGTAACCGTAGCCATAGCCGTACTTGTTGTTGCCATAACCATAGTGTCCGTATCCATAACCGTAGTGATAGCCGTAGGAGCGGGCGGCGATGTCGACGCCGTTGAGCACGATGTAGATGTTCTTCATCTGCTTCTGCTGGGCGATCTCATCGAGGTCGTTCACGAACTTGAGGTCGCAGGTGCCGGCACGCAGCATGAAGATATTGGCGTCCACGTAGCGGTTGAACGTGGTGGCGTCGGCCACGGGGAGGTACGGTGCGCTGTCGAAGAAGATGTAGTCATAACCCATTGCCTTGAGTTCCTCCACCGTTTCACCCATCTTCTTGGACTCGATGAGCTCGGACGGGTTCGGCGGGATGGCACCGGCAGGCAGGATGTCGAGCGTAGGGACTTTCTCGATGGCGTTGTGGACGATCTGGGCCTTCAGGTCCGACGTGTGTCCGGTAAGGTAGGCCACGAGGCCCTCGTCGTGATGCTGTGTGATGTGGAAGATCTTGGCCAATTGCGGCTTGCGAAGGTCGATACCGACGAGCAGCACGCGGAGTCCGGTGTGGGCCAGCGTCAGGGCCAGGTTCGACGAGATGTAGGACTTGCCTTCACCAGGCACGCTGGAGGTCACCTGGAACACCTTGTGGCCGAGGTACCGGATGTTGGAACGCAGGATACGCATCGTCTCCTCGAACGGCTCGCGGCCGGTGATCTTCATCAGTTCGCCGGGCTTGTCGCTGACCGGGATGGAGGCCAGGATCGGGATCTGCGTACGGCTGGTGATGTCGAGCTTGCCTTCCACCTTGCTCTTGAGGGCCTGGCGGAGGAAGAAGATAGCCGGCGGAATGCAGAAGCCGAGCAGGAACGCAAGCAGATAGATCATCTTGCGGTTGGGCGCGGTGGCCACGGCGGTGTTGGCGGCCGGGTCGATGACCTTGGACTGGTCGGAGATGGCGTAGAGCGAGATCATCGCCTCTTCCTTCTTCTGCTGGAGCAGGATGTACAGCGGCTCCTTGATTTTCTGCTGACGCTCGAAACTGGAGATCTCCTGCTGCTGCACGGGCACCTGCGACAGGCGGACCTTCGCCTCACGCAGCTTCTGGTTCACGTTGCTGTGCTGGAGCTTGTAGGATTTCTCGAGGTTGCGGACCGACGAGACGATGCTGGACAGCAGGTCCTGCAGCTGGTTGTCGGCCTGGATCACGAGCGGGTTGGATTCAGACGAGCTGGCCAGCATGCGGTTGCGCTCCATCAACAGGGTGTTGAACTGGTTGATGGTCGCGTTCAGGCCGACGTCGGTGATGCCGATGTTGGCCGGGATGATGGTCAGGCCGTTGTCCATCGAATTCACGTATTCCTTGATGATGGACAGCAGTTCGATCTGCACGTCGATGGCATTGAGCTGCTCCTCGTACTTCGCGTCGGTCGAGAGGGTCAGCTGCGACTGGGAGTTCACGTCCACCACCGTGTTGCTGCGGCGATAGCTCTGGAACCGGCTCTCGATGCCGCCGAGCTCGTCCTCGATGATGCCGAGGCGCTCGTTGAGGAAGTCGATGGTATTGCTGGTCGCGCGGGAACTGAAGTCGCGGGCATCTTCATTGTATTTGATCACCAGCCAGTCGAGGATGTTCTCGGCCCGCTTCGGAATCACGTCGTTGTAGGTGAGGTTGATGACTTCGCTGCGCTCGTTCATCTTGAGCGAACCGGTGACGGTCAGGTTCTTGACCAGCGCCTTTGCGGTGACGTAGGAGGGCACCATGCTGATGGTGTACTTGTCACCCGCCTCGAAGGCGCCCAGGTGCGTACGCTGGACGGCGACGTTGTGCCCGCCGATCTGGAATTCTTCGCCGAAGGTATACGTACGGTCCTCATACGGATACTTGGCGTTCCCAACCACGAGCTTTGAGATCGTGAACGTATTCTCGTCCTGCGGGATGAAGGTGATCACGCATGTCGGCGGGTTGGCGAAGTTCTCCGTCGAGTCGATCATCACGCCGAACGGATTGTTTCCGTAGAAATAGATCTGCTTGACCGCGCGGTTCTTGATGTAGGTGTAGTTGAGGCCGAGCTCTTCCACGACCTTCTGCATCATAGACTTGGACCGCAGGATCTCCATCTCGTTGGTGACCTTGCTGTTGGCCGTACCGTTGATCATGTCGGTGATGGCGAGCATATCGGCACTGTTGCTGCCCTTGGTCACGAGCAGGATCTTGGAGTTGGCCGTATAGCGCGTGCGCGTGACCCGGTTGTAGCAGTATGCCAGCAGCAGGCAGGCGGCCACGGAGATGACGATGAGCCAGCGCATGCCCCAGATCACCTCGAGGATCTTCTTGAGGTCGATCGAGGAATTCTCTTCCCGGAAAGTCGTGTAGTCGTTGTGTGTGTTATCTTGCATTGCTGAAGCGTTTTATCGTGGTTAGTTGCTGCCCAGGCGGCCGCGCATCGACAGGAAGAACGTGATGACGGTGATCAGCGTGGTGGTCGAACTCAGGACGATCGACCAGAGCGAGGTGGCGGTGGTGCCCTGTGCGATACGGGTGGCGCTCTGCGGCACGTAGAGCACGTCGTTCTGGTGGAGGTAGAAGTACGGCGAATTGAGGATCTGGCTCTCCGTCAGGTCGAAGGAGTAGTGGGTCTGCTTGCCGTCCACGTCGCGGATCAGGACGATGTCGTGGCGGTCGGCCGTGATCAGCAGGTCACCTGCCATACCGAGTGCCTGGAGCACGGTCACGCGTTCGCTCGGAACCGTGTAGGTGCCCGGGTTGCGGACCTCACCCAGCACGGTGATGCGGTAGTTCAGGAAGGAGACCGAAACCACCGGCTCCTTCACCAGGCCCCGTTCGACCAGCATGTTGGTGATGTGTTCCACCAGTTCGGTGCGGTGCATGCCCTCGACCTTGATATGGCCCAGGCCGGGCATGTCGATGTATCCTTCGGAATCGACCAGGTAGGGGACCACGGACTGGGTGGTGTTGTAGCCGCCCGTCGTATTCGCGCTCAGGGTGAAGTTGTAGGGCGCGATCACGCTCTTGTCCGGACCGGAAATAATGATCTGGAGCTTATCGTCCTTCATGATGACCGGTTCATATTCCGCAGGAATCTTCTGAGGGGTCAACTGGTTGATATCCTGGAAATAAAGAATGTCCTTCGCGGACGTGCAGCCCTGAAGTGCAAAGGCAGCGAGCCCGGCGGCGAAGGCGATGAAAAGAAGCTTCTTGAATGATATGATCATGATATTCTGCAATTAATTCGTAGTATAACGTGTCTAATTTGCAAAAATAACTATTATTTCGGAGAAATAAAAGTCAATTCCGACAATTTTCCAACGTCGTGAAGCACCAGGCCGGGCATGACGGCGGCGCGGACGGCGTGGGTCCGGCAGATAGCGAGATAGAAGTCCACGATGGAGAATTTCTCGGGCCAGTCGTGCATCAGCGGGAAGATGGCGGGTGAGATATAGTGGATGCCGGAAAAAGCAAGCCGGGTGCAATGGTCCGGGTCGATGCCGGGCCAGGGACTGCGGACTTCACCCGTGGCGAGGTTCGTCCAGCCGACCAGCAGCCCGTCTTCGTCGAAGAGAAAATAGCGCTGCGTGGGGCGGTCGCTGACCAGGATCGTGGACAGGTCGCCCGGGCGGTGCTGCGCGCGGAACCAGGCCAGGTCGAGATTGGAGAGGATGTCCACGTTGTGCACGAGGAACGGCTCCTCCCCTTCGAGCAGGGGTGCGGCGTGGCGGATGCCGCCGCCGGTTTCGCGGAGCAGGTCCGTCTCGTCGGAGAACGTGATCCTGACGCCGAAGCTGTCGTGCGTGGCTACAAAGTCGCGGATCATGTCCGCAAAGTGATGTACGTTGATGACGATCTCGTCGTAGCCCGCCGCCACGAGTTTTTCAACGACCTGCTGGAGCAGGGGAACGCCATTGACTGGCACGAGCGCCTTGGGCATCGTGTCGGTAAGGGGTTTGAGCCGGGTGCCGAGTCCGGCCGCGAACACGAGCGCCTTCATCGGGTCAGAGTTCCTTTTCGAGTTCGAGTTCCCGGTGGGTGATGCGCACCTTGATGCTGAATTTGTTCGCCAGGTGCTCGCCCAGATGCTCGGCGCAGTAGACGGAGCGGTGCTGGCCGCCGGTACAGCCGAAAGCGACCATCAGGTGCGTGAACTTGCGTTCGATGAACCGCTGGACGTGCGCATCCACCAGTTCGTAGGCGTGGTCGAGGAATTTCAGCACGCCGCCGTCGTCCTCCATGAACTTGATGACTTCGGCGTCCATGCCGGTAAAGTGCTTGTAGTGCTCGTATTTGCCCGGGTTTTCCAGGCCGCGGCAGTCGAAGACGTAGCCGCCGCCGTTGCCGCTGGCATCGTTTGGAATGCCCTTCTTGTAGGCGAAGCTGAAGATGTCGACTTCAAGTCCGCGTTCCTGGTTGAGGTCGGAGAACTGCTTCATCGACGTCAGTTCGCCGAGCAGTTTCGTGAGATAGGGATATTCGGTGAACGGCTCCTTGAGCAGCCGGCGCAGGTTCTCCATGGCGTAGGGGACGCTCTGCAGGAAGTGGGGCTTCTTTTCGAAGTAACCGCGGAAACCGTAGGCGCCGAGCACCTGCAGGGTGCGGAAGAGCACGAAGTGCCGCAGCGTTTCCATGAATTCCTTGCGGCTGATGGGCTTGTAGGGCTTCAGGGCGTCGAGGTAGGCGTCGATGAGCTCCATCTTGAACGCCTCGGAATAGGCGGCCTTGGCCTGCCAGATGAACGAGGCCACGTCATAGTAGATCGGGCCCTTGCGCCCGCCCTGGAAGTCGATGAAGTAGGGCTCGCCGTACTTGATCATCACGTTGCGGGCCTGGAAATCCCGGTAGAGGAACGTGTCCGACATGCTGCGCATGAGCACGTCCGACATGGCCTTGAAATCCTTGTCAAGATCGATTTCGCTGAACTCCAGCCCGGTGGCCTTGAGGAAGCAGTATTTGAAATAATTCTGGTCGAACGAGATCATCCGCTCGTCGAACTCGGGCTGCGGGAAGCAGACCGAGAAATCGAGGCCTTCGGCCCCCTCGAACTGAATCTTGGGGAGTGCGCGCACGGCCTTGAAAATGAGCGCTTTTTCCGCCGGCGAATAATTGCCTTTCTCACGGCCTTCCGACACGAGGTTGAAGAGCGTGTCGTTGCCAAGGTCTTCCTGGAGATAGCAGGAGAAGTCGCTGTTGTGGGCCAGCACCTGCGGGACGTTGAGTCCTTTCTCGCGGAAGTGGCAGGCCATTTTCCAGAAGGCGATGTTCTCGGGGATGGAGGTGCCCCGCGCGCCGATCAGCGTGATGTCGTCTCCCGTAATGCGGAAGTAACGGCGGTTGCTGCCGGAGGAGGGGAGTTCCTCGAAAATCCGGACTTTCTGTCCGGTATATTGCTCGAATAGCGATTTGACAGGATCCATGTTTTGCGGTTTATCCTTCAAATGTACGAAATTATTTCGTCTTTGGGGCACGAAAGCACGGCAATTTGTGCCCGGCCAGGCGATTTTGCCCCTTCGGGGCACGTTTTGGCGGCTTATTGTGCCCAGCCGACCGTCTGCACCAAGGTTATCTCCTGGGAGTGCGTCAACTGCAGCGCTGCGGCCAGCGATTCCTTCGGCACCATGGCCCGCACCACTGTGGCCAGTCCTTCGGAAGCGCAGAACAAGTAGATATTCTGCGAGATGAAGCCCGTATCCACGTAGATCGTCTCGACCAGTCCGCGCGGTGACTTGCCCGTTACTTTTGTAGTGTCGGCCACGAAGGCGATCTCGGCCGCCGCCGTGCCCACATAGTCCTGGGCACCCGAGGCGGCGCGCAAGTCCGTGCCGACGACCGGGAGGAGCCGGTTGCCGGAGGGATCATAGCGGAAAGCCCCTTCGGGCAGCAGCACGTAAAGATCCGTTTCCTGCCGGTTGTGCGACGAAGGCGCGCTGCGGCGCTTCGGCGAGATGGGCCCGAAAGCGGCCCACAGCAGGTCGGAGAGAAGCTGCAGGTCCTGCTTGTCGTTCAGATTGAAGCGTCTGGGCGAATAGGTCCGGACGGAACGGCGTGTCATCAGGGCGTCACGAAGCGGCATGCCGCCGATACAGACGGGGGCGGGGAGGATGATATCTGTATTCATGATCTAGGCAGGTAAATTCAATAACCAGGAATGGAGCGTAATGAAAAAAGAAACGATAAAGGGTACGGCAACCGTCAGGACAAAACCATGATAGACCGATACGGGAGCGTAGCGGCTGCCCCCGTAGCGCACCGCGACGGGCAGGGTCGTGTCCATCGAGGTGGCGCCGCCGGAAGAAATGATGGCGTAGGGGCCGAACCACTTGCGGAGCATGGGGGCGGTCAGCAGTGTCAATAGTTCACGAAGCAGGTTGGCAGCCAGGGCGATGGTGGCCACCATCGGTCCGCGTTGCTCGTCCAGGAGTACGCTCGAGAGCGAATAATAGCCAAACCCCGATGTGACCGCCAGCGTGTCGGTCAGCTCAGGCACTGACGTGTGGAACCACGAAAGCAGCACCCATGCCAGCAGGCCGCCAATCAGCGACCCGACAATCGTTACCAGGGGCAAGAGCAGGCTTCTGGCCGGCAAGGTCTTGAGACTCTCGAAGAATCCTTCTTCCATCCCGAGCCCGAACCCGACACAGATCAGCAGAAGATAAAGCCCCCACGTGGTAATCTGGTCCATCGGCAACCCGTCGGGAACCCATCCGGCAAGGGCGACAAGTACTCCGGCGACAAAGCATCCCACGATGATCAGGCTGTCTCGCATTCCGCCGCCGGGCTTGTCACCGGTTTCGGCCGGGGAAGGCCGCTCATTGACAGGCGGTGCCAGTTCTTCTTTTTTTGTGAACAGCCGTGCCAGAACGACACTGCCCAAAATGGCCAGCACCGACACGACGAGGGCTGTCAGGCCCATTGTCGGAAGGTTCGCCAGCAACTCCCGGTTGCCGCCGATTTCCAACCCCAGGATGAAGAGCAGCAGGCAGATCGACGCCAGCGTGATGGCCGACGTCGGCAGCTTGACGCGCCCCTTCAGCAACAGGCCCAAAAGAAAACCGGCCAGAAGAATACCGATGGTGATAATCATCTTTCTTCCAGCCGGTTTTTGGGTTAAACGACAGTTGGTTACAAGCCGTTAGAGCTTCGGGCCTGCAGCGACGAGCGCCTTACCGGCCTTGTTGTACTCGTACTTCTTGAAGTTCTTGATGAACCGTCCTGCGAGGTCCTGTGCCTTCTCGTCCCACTGCTTGGGATCTGCATAGGTATCGCGCGGGTCGAGGATGTGCGGGTCAACGCCTTCCAGCTGCGTCGGGACTTCGAAGTCGAAGTAAGGGATCTTCTTGGTCGGAGCCTGGTCGATGCTGTGGTTGAGGATGGCGTCGATGATGCCGCGGGTATCCTTGATGGAGATGCGCTTGCCCGTGCCGTTCCAGCCGGTGTTCACCAGGTAGGCCTTCGCGCCGGATTTCTTCATCTTCTTGACAAGCTCTTCGGCATACTTGGTCGGGTGGAGTTCGAGGAACGCCTGTCCGAAGCATGCGGAGAAGGTCGGTGTGGGCTCGGTGATGCCGCGCTCGGTGCCGGCCAGCTTGGCGGTGAAGCCGCTCAGGAAGTAGTACTTCGTCTGCTCGGGGGTGAGGATGCTCACCGGCGGCAGCACGCCGAATGCGTCGGCGCTCAGGAAGATGACCTGCTCTGCTGCGGGGCCGTGGCTCTCGGGACGGACGATCTTCTCGATGTGATAGATCGGGTAGCTCACGCGGGTGTTCTCGGTGACGCTCTTGTCGGCAAAGTCGATCTTGCCGTTCTCGTCGACGGTGACGTTCTCGAGGAGGGCGTCGCGGCGGATGGCGCCGTAGATATCAGGCTCTGCATCCTTGTCGAGGTTGATGACCTTCGCGTAGCAGCCACCTTCGAGGTTGAACACGCCCTTGCGGTCCCAGCCGTGCTCGTCGTCGCCGATCAGCAGGCGTTTCGGGTCGGTGGAAAGGGTGGTCTTGCCGGTTCCGGAGAGGCCGAAGAAGATGGCGGTGTTCTCGCCGTTCATGTCCGTATTGGCCGAGCAGTGCATGGCTGCGATGCCCTTGAGCGGGAGGTAGTAGTTCATCATCGAGAACATACCCTTCTTCATCTCGCCGCCGTACCAGGTGTTGAGGATTACCTGCTCGCGGCTGGTGACGTTGAAGGCCACGCAGGTGTCGCTGCGCAGGCCGAGTTCCTGATAGTTGTCAACCTTGGCCTTCGATGCGCAGTAGACCACGAAGTCGGGATCCTGGTCGAATTCCTTCTGGTTCTTCGGACGGATGAACATGTTGGTCACGAAGTGTGCCTGCCATGCCACCTCCATGATGAAGCGGACCTTCATGCGGGTGTCGGTGTGGGTGCCGCAGAAGCCGTCGACGACGAACAGGCGTTTGCCGCTGAGCTGGGCCTGGGCCATCTTCTTGACCTCTTTCCACACATCTTCCGACATCTTGTGGTTGTCGTTGGGATACTCGTCGGTGGTCCACCAGATCTCACCGCGGGCGCCTTCCCGGGTGGTCTTGTCATAGACGATGTACTTGTCCTTGGGGCTGCGGCCGGTGAAAACGCCGGTCATCACGTTGATGGCGCCAAGTTCGGTGACCACGCCCTTGTCATAGCCTTCCAGGCCGGGTTTGGTCTCTTCGTTGTAAAGGACTTCGTAGGTGGGGTTGTAGAGCACTTCACGCGTGTTCTTGATACCGTACTTTCTCAGATTGATTTTAGGCATAGTGTTTATATTGTTTATAAGATATTCAGTCTCGCAAATATAATGATTATTTGTATAAAATGGCCGTGTTTCACGCAAAAATCATTATATTTGAGGACTGATTGGTTATCAAAAATCACACCATATATGAAAGACGACAAACCGACGATCATAGATTTTGTTGAGAATTACACGCACCAGTTCGCCGGCAACGTATACCTCCGTGAAAAGGTGGACGGGAAGTGGCTGGAAATCACTCAGGAGCAGACCCGCCGGGAGGCGCACCGCATCGGTGCCGGCCTGATGGCGATGGGGGTGCAGAAGGGCGAGAAGATCGCGCTGCTTTCCGAGAGCCGTGCGATGTGGATCCTGGCAGAGCTGGGCGCGATGTATGCCGGGGCGGTGGACGTGCCGCTTTCCGTCAATCTGGGCGAGGGACAGGACCTTGTGTTCCGCATCCTCCATTCCGAAGCGCACTGGGTGCTTGTATCGGGCAACCAGCTTCCAAAGATCCGGGCCATCATGGGGCAGTGCCCCGACGTGAAGAAGGTCATCGTCTTCGATGACACGGCCTTCCGTTACGACAAGCTCGAAGAGGGAGAGATGCGGATGTCGGAAGTCCAGGCATTGGGCGATGCGTTTCTGCAGGAACATGCGGCTGAATTCGAGGCGCGCTATCGTTCCGTCGGCCCCGACGACTATGCCAACATCAGCTACACGTCCGGCACGACGGCCGACCCGAAGGGCATCCTGCTGACGCACCGCAACTACACGGCGAACGTGGCGCAGGGCCAGTCCGTGATTACCATCGAGGAGAACAGCGTGATGCTGATCATCCTGCCGCTGGATCACTGTTTCGCGCACGTGGCGGGCATGTATACCATGATGTACTGTGGCGGCAGCATCGCTTTCGTGCCGATCGGGAAGAATGCGATGGCCACGCTCAAGAACATTCCCACGGCCATCCGCGAGACGCGGCCGCACGTGATGCTGTCGGTTCCCGCGCTGGCGCGCAATTTCAAGAAGAACATCGAGAGCGGCATCAAGGCCAAGGGGCCCCGGACGGAAAAGCTGTTCAATTTCGCCGTCCGGAATGCGATCGCATATAATAAGGAGTACTACAACCGCGGTACGGGCGGTACGTTCTGGCGCAAGCCGCTGATGGTCCTGTTCGACAAGATCCTGTTCAAGAAGGTACGGGAGAGCTTCGGCGGCCGCATGCGGTTCTTCGTGGGTGGCGGCGCCCTGCTGGACATCGAGTTGCAGCGCTTTTTCTGCGCGGTGGGCATGCCGATGTTCCAGGGTTACGGCCTGACCGAGGCTACGCCGATCATCTGTTCGAACTCGACGGGTCACGCCATTTTCGGTTCATCCGGCCGTATTGTCCGGCCGATGGATTGCAAGATCTGTGACGAGCAGGGGAACGAGGTGCCGCATGGCACGAAGGGCGAGATCGTGATACGGGGCGAGAACGTGATGGCGGGTTACTGGAAGAATCCGAAGGCCACGGCCGACACGGTTGTCGACGGCTGGCTGCATACGGGTGACATGGGTTACATCTGCCCCTGGGATCCGGACTTCCTTTATGTGGTGGGCCGTTTCAAGAGCCTGCTGATCTCTTCCGACGGTGAGAAGTATTCGCCGGAGGGTTTCGAGGACAGTCTGCCGGAGGTGTCGAAATATGTTTCGCAGGTGGTTTTGCACAACAATCAGGATCCGTACACGATGGTGCTGATTGTGCCCGAGAAGGATGCTTTGGCGGAATTTGTGAAGGGGCAGGGGCTGGATCCGAAGACGAAGGAGGGGAAGGTGGCGATGTTGCAGAAGATTCAGGCGGAGATCGACAGTTATCGCAAGGGCGGCGCCCATTACGGGCTCTTCCCGGAGCGCTGGCTGCCGGCAGCGGTCGTGATTTGCGACGAGCCGTTCACGATTGCCAACAAGATGATGAATTCGACGATGAAGATCGTTCGCGGCAAGGTCGAGGAACACTATGCCGACCGCATCGCCTACGCCTTCACCCCCGAAGGCAAACAGCTGCTCAACGACCAGAATTTAGCTTCGATCTGATTCTAAATATCTGGCGATGCGAGGCCCGTCGTTTTCAGATGCCCGGTCAAGCCGGGCATGACAAAGAGGTCAAGCCGGGCATGATGAGAGTCGCGGAGCGCGGGCTGCGCGTTGGCCTGGTGGAGAGGTCACGGTTCCTCGTGGCGAGTGCTCGACAGCCACGAGGGCTCTGACCTCGCCAAAGGCAAAGCCCGCACAAGCGGAGCGACGTTCGATGGCGCACTAACTATAGCGCAAAGCAAACAGATGAAAGATGTTAGAGACGCTGAAGAAATATTGGGGATTTGAAGAGTTTCGGCCGATGCAACAGGAGATCATCTCCGAGGCGCTGGCCGGAAGGGACGTGCTGGCAATCCTGCCAACCGGAGGCGGCAAATCCATCTGTTTCCAGGTGCCCGCCCTGATGAAAGACGGCATCTGCCTCGTCGTCTCGCCCCTCATCGCCCTGATGAAAGACCAGGTCCAGAACCTCCGCGACCGCGGCATCCCGGCCCTCGCCGTCTATTCCGGCATGACGTACCGCGAAATCGACATTGCCCTCGACAACGCCATCTACGGCGACTATAAATTCCTCTACGTCTCGCCCGAACGCCTCCGCAGCGACCTGTTCAAGGCCCGCGTGGCCCGGATGAACGTCACCCAGCTCGTTGTCGACGAAGCCCATTGCATCTCCCAGTGGGGCTATGACTTCCGCCCCGACTACCTCGAAATCGCGGGCATCCGCCAGATCATCGGCACCTCGGTGCCTGTCGTCGCCCTTACCGCAACGGCTACGCCCGAAGTGGCCCGCGATATACAGGAAAAACTGCAGTTCCGCCACGAAAACCTGCTGCAGGGAAGCTTCGAACGGCCGAACCTCTCATATGTTTTTCGCCAGACCGACAATAAGATGGGCCAGCTGCTGCGTGTCTGCCAGGGCGTCGAAGGCAGCGGCATCGTGTATGTGTCCCGGCGAAAGGGCGCAGAGGATATAGCCGCTTTCCTGCGTGCGCAGGGCGTCGAGGCTGAAGGCTATCATGCCGGGATGGACCGTACCGGCCGCAACCGCATCCAGGACGCCTGGAAAAAAGGTGACGTCCGCGTCATCGTCTCGACCAACGCCTTCGGCATGGGCATCGACAAGCCCGACGTGCGGTTCGTGTGCCACTACGACATGCCAGACACGCTCGAAGGCTATTTCCAGGAGGCCGGCCGGGCCGGCCGTGACGGGAAGGACGCCTATGCCGTGCTGCTCTGGAACCGGACGGATGTCCAGCGGCTTCGCCAGATCATCCGTACCACGTATCCGCCCCTCGACTACATCCGTCAGGTATATCAGCAGGTATTCACCTATATCGGTTATGCCTACGAAGAAGGGAAGGACGCCAGTGTCAAGTTCGAAATCGAGAAGTTCGCCCGACACTATCATCTGAACGCAACGCAGGCATACTATGCCATAAAGTACATCCAGACAGCAGGTTACTGGACACTGACCGAAACCCTTTCCATCCCGGCCAAGATCCAGTTCACCGTCACCCGCGATGAACTGTACCGCATACAGCTGGGCTCCGAAGAGATGGACACCTTTGTCAAGCTCCTGCTCAGGATGTACACCGGCCTGTTCACCGAATATGTGCCGGTCGACGAGGAGAAGATCGCCCGTGCCGGCCGCTATGCTACGGAAGTCGTTCGCGAGAAACTCAAGATGTTGTCCCGCCGGCAGGTTCTCAAATACATTCCCGCCATCAACGCCCCGATGCTCTGCCTCAATTATGAGCGGCTGGACGACAAGAACCTGCGCCTGCCGCGCAGTGAGTATGATGCACGCGTGAAGCGGCGCACGGACCGGCTGGAGGCGCTGCTTTCCCTCGTGGAGAATGAGGATGAATGCCGCTGCGTGCAGATGTACCGCTATTTCGGCCAGGCCTCCGGCCGTCCCTGCGGCCGTTGCGACGTGTGCCTGTCGAAGAAAAAATAGCTATCTTTGCCACATGACACGATTTGAAGATATAAAGGCCTTTGCGTTCGACATCGACGGGGTCTTTACCGACGGACTGGTGCTGGCGATGCCGGACGGCGATCTGCTGCGCCAGTTCAATTCGAAGGATTGCTTTGCCGTCCGGACGGCTGTCGACAACGGCTTCCCGTGCGCCATCATCACCGGTGGCGTCTCACTGAGCCTTGTCCATCGCGCACATTCGCTGGGTATCGGGGATGAGCATCTGTACATGCTTTCAAAAGACAAGGCGGAAGATCTGCTCCATTTCTGCCGCAGGGTCGGCGTCGATCCTGCGCAGGTGGCTTTCGTCGGCGACGATATTCCGGACATTCCGGCGATGGAACTCGCCGGCCTGGGCGTCTGTCCGGCCGATGCCGTCGCCGAGGTACGTTCAGCGGCCGATTGGGTCTCCGAGTTCAATGGCGGCCGCGGGTGCATCCGCGACCTGGTCGAGCGGGTCCTCAAGCCGCAGGATCGTTGGCGTTTTGATCCGAAGAACCCCTGGAAGGGCTCCCATCCCGCCGCCATCACCCAATATGCGCAACACACCGGCAAAAATGTTTGAGGAATATACATTTACATTGGCGTCGGCGAGTCCCAGAAGGAGGGAGTTGCTGAAAGGACTCGATATCGAATTTAGCGTGGAGCCCGGAAAGGACGAAATAGAAGCCTTTAGCGCCGATCTGCCCCATACCGAAATCCCGGCCTTTCTGGCCCGCCATAAATCCGAAACATTCCATCGCGAACTGGCCCCACGGGAAGTGCTCATCACAGCAGATACGCTGGTCTTTCTTGACGAAAAGATCCTCGGGAAACCCCATGACAGGGCGGAAGCCATCGCTATGCTCCAGGCCCTGTCGGGCCGGACGCATACGGTCACGACGGGCGTCGCCTTGCGTATGACCGATCGGATGCATAGCTTCGCCGATACGACCGAGGTCGATTTTAAGGTTCTGTCCGATAGTGAGATAGCCTATTACGTCGATACCTACCGGCCTTTCGATAAGGCCGGCGCCTATGGCGTCCAGGAATGGATCGGCTTTACGGGAATCACCGCAATCCGCGGCTCATACTTTAACGTGATGGGCCTGCCTGTCCAGCGTCTCTACACAGAATTATGTGATTTCCTTTGCTCACGCGGATAAACCGGTTGAACTCCTCTTCCGAGGAGAACCGGAACCGGATCTGTGTGCGGCAGCGCTGCGGAATGTTGGTATTCATCAACAGGTCGCCCGACGTTTCATAATACTGGTCGAGATGCTCACCGTAGATTTTGATGATGCGGTAGCGGCCGCTCGGCACGCTGCCAGCGATACCGATGCCCGAATTCGATTCGAAATGCGAGGGGAGCCGGTATCCGTGGACCATGGCCAGCGGAATCGTGCAGTGCGCGAAATCGATGGTCAACTCCTTGCGGTTGGATGAAGCCGGATTGGCCATGAAGGCAGACTGGCCGAAAGCATAGTTCACATACATCATCGTCCAGAGCGCTGGGATGTCACCTTCGCAACCTGCGATGATGCCCTCGTCGTTCAGCAGGGACAGCGCCAGACATGCTGTAGTACGACATGAATTAAGGATGCCGAAACACTTCAGCGTCAGGGCATTCAGTTCGTTATCCGCAATGAGTTTTTTCAGGGCGATGTACATCCTGGCCGCTTCCCGAAGATCTTCCGGCGTGCGTCCGCCGGAAAGGAAACCTTGCATCTTTCCGACGATCTCATCCAGCGCGGGATCTTCTTCCGAAACCGCCGTAAAATCCTCCTCCAGTTCGGAAAGCGGAATGTCCACGAATTTGACACCGTAGGTTTGCTCTACGGCAGCGCGGTCGATGTCGGACGAGATGAGCCAGCCGCTCGCACCGCCGATCAGGCCGATGCGCATGCGGTCGAAGGCCTTCAGCACCGCTTTCGGGAACTTGGGCAACGGATCGGAAGGCGTGGACAGGTCGGGCGATTCCTGCTCGCCGAAAAGGGCCTCTTCCATGTAGGCGAAGAACTCCGGCCCGCATTCCAGGGGCGCGTTCATCAGCAGGCTCCGGATGCCCCGCTGCGTCAGGTAGGTGCGGATCTCGAACGAAGCGGCGAACGAGTTGTGCAGGCCGTCGCTCAGCAGCAGGACCGGGCGGGGGAGAGACTCCACGTAGTTGCGGAAGATTTCCTCGGTTCCGCCCGTTGCGATGAAACATACGGTCTTGCAATGATTTCCGTTGGGCAGCGAGCGTCCGGCACGGTTTCCGCCGTCCATCAGGCTTTCCAGGACGGGCGAGCCGGCCGCCAGGGCTGACGGGTAGGTGATTTCCAGGTTCGCAAAGCTGCGGATACCCTCAAAAAGTGCCTTTCGGGAGTTCATGACGCTCTCGTTGTCGTGTAACATCGACGAGAAAATGACGAGATTGACCGTGTTCTTCATGATTCGTTCGGTTAGAGCGGCTACAAAGATAAGATTATTTCGATAAAATGATTATTTTTGCAGATTGCATAAGATGCCCGCCCCCGATCAGGTCGGGGGTGACTTAAAGCCGGGCATGACAAAAAAGTATGGAAATATCGGCAAAATACGATCCCTCGCAGACAGAGGACAAATGGTACCAGTACTGGCTGGAACATAAATTCTTCCACTCCGAACCCGACAGGCGCGAACCCTATGTCATCGTGATTCCGCCGCCGAACGTGACGGGCGTGCTCCACATGGGCCACATGATGAACAACACGCTGCAGGACGTGCTCGTACGCCGCGCACGCATGCTCGGCAAGAACGCCCTCTGGGTGCCGGGTACGGACCATGCTTCCATCGCCACGGAAGCCAAGGTGGTGGGACGCCTCGCCGAACAGGGCGTACGCAAGCAGGATCTCACGCGCGAACAGTTCCTCGAGCATGCCTGGGACTGGACCCGTGAGCACGGCGGCATCATCCTCAAGCAGCTGCGGCGTCTGGGCGCAAGCTGCGACTGGGACCGCACCGCCTTCACGATGGACGAGATCCGTTCCGAAAGCGTGCTCCGCGTGTTCTGCGACCTGTACGACAAGGGCCTGATCTACAGGGGCCTGCGTATGGTCAACTGGGATCCCAAAGCCCAGACCGCCCTCTCAAACATCGAGGTGGTCTACAAGGAAGAGCACTCGAAACTCTATTACCTGAAATATTACGTGGCCGACCAGGAAAACGTCCGGCCGACCGGCGAGGAAGGCGAAGTGCTGCATCAGGATGAGCAGGGCCGTTACTACGCAGTTGTCGCCACCACGCGTCCCGAGACCATCATGGGCGATACCGCGATGTGCATCAACCCGAAGGACCCGAAGAACCAGTGGCTGCGCGGACGCCGCGTCATCGTGCCGCTCGTGAACCGGGAAATCCCTGTGATCGAAGACCGTTACGTCGATATCGAGTTCGGTACCGGCTGCCTCAAGGTGACGCCGGCCCACGACGTGAACGACTACAACCTGGGCAAAGTCCACAACCTGGAAACCATCGACATCTTCAATCCCGACGGTACGATCAGCAACCAGTCGCCGCTCTATGTGGGCCTTGACCGAAATGTCGTGCGCAAGATGATCTCCAAGGACCTGGAAGCTGCCGGCCTGATGGAGAAAGTGGAAGACTACGTGAACAAGGTGGGCTATTCGGAGCGCAATGCCGATACGGCCGTGGAACCGCGCCTCTGCAAGCAGTGGTATGTCCGCATGCCGCACCTGGCCGAAATCGCGCTCAAGCCCGTGCTCGACGGCGAGATCAAGTTCTACCCCGAGAAATTCGTGGGCAGCTACCGCCAGTGGCTCGAGAACATCGACGACTGGTGCATCAGCCGCCAGCTCTGGTGGGGCCACCGCATCCCGGCGTACTATCTTCCGACTCCGGAAGGGGAGGAGGAGCGCTTCGTGGTGGCGATGAATCGCGAAGAAGCGCTTGCGAAGGCTCGCAAGATCGCTGGATATGAGAATATTACGGCAGAAGAACTCCGTCACGACGAGGACGCGCTGGACACCTGGTTCTCCAGCTGGCTCTGGCCCGTGTCGCTGTTCGACGGCATCCGCAACCCCGGCAACCCCGAGATCAAGTACTACTATCCGACCAGCGACCTGGTGACGGCCCCCGACATCATCTTCTTCTGGGTGGCGCGCATGATCATGGCCGGCGAGGAATATATGCACGACGTGCCGTACCGCAACGTTTATTTCACTGGCATCGTGCGCGACAAGCTCGGCCGCAAGATGAGCAAGCAGCTCGGCAATTCGCCCGACCCGATCGGCCTGATCGAGAAATACGGCGCCGACGGCGTGCGCCTGGGCATCCTGCTCTGTACCTCGGCCGGCAACGACATCCTCTTCGACGAGACGCAGGTCGAACAGGGCCGCAATTTCAGCAACAAGATCTGGAACGCGTTCCGCCTCGTGAAGGGCTGGACGGTGGCAGATGTGCCGCAGAGCGAGGCCAACCGCGTGGCGGTCAACTGGTTCCGCGCGAAGCTCGCCCAGACCGCAGCCGAGACGCATCACGACTACGAGAACTTCCGCATCAACGACGCCGTCATGGCGACGTACAAGTGCTTCTGGGATGACTTCTGCTCCTGGTATCTCGAGATCGTGAAGCCCGCCTTCGTGGACGGCGTCCAGCAGCCGCTCGACCGGGCGACCTACGATGCAACCATCGAGTTCTTTGACGCGATGCTCCGCCTGCTGCACCCCGTCATGCCGTTCATCACCGAAGAACTCTGGCATGCCCTGGAGGATCGCGCTGAAGGCGAGACGATCATGTTCCAGCCGCTGCCGACGGGCGGCGATTTTGACGCGAAGCTGATCCGCGACTTCGCATCGGCTTGCGAGGTGGTGGTGAATGTTCGCGCCATCCGCCAGGCCAAGAACATTGCTCCGAAGGAGCCGCTGAAACTGCAGGTGAAGGGAGCCTTCCCGGCAGCCATGGCTCCGGTGGTGAAGAAGATGGCCTTTGTCTCGGATATTGAATCGGTGGAGGCGTTCTCCGACAACGGTGAGATTTTCATGGTGGGTACCACGGAGTTCGGCGTGCCGCTTGACGGCATGATCGACGTGGCTGCCGAGGTGGCCAAGATCGAGGCGGAAATCCAGCGTTACGAGGGATTCCTGCGCGGTGTGAACGCAAAGCTTTCGAACGAAAAATTCGTGGCCAACGCACCGGCACAGGTCGTGGAAACCGAGCGCAAGAAGCTCGCAGATGCAACGATGAAGATTGAAAATCTCCGTACACGATTGGCTGTTTTAAAGAAGTAAATCATTAAAAACCAACAGATATGGCAAGTTTATTTGCAGTAATGCTTCCGTTGGGCGTCATCGGTCCCTGGCAGTGGGTCATTATCGCCCTGGTCATCCTCCTGCTCTTTGGCGGCAAGAAGATTCCCGAGCTGATGCACGGACTGGGCAAGGGCATGAAGAGTTTCAAGGCCGGCATGAAGGATGCCGAGAAGGACATCGAGGAAATCAAGTCCGAGATCGTCAAGGATGACGAAGAAAAGAAGTCTTGACGACTCCTCGGACATGAGCTTCTGGGATCACCTGGAAGTGCTGCGACATGGGTTGTTCCGCGTGGTCATCGCCCTGGTCGCAGCGTTTGTCGTGCTTTTCTTCTTCAAGGATTTTCTTTTTGACAAGGTGATTCTGGCACCGACCCGGTCGGACTTCTTCTTCTATCAGTGGTTCGGCATGAAGACGGGGCTGGAGTTGGTCAACATCGAGCTTTCTACGCAGTTCATGGTGCACATGCGCGTGACGATGATGTGCGCGCTGATCGTCTGCTGCCCGTATATCCTGTTCGAAATCTGGCGTTTCATTGCGCCTGCGCTCTACCAGCGTGAGAAACGGGCGACGCGCCGTGCGTTCTTTTTCGCCTCGTTCCTTTTCTATCTGGGCATCGCGGTGGGTTACTGCATTATCCTGCCGCTGATGGTCAATTTCTTCGACGGATACAAGGTGAGTGAAGCGGTGACGAACACCATTTCGCTCAATTCGTATATTACGACCGTCAATTCCACGGTGCTTCTTTTCGGCATCGTGTTTGAGATTCCGACGCTGCTGGCAGCGCTCTCGCAGATCGGGCTGATTACGCGCCAGACCTTGCTGGGCGGCTGGAAATGGGCGGTGCTGATCATTGCCGTCCTGGCTGCCGTCATTACGCCTGCCGACCCGTTCTCGATGCTGATTGCGGCCATCCCGCTGGCCCTGCTCTACGGCATCAGTATCCTGGTCTGCAAGAAGGAAGTGCCTGAGACAGAAGAGGATGAAGTTGAGGATGAGGAGGCGACGGCATGATTTCATTGGATGCCATCACGGTTTCCTACGGCGGCTTTACGCTGCTGGATTCGGTCAGCCTGCATATCGGTGACCGCGACCGCATCGGCCTGGTGGGCAAGAACGGGGCGGGGAAGAGCACGATGCTCAAGCTCATCATGGAGTTGCAGAGCCCGACTTCGGGCAAGATCACGCGCACGGCGGGCCAGCGGATCGGCTATTTGCCGCAGATCATGGAACATCACCGGGGCCGTACGGTGCTCGAGGAGGTGATGACGGTCTACGACGAGCTCGACCGGCTGAACCGGCGCGTGGATGAGATATCACAGGAGCTGGCGGAGCGTACCGACTATGAATCAGAAGCTTACCATAAGCTGATCGTCGAACTTAACGAAGTGAACGATGCGTTGGTGATTGCGCAGGGGGAGTCGCCGGAAGAGTCGGTGGAGCGGACGCTGACGGGCCTGGGTTTCAAGAAGTCGGAGTTCGGGCGTCTTACCGAGACTTTCTCGCAGGGTTGGAACATGCGCATCGAGCTGGCGAAGATTTTGTTGCGCCGGCCGGACGTGCTATTGCTCGACGAGCCGACGAACCATCTGGACATCGAGTCGATCCAGTGGCTGGAGGATTATCTGAAGGGTTCTTTTACGGGCTCGTTGGTGCTGATTTCGCACGACCGGCGTTTTCTCGACAATTGCACGACGCGCACGGTCGAGGTGATGCTGGGGCATCTGTACGATTACAAAGTTCCTTATTCTCAATATGTTGAGCTCCGAAAGGAGCGGATTGCGCAGCAGAAGGCGGCTTATGCGAATCAGCAGCGGATGATCGAGAAGACGGAGGAGTTCATCGAGAAGTTCCGTTACAAGCCGACGAAGAGCAATCAGGTTCAGTCGCGGGTGAAGCAGTTGGAGAAGATCGAACGCATCGAAATCGACGACGAGGATCTCTCGGCGATCCATGTGAAGTTCCCGCCGGCGCCGCGCAGCGGCGATGTGGCCTTCGAGGTCAAAGATGCCGTTATTGGTTATCCGGCGGATCGCTCCGCGGCTCCGGTTTCCGTCTCGCTCGCTGAAAAATGCTCGCTCGCCGAAAACGCGCCCGCCGCTGCGCTCCCTGATGCGAAGATCGTTTTGGATAAAGCAAATCTCATCGTGAAGAGAGGGGAGAAAGTGGCATTCGTGGGCCGAAACGGCGAGGGCAAGACGACGATGATGCGCGTGCTGATGGGCGAACTGGAGCCGTTCTCGGGTGAGGCAAAGGTCGGTTACAATGTCGATATCGGCTATTATGCGCAGAATCAGGAAGATATCCTCGACAAGAAGGCGACGGTCTACGATACGCTGGACCGGATCGCGGTAGGGGACATTCGCACGAAGTTGCGGGATATTCTGGCCGCTTTTCTCTTCAAGGGCGAGGATATTGACAAGCGGGTGGCGGTCCTGAGCGGTGGCGAGCGGTCGCGGCTGGCGATGGCCAAGCTGATGCTCAAGGCGCACAATCTGCTGGCGCTCGATGAGCCGACGAACCACATGGACATCCGTTCGAAGGACATCCTGAAGCAGGCGTTGCAGGCTTACGACGGAACGATCATCGTGGTCTCGCATGACCGTGATTTCCTGAACGGACTGGTCGACAAGGTCTACGAGTTCATTGACGGTCGCGTCAAGGAGCATTTGGGCGGTGTCGACGATTTCCTGCGACACAAGAAGGCCGAATCTTTCCGCGACATCGAGGCTGCGCCTTCAAGTCGGCCTGCCAGCCCTGGGCTCGTTCAGAACTCTCGTGGCTCCGAGCACTCGCCACGAGAAACGCTGAACGCTGCACCAGGCCGGCCCGCGCAGGCCTCCCAGAAGCCGCAGCAAAAGCCTGACTATCAGCAGCAGAAGCAGCAGTCGAAGGAGGAGAAGCGCGCCAAGAACCGCCAGAACCTGCTGGAAAAGCAGATCGCCGATCTCGAGGCGAAGATGGCCGACATCGAAAAGGTCCTCGCTGCGCCGACGCCCGACGTCGACATCATGGATCTCACCCGTGATTACCTCGAACTCAAGCGCGACCTCGACGCCAAGATGGACGAATGGGCCAGCTTGTAACCATTTGTTACGATAATTGTTTCACACTGATATGAAGATTTTTAAGTTTTCCTTTCTGAGCGTCCTGCTTTTCGTCCTTTCTGATTGCCTGTATGCGCAGCCGCGCTGGCAGATGACGCCGCCGGAAGATCCGTCGTACACGATGCAGGAGATCTGCTGCACGAGCGACGGGAACAAAATCTATGGAGAGGCTTTCATGCCGAAGGCTCCGGGCAAGCATCCGGCCGTGATTCTCTCGCACGGCTACGGCGCGACGCACCACGGTTTCTATCCGTTGGTCGATACGCTGGCCAAGTCTGGCTATGTGTGTTATTGCTATGATTTTGCGGGCGGTTCGCCCCGCAGCCAGAGCGAAGGGCGGACGGAGGACATGTCCATCTTCTCGGAGCGGCAGAATCTGATGGACGTGCTGGCGATGGTACGCGGCTGGGACTGCGTGGACCCGGAACGCGTGTTCCTGCTGGGCGAGAGCCAGGGCGGCTGCGTGTCGGCCATCACGGCGCCGCAGGTGGCTGAAAAGATCCGGGCCATCCTGCTCATCTATCCGGCGCTCTGCATCCCGGACGACGGCTTTGCGCTCTATCCCACGCTGGCCGACGTGCCCGAAACGGTCAATTTCATGGGTATGAACATCGGCCGCGCTTATTACGAGCGCTTCTACGACGGATATGACATCTACAGGGATATTGCCGGCTACCAGGGTGACGTGCTGATTGTCCACGGCACGGAAGACGGCCTGGTGAAGCCGGAGTATTCAGCGAAGGCTTCCAATGTCTACGACCACTGCGAACTGCATCTGATCTTCAAGGCCGGCCACGGCTTCTGGAAGCCCGAAGACCGGGCGTTATATCACGAATATGTACTGAACTATCTCGGGCGTCATATTTAAAGCTAGAAGTTAAAATCGACGACGATGGGCCGGTGGTCGGAAGGATGCCAGAAGTTGGAGATCTTCTGGGGATTCCGGACGGGGGTGGTGTAGTCGTCCGAGACGATGTGGTCTGAAACGATGCAGTCGTAGAGCGGCTGGGTGCAATAGACGTAGTCAATGCGGGCCCGGCCGCCTGTCGTGGTGAAGAAGTCATTGGGATGCCGCTCGTGGACTACGTCGATGTAGGGCGTCGCGGCGTGTATGTAGTCGTGGACCAGCAGCCGCGAGTCATCCTCCGGATAGTGATAGACCCAGTTGTCCACGCGCGATCGGCTGTTGAAGTCGCCCATCATCATCCAGTATTGGCCGGCTGCTTCTTCCGCCGGCAGCGTTCCGATCGTGTGCGAGCAGATGTACTCCATCTCCGTCCGCCGGTAATAATCACCCTCGCGCGCAGCCCTGCTCCGTTCCCGGTCCTCCTTTGGCACACGGAATCCATACGCCTGCGGCCAGGTATGCAGCGTCACGATGTTCAAATCCTTGCCATGCACGCGAAGCCGCGCCCAGCCCGCCCCGTGGCAGACCAGCGTGTCCTCATTTCCCGTGATGCGGGCCACTTCCTCGATGGGGGAGCGCGACGTGATGACCTGCGGATAGTCGTCCCGCCAGCCGCCCAGGAACACGTATTTGTGACCGTAGCGGCGGGCCAATTCGCTCCAGCCCTCCGGCAGGTAATGCTCCTCCTCCGGCATGTAGTCGTCCGTGCCGTCCTTGAAGATCGTCGCCGCCTCGCAGAACACGCAGACGTCGGGCCGTTGTGCCTTGACCCACGCCACGAAGCGGTCGTAGTGGTCCGGCTGCCCGTCCCACATCCCGTTCTGGATATTCCAGTAAAGGAGCCTGAAATTCGAGGCCTTGCGTCCCGATGAGGCCGTCACCAGCACACCCGCCAGCACCAGCCCCACAATGCAGAAAGAGAGGATTCTTTTCATCACAAGAGCATTTTTACAAAGTTACATAAACTTTTTTGCAAGACATTTCGAATTATCGTCCACCGACTGTATTCTGCGATTTTGGCAGCGTATTCAAAAATGTCTATATTTAAAGTTTGAAACAAGGTATAGACGTTATGAAAAAATTATCCATTATTTTGCTGATGCTGGCCGTGGCCTGCGTTGCCATGCTGTCTTCCTGCAAGAAGGACAAAAATGCCGCTGAATCAACTGTATCGACGGAAAAGATTGAAGTCGATGAAGACTGTCTCTTTGCCATCAACTATATGCTGGCCAATGAGATAGGCGCTACTTACGCACCGGGTGAATACGCCATTCCTTTTGAGACGATTGTCGCCGTTGAAAAAAACGATTCCGATGAAGTCCTGGTCTGGGGTGATTTCTGGGTGTTCAATTACAACCAGAACGGCGATGTGCTCGAAACCGTGTCGGGCGGCAATCATCCGGGCCGCATCTATCTCGATAAGGTGGAATACGGCTATGAGTTGCGGGATTTCGAACAGGTGGCTGATGGCGCTGATTTTGAGGCGAGCGCTAAGGAAATCTTCGGCGAACACTACGACGCCTACCGGAAAGTAGCCTCCGACGAGAACGCCCGCGAAGAAGCCCGTCGTGCCGCCATCGAAGCCTTTGTCAAGGACCAGAAGCTCTCCGTGACGCAGTACCAGGATTACGGCTGGCCCGCCCGTCCGATTGCCAAATAAACAGACCATGATTCTTTCCAACGAAATCCTCGCCATCGAGGTGGCGCCCCACGGGGCGGAACTGGTCAGCCTGGTCAAGGACGGCCGGGAATACATGTGGAGCGGTGATCCTGCTTTTTGGAACCGCCACGCGCCGATCCTCTTTCCGGCTGTCGGCAAACCGTACAACAACGAGATTCACATCAATGGGAAGACCTATCCCATGAAGCAGCACGGCTTCGCGCGCGATTGCGAGTTCGAAGAAGTGGGGAAGGGCCGGATGCGGATGATGGATGAGCCTCATGACAACTATCCCTACCGTTTTACGCTGGAAGCCGAGTACCGGCTGAAAGGCAGCAGCGTGGAGATTGTCTGGACCATTGAGAATCACGATTCCTGTGACATGTATGCCCAGATCGGCGCCCATCCCGGCTTCCTGCTGCCCGACTACAATGAGGCCGACGCCGTGCATGGCTATGTGCGCTATTTCGACAAGGAAGGCCGTCCGGTGAGCCCCGTTGAGGTTTCGGGCTTGAAAGAAGGAAACCGCGTGCCGCACGAGACCCCTGTGCACTATACAACTGAAACACCCGTGACGGCCGAGACGTTCGCCCACGACGCCCTGCTCTTCGAGAACGGCCAGGTGGCCATTGCGGAACTCTGCGACAAGTCTGGGAAACCCGTCTTGCGCGTCGACTGCCCGCAGGCCGAGGCCTACGGCATCTGGGCGCCCAACAAGCCGGGCTGCCCCTTCGTCTGCCTGGAGCCCTGGTGCGGTATTACCGATGTGTATGGCTATACCGGTGACATCTCAGGCCGGACATATATTCATCGCGTCGCGCCCGGCGGGAAGTATACGTTTACCTACACGATTGAGATTCTGGGGTAGAGTTGGGCAAGGTCTGATTTTAACCCTGACACCTTGCCCGAAAGTTATTTCAGAATGCCGTCGAAGAAGTCGGCGTAGCGGCGGTTGTGGAGGTCGGAGCCGATGAGGGAATACCAGCCTTTATTGAGCAGATAGCGGGCGCGCTCGGCGGCGGGGCTGCCGTAGAAGCCCTCGACGGAGCCGATGTTGCGCTGGAAGAGGGCGCCAGCGGCGTGCCAGCGGTCGTAGTCGGCCGGCGTAGCCCATAGATAGCGCTCCGGATGGGCCAATACCGGCTGATAGCCTTCTTCAACCAGCAGACGGATTTCATCTTCCGGAACGAGGCTGCCCATCTTGGCCGGATTCTTCAACGGGAGTTCCACCAGCAGATGGTTCCCCTGCCAGGTCAGCAGCCGGTCGGGGCGCCAGGTCTCGGGAATGATCCGGTATTCTAGCGAAGGGGTTAGATGTAGTGCAATTCCCTGACTATCAAGTTCCTGCTGCAGTGCCGCCACGGCTTGCTCTACGGTTTCGGCCGTATTGGGATAGAGCCGTGTGCGGTGAGAGGTGCATACGACTTCCGTGTAGCCGTGCTTGACGAACCAGCGGCACAGGTACAGCGATTCCTCCAGATCGGCGGCGCCGTCGTCGAGGCCGGGAAGGATGTGGCAGTGGCAGTCTATCATTGAAAACTCTCAGGAAGACAGATGTTGGGAACGCCGCGGGCGGCGGTGAATAGCGGGGCGATTTCCTCGTCGCGGAAACCGGCGATGCCGCAGCCGATGCGCGTCACGTAGAAGAACAGCTCCGGATGTGCTTTCGCGAAGGCGATGAATTCGTCGACATAGGGCCGGATGGTCTCCACGCCACCCTGCATCGTTGGAATGGCATAGCTCTGGCCCTGCAGCCCGACGCCCTGGCCCATGATGGCGCCAAACTTCCGCCATGCAGCGTAGGCGGCCCCGCCGCCGTGCATTCCCGCCAGATTCGACCCGAAAACAAAGATCTCGTCAGGCTTCAGTTCCGTGATAAAGTCCGGCGTGCTGGCCGGCCGTTCGATTCCGTTGTATTCCATGCTTCTGCAGTGTTGTTGAACAAAGATACGCAAATTATTCTTGTGGAATCGATAATGCCACTAAATGGGAAGGGTTCTGGTGGAAAATGATTATATTTAAGCCATAAAATGAGCTTGTCACGATGAAACTCCTTTCTTTCCGTCTTCTTTCCCTGTCGCTGCTGCTGGCGGCGACGGCAGTACTGGCGTCTTGCGGCAAACAGCAGGTCCCGGCCACTGAAATACAACTCTGTGTCAATGGCGAAACTTACGACATTGCCCTGCCGGCCGCGGAGCCTGTCGACCTGATCACACTGAATACTGAATTCGACGCGGAGATCCAGGTGCTGAACGCCGCGGAATTCAAGAAGATTCGTATCGACGGTGTCGCCGTGAAGCGGGGCCGGTGCGCCCTTTCCGTGCCGGAACTGTCGTCAGACCGCCAGATCGAGATCCGATACACCACAGGAGGCCAGGAAGGAACGGTCCTGCTGAACACGCTTAACAGCCGCATTCCGCCGATCGTGGCCAATGGAAAAGGCGAGGTGCCGGGCGACTTCTACTTGTCGTTCATTTTCCGCCGCCTCATCCAGAAATACAACAACGACGGCCAACTGCTGTTCTACCGTTTCGATCCGAGCGAAAAGGATGGGACGATGAATGAAAACGGATACTGGGATTTCAAAAAGCATATCCTGGACGGCAAGACGTACTACAGCTACCATGCGCCCGACCCGGCTTTCGCCGACCGGGCCTTCACGGGGTATAACCCGGGCATGCGCGTGCTGCTTGACGAGCAGTATCGCCCGGTGAAGACCATCCATGCCAAGGCCAGCAGGGACGGCCACCTGCCGGACGGCGAGCCCATCGACGGCCACGATTTCTATTTCTTCTCGCCCGACCACTATATCCTTTCGATGTACACCGAGCGGGAAGTGGCGGGGAAGTCCCGTTGTGTGGCCTATCTGCAGGAAGTGCAGGATGGGAAAGTGGTCTTCGACTGGTGGAGTAGCGACCATCCGGAGATGTCTGCCTGGGAGAGCTCCGTGTTCGATACCAGCTACGACTGCGTGCATTTCAACAGCGTCCAGGTGCTGCCTGATGGTAACTGGCTCTGCTCGTTCAGGCATCTCTGCTCGTTGGTGAAGATTGACCGGGCCGGTGGAACCGGCGACATCCTCTGGCGCATTGCGGGCGCGGAACTGCCGGAAGGACAGTGTTTCTACGGCCAGCATTACGCTACGCTTCACGAGGACAACACACTGACACTGTTTGACAACGGCAACGGCCATACGCCGCCCTGTACCCGAATCCTCCGCCTGCAAATCAATCCTGAGACTGGCGAAGTGACGGGCGGCGGCGACCTGCTTCCTGCCGGCAGCGCGTATTTCAGCATGGCCTGCGGTGCGGTCGGCTGGTTCGGCGACCACTTTGTGGTAGGATGGGGATGGTGCCATCAGGAGCAGGAAAACAACCGGCTTGTGACGGAACATGACGCATCAGGCCACGAAATCTTCGGCCTGCGGCACAATGCGCCCAACTACCTCATGAATTCCCTGAATTCTTCGTATCGCTGCGTCAAGTACTAGGTACTATCCGCTTTTCCGGCTTTTTTTCTATCTTTGTCCAAATATAATCAATCCGTAAACATGAAAAGAATTCTCTTACTTTTCGCAGCACTAACCCTTTCGCTGGGTGCCATCGCCGATGAAGGCATGTGGCTGCTGCCCCTGATCCAACAGATGAACAAGAAAGACCTGAAGGCTGCCGGCTGCAAGCTGACGCCACAGGAAATCTACAATATCAACAAGTCGTCGCTGAAAGACGCCATCGTCCAGTTCGGTGGCGGGTGCACCGGCGAGATGATTTCAGACCGCGGCCTGCTGGTGACCAACCACCACTGCGGCTACAGCAGCATCCAGGGCCTGTCGACCGATGATCACAACTACCTTATGGAAGGCTACTGGGCCAACGAACTGGCCGAGGAGATTCCGGTTCCGGGACTCAGCGTGACCTTCCTGGTCTCGATGGAGGATGTGACGGCCACGATGGAGGCGGCTGAAGACAAGGAGGCTGCCCGCAGGGGCCTGATCGACGAGGGCGGTAAGGCGAACCCCGGTTGCCGCGTCACGGTGACGGGATTCTACAACGAGAATATCTTCTATCGGATTGTTTACCGTACCTATACCGACGTCCGTTTCGTGGGCGCTCCGCCGGCATCCATGGGCAAGTTCGGCGGTGAGACCGACAACTGGATGTGGCCTCGCCATACCTGCGACTTCTCGATGTTCCGCGTCTATGCCGGCAAGGACAACATGCCGGCCGACTACAGCCTCGACAACGTGCCGTACCGTCCCGCCAGGAGCCTGAAGATCTCGCTCAAGGGCGTGCAGGAAGACGATTACGCGATGATCATGGGCTATCCGGGCCGTACGCAGCGCTACCAGACGGCAGAGGAGCTGAAGGAAATGATCGCCTCTAACCGTGTGTCCATCGATGCCCGCACCATCCGCCAGGACATTATGTGGGAGGCTATGTGTGCGGACCCGTCCGTCCAGCTCAAGTATGCCAACAAGTACGCCGGCAGTGCCAATGGCTGGAAGAAGTGGCAGGGCGAGGAGCTCGCGTTCAAAAACCTGAACATCATCGGCCGTGAGGAGGAAAAGGAAGCCGCGCTGAAGGCCTGGATCGAGGCCGATCCCGCCCGCAAGGCACGCTACGGCACGCCTGTGGAGGACATTGCGGAATACGTGCAGAAGAATTCGGCAGATGGACTTGCCGTCGACCTGATCGTCGAGGCACCGTACCGCATTGAACTGACCGGCATGTTCGGCAGCATGATGAACATTTTCAGCCGGGAGCTGCAGCGTGGCGTCGATTCCACGGCAGCCCTGGAGTCCGCGAAGAACCGCCTGCAGCGCGCTTATCGTGACTACGTGGTGGAGCTCGACCGGAAGGAAGCAGTGGCCCTGCTCGATTTCTATCGCAAGAATGCCAAGCCGGAAAACTTCCCCGTGATCCCGGATCAGGACTTCGCTACGATGGATATTCCCGCCTATGTGGACGGCTTGTTCGACAATTCGCTGTTCACGGACTATGAGAAGGTCAAGGCCGCTTCGCTGGAGGAGCTGACGGCCGATCCGGCGGCTTCGCTCTACTATAGCGTCATGGAAAAGCTGATGTCCATCTACGGAACCCTTTATACGGAAGAAGATACGAAGAAGTATGACAACGCCCGGAAGAACTTCGCCGCAGCCCTCATGGAATG
>LUZE01000003.1 GCA_001602845.1 Bacteroidales bacterium Bact_13 | reverse complement strand
AGCCGTTCCTCGGCCCACAATTGTTCCACGAGCACCTTGTAGCGGGCGCCCGCCTCTTCCTGCCGGCCGGCCTTGACCAGGTCGGTCACGGCATGGATCTTCTCCTGCATCGCCGGGTCCGGAACCCGGAAACGGTAACCGGATGCCGCACCATGCTCCTGGTACAGGCCCGTCTTCATGGTACCGAGCGTGGCCGTCAGCCAGGCGCCCTGCGGACTGCGTTCCCGGCAGGTGCGGACCGTCTCGTCGATGATGTGGATCACCGGCACGTCCAGCAGCCCCTGCGAGAGGAACTTGTCGATGAAGAAATGGGCCGTGTTGCAGGTCACCGCCAGTCGGTCGGCGCCCCAACGCTCCAGGGTCTTCAGCCCGTCGAGCAGATACGGTTCGGGATCCGGCCCCTTGCCCAGCAGGTAGGTGGTCCGGTCGGGAGTCACCGTATGTGAATAGACGATCATGCGCGGGTGATCCTGGTCGCATCCGGCCGGCGCCTTTTCAGCCAGCAGCCGCTGGAACTCGGCCGTCGCGGCGGGTCCCATGCCACCCAGTACACCCAATGTCAATCCGTTGCTATGCATTGTCTGTTTCTCCTTTCGTATATTGTGCCATCACCACGCCGGCCATCGCCACGACGATGCCGACCATCTGCAGGGGTTTCAGCGTATCCTGGCCCAGGATCAGGGCCGCCACCGCCGAGACGATCGCCACCAGCGGCAGGAAAACCACGGTACGGGTCATCCCGATGTGCCGGACGCAGGCCGCATAGAGCACGAACGCCACGCCCGAACAGAGGACCGCCAGCGCCAGGATCGGCCGCAGGACCGGCCACGCCAGATACGCGGGCGTCCAGGAGGCGGCGTCGAACAGCAGGAACGGTACCAGGAAAAAGCCGATGGCCAGGATGAACTGCCAGGTAACGATGGAGCATGCGTTGTACCCCCGGTCGATCAGTCTTTTGCAGATAGCCGTATAGCCTGTCGAGCCGATGACGGCCAGGAACAGGATGGCGATGCCGTACAAATACTCCGTATGCAGGGATCCGCCAATCAGGATAAAACTGATGACGCCCGCCACGGCCACGAAGATGCCGATCCGGTTGAGCAGGGAAAGTTTTTCCTTGAAGAAAATCTGTCCCACGATAAGGGTGAATACCGGAATCGTCGCGATGATCACCGAGCAGAGCGTCGGTGAACCCGTGATCTTCAGGCCGAAAGTTTCCCCCAGAAAATAAAGGAACGGCTCGAAGGCCGTCATGGCCGCGAACCACCGCAGGTCACCCTTGCGGATACGCTGCAACTGTCCCGTCAGCAGGCTGAACAGCGTCAGCGCCGAGGCCGCGAGGATCATCCGCGTGAAAATGAAGGTAAACACCGGCACATTCTGGTCCAGGACGGCATCACTCCAGAGGAATGACATCCCCCAGAAAAACACCGTAACCAGAATTCCCAGGTACCAGACCCAGCCGATGCCATGTCCCTTCCCCATTACTTGCGCGGACGGATTTTACGGAAACGAAGCTTGATCACGCCCCAGAACGCCTCGCCGAAAATGCTGGAGCTCATCTTGGACGTACCCTCCTTGCGGTCCTCGAAGATGATCGGGACCTCGGCAATCTTGAAGCCCAGCTTGTAGGCGTTGTATTTCATCTCGATCTGGAAGCCGTAACCATGCATCTTGACGCGATCGAAGTCAATGGTTTCCAGCACTTTGCGCGAATAGCACTTAAAGCCCGCCGTGGTGTCATACACTTTCATCCGCAGCACCGTGCGCACGTACGCCGAAGCGTAGTACGACATGATGACGCGGCCGATGGGCCAGTTGATCACGCTGATGCCGTTGCAATAACGCGAGCCGATGGACAGGTCTGCCCCATCCTCCGCACACGCGGCATAGAGGCGCGGCACGTCGGACGGTTTGTGGGAAAAGTCGGCATCCATCTCGAAGATGTAGTCGTAGCCGTGCTCGAGCGCCCAGCGGAACCCGGCGATATACGCCGTGCCGAGGCCCTGCTTGCCCGCACGCTCCACCAGGTGGAGCTGCGTCGGGAATTCGGACTGCAATGACTTGACGATTGAAGCGGTGCCGTCAGGCGATCCGTCGTCGATCACCAGGATGTGGTAATCGCCGTCCAGCGCCCGGAGGGCACGGACCATCTTTTCGATGTTCTCCTTCTCGTTGTAGGTCGGGATGATGATGACTTTCTTGTCCATGTTGCCCAAAAATTGACTTAACTTGCAAATATAGCAATTATTTTCCTACCATTCTACCTCCAGCCACTGCGAAGCCGCCGCGCCGAAAACGCCGTAACCGCCGTTCACATTGGAATAAAGCGTCACGCCTTCCGAGAAGAGCCCCATGTCGCCCATGAGCTGCGAATAGGAGTAATCGTACCAGTACAGGTTCTCGTTGACCGCCGCCACATGTATATACAGGTGCATGTCCTCCTCCTTCTGCGGAACATAGGAGATCGTGATCGTGAATACCCGGCGCTGACCCTTGACCAGTTCGTCGGAAAAGTAGTTGCCGTCTCCGTCGACCAGCTGCATGGCGTTGCTTCCGCTCATCTGGCGGAAAAGGATATCGTTGCTTGTAAAAGTCATTGAGTACCTTATCATTTCTTCCAGATAAGGAAAATACTGTTCCAGCACGGGTTGCACGAAATAGTATTTTTCGTAGGCCGGGTCGTCCGTCACGGCCATCGTCAGGTCCAGCTCGTGATACACTTCCCCCTCTTCGAACGGATAATCGTTGGATCTGTCCATCTCATGCCATTTCGACGAGATGAGCTGGAACGCGGGCATGCGCGGCACGGTGGTTTCCGCCCACACCGGGTCGAAGCCCGGGAATTCCGCCTCAAGGCGAAGGCGGTCGCCGGGAGCGGGCGCAAAGTCATCCGAGACGTAACGGAGCCCCGTAAGATTGTTCTCATCGGCATGGAGGGTCAACCGCTTCGGCTCCTTTTCCCCGTTCACATAGCAGCGGACCTGGCCGCGCAGCGTGTCCAGGCCCTCCGTAAAGGCCGCACCGCCCTTTTCATTCGCCAGGAAGAAAAGGGACGAAGCCACGTACACTTCCAGCGGCTGCCCGGCCTCGGCTTCCGACGAGACCGTCAGGCAGGGCCGGGTCTCCTCGCCCTTGAATTCGATGGTTTTTTCGCAGCCGGTGCCCGCCAGGATCATCAGGGCCGCACAAATCATACTCAGTATCTTTTTCATCGTCCTGTCCTCCTAAAATTCATACGTATACGAAACCGACGGCATGATCGGGAATATGGAAAGCTGCTTCAGGTGCTGCCCGTCGCGGTACACCAGGAACGGATTGTTGCGGTTGTACGCGTTGTAGACGCTCACGCTGATGGTGCGGTGGTTCCCGTTGCGGAAGGTACGGTTGAAATTGATGCCGAGGTCCAGCCGCTGGTAGGAAGGCATCCGGTAGTTGTTCCGGCCTTCCAGGTAATCGACCGTCACAGTCGAAAGATACGTGTCAAACTGGTAGCTGTAGCCCGGAAGCAGGTTGAGCTTCTGCATGGCCAGCGAGCCGCAGATGCCTGTTCCGAAGACGAACGTGGCCGCCAGGTCGATCTTCTTGCTGACCGCCCACGAAGCCGTGACGCTCAGGTCGTGCCGGCGGTCATATTTGGCCGGGAACGGCTGGCCCAGGTTGATGATGTTGCCCTCGCGGTTGAACTGGCGCATGGATTTCGACCAGGTGTACCCGATCCAGCCCGTGAGCCTTCCGCTCTTCTTCTGGGCCAGGAATTCCACGCCGTAAGCCCAGCCACGGCCCTTGGCGACCTTCGCCTCCCAGCCCGTGGAAGAGCCGAGGAAGGAAGCGCCGTCGCGGTATTCCAGCACGTTGTCCATGCCCTTGTAGTAGCCCTCTACCGAAAAGTCCACCGGGCCCAGGCTGTAGAACAGGCCCGCCGCGACCTGCCGCGACCGCATGGGCTCGATCAGGTCGGTCGAGGGGACCCAGAGGTCGGTGGGAAGCGATATATTGCTGTTGCTCAACATGTGGACGGCCTGGCTCATCTTGGAATACGAAGCCTTGAACGAGAAGTCGTCCGTAAAGAGCGCACGCAGGCTCAGGCGGGGCTCCAGCGAATGATAGGTCTTGCCCGATGTGGCGTAGAGCGAATACCGCAGGCCGAAGTTGACCTTCAGCCACGGGGCCAGCGACCAGTTGTCCTCGGCGTAGAGGGCCGCCTCGTTCGTATAGAGATTCTTGTCGCCGAACGTCGTGTCGATGGCGGCGTTCGCGGAATCCTCGTCCTTGTAGCGGATCGTCGTGATCGAGGGCTTGAACGTGTGTCGGATATAGGTCGCGCCGAAACGGATGTCGTGCGCGGGCGTGGGATTGAACTCGAAATCCACCGCCCCGGACAGGTCGTTGATCAGCGAATGGTACGCGAGCGTCATTTCGGTGTCCTTGCCGCCCAGGTACCGCTCGCTGCCCGTAATGTCGAGCTTGTGGCGGTACTGCGTATAGTTGACGGTCGTATTGACGAAGAGTCGCGGGCCGAACACGTGGTTCCAGCGGACGGAGCCCACGATGTTGCCCCAGTTCCAGCCCAGTTTCAACTTGTAGTCCGTGCTCTCGTCGCCCATCTTGACGTTTGCATACACCTTGTCATCGCCCATGTAGTAGCTGGCGTACAGCTTGTCGCGGTTCGAGAAAGTATGCGTCACCTTGGCGTTGATGTCGTAGAAATAGTAGCCCGCCGTCACCGTGCTTTCGCTCTTGGCGATCTTCTGGTAAAGCAGGAGCAGCGGCTGAGACAGCACGTCGTAATAGGTCCGGCGGGCCGAAACGTTGAAGGTGGTCTTCCCCTTGATAATGGGGCCTTCCACCTGGAACTTGGCCGCCAGGTTGCTGATCGAGGCGCTGCCGTGGAATTCCTTGTCATTGCCGTCCTTCATGCGGACGTCCACGATGCTGGAGAGGCGGCTGCCGAAGCGGGCCGGGAAACTGCCCTTGTAGAGCGTCACGTTCTTGATGGCGTCCGCATTGAACACCGAGAAGAAGCCCAGCATGTGATTGACATTGTAAATAGGCACGCCGTCGAGCAGCAGCAGGTTCTCGTCGGGACCGCCGCCACGGACATACAGGCCCGCGGAACCCTCGGTGCCCGACTGCACGCCCGGCATCAGCTGGATGGCCTTGATCACGTCCACCTCGCCGCCCAGGGCCGGCACCAGCTTGATCTGGTGGACGGGGATTTCGACGGCGCTCATCTGCGTGCCGCGCACGCCCATTTCGGAACGGGAGGCGGTGACCGCAGCACCGGACAGCATCTCGGGAGCCGGACGGAATGCGACGTGAATCACCGTGTCGCGCGTCAATGTGAAAGCGTGCTCCACCGTCTCGTATCCCATATAGGAATACTCCAGCGAAACCTCGCCGGCGGGGAGCGTCAGTGTGTAGTATCCATAGTTGTTCGTCACCGTGCCCTGGCGGGAAGCCGTTTCCAGCACGGTGGCGCTGATCAGCGACTCGCCCGACGAGGCGTCGGTCATATAGCCGCTGACCGTCACTTTCTTTTGCGCGGCGGCGTCCGGCGCCGCCGCTGCCAGCAGTGCCGCAGTTACCGCGGCAAGCCAGCAGGTCAATCTACCTTTCATCTTTCTTCAATTCTTTGAGTGAGAGGCCGATCCGCCGGCGGTCCAGGTCCACGCTGATCACGCGGGCCTCCAGCTGCTGGTGCACCTTGAGCACCTTCGACGGGTCGGACACATATTTGTCGGCCATCTGGGAGACGTGGATCAGGCCATGCTCGTGGATGCCGATGTCCACGAACGCTCCGAAGGCCGTGACGTTGGTCACGATGCCCGGCAGGACCATGCCTACCTTCACGTCCTCGATCGACTGGATCTCCTGCGAAAACTCGAACACGTGGATGGTGCCGCGCGGATCGCGGCCCCGTTTGGAGAGTTCCGTCATGATGTCGGTGAGCGTGGGCATGCCCACATCGCCCGACACATAATTCCTGAGCGGCACGGACGCACGCAGCCGCTCATCCGCCATCAGGTCACGAACACCCACGCCGGCATCCGAGGCCATCTGCTCCACAAGAGCATAGCGCTCGGGATGGACCGCGCTGTCATCGAGCGGATTGGCGGCACCCGGAATACGCAGGAAGCCTGCACATTGCTCGAAGACCCGGGCACCCAGCCGCTTGACATTCAACAACTGCTCGCGCGACGAGAACGGACCGTTCTCCGTCCGGTAATCGACGATGTTGCCCGCCAGAACCGGGCCGATGCCCGACACATACCGCAGCAGCCAGCTGCTGGCCGTGTTCAGGTTGACGCCCACGCTGTTGACGCAGCTTTCCACCGTCTCGTCGAGCCGCTCCTTCAGCAGCGTCTGATCCACGTCGTGCTGGTACTGCCCCACCCCGATGCTCTTGGGGTCGATCTTCACCAGTTCGGCGAGCGGGTCCATCAGCCTGCGTCCGATCGACACGGCACCGCGCACCGTCACGTCGTAGTCCGGAAACTCCGCGCGGGCCGCATCCGATGCCGAATACACTGATGCGCCGTCCTCGCTCACGGAGAACACCCGCACGCCCTCGGGGAGCGCGATCTTCTGGATGAAAGCCTCCGTCTCCCGGCCGGCCGTGCCGTTGCCGATGGCGATGACCTCGATCTTGTAGGCCTCCACCAGATGGGAAATCTTCCGCATCGCCACCATCTTCTCGTTCACGGGCGGGTGCGGATAGATGGTATCGTTGCACAGGAGCGTGCCCTGTGCGTCGAGGCAGACCACCTTGCAGCCCGTCCGGAAACCCGGGTCGATGGCCAGGGTGCGCTTCTGCCCGACCGGAGGAGCCAGCAAAAGCTGCCGCAGGTTCTCCCCGAACACGCGGATGGCTTCGATATCGGCCTTTTCGCGGGCCGCCGCGATCACTTCGTTCTCGATGGAGGGATGCAGCAGGCGCTTGTACGCATCTTCCAGCGCCTCGTCCATCTGGGCGCGGCAGCCCGGCGAAGGACGCCGCTTCCGGTCATATACACAGCGCTGAATCCGTTCCAGGGCATGGGCCGGGTTCACTTCCACCCGCACGCTCACGAATCCCTCGTTGCGGGCCCGCAGCATCGCCAGCAGGCGGTGCGACGGAATCTTGTCGATGCGCTGCGAAAAGTCGAAATAGTTCGCATAGTTCTGCGCCTGTTCCTCTTCCTCCTTGCCCCGCATCACCCGGGAACCGATGGTTCCCCAGCGGGTATAGAGATCCCGCAACTGTGCACGGACGGGCTGCAGGTCCGCCACCATTTCGGCCACGATGTCGCGGGCGCCGGCAAGGGCTTCCGCATCCTCGCGCTCCGGATGGTCGAGTTCCATCGCCCAGAGCTTCAGCGCCAGCGGCTCATAACCCTTCTCGCGGGCCACGGAAGCCCGCGTGCGACGCTTGGGCCGGTACGGGAGATACAGGTCTTCCACCGTCTGGCCGTCCACCTCGTTCTCGATGGCCGTGCGCAGCTCGTCCGTGAGCTTGCCCTGCTCCCCGATGCTCTTGAGGATGGCTTCCTTGCGCTTTTCCAGGTCGGAAAACCGCTGGTAATAATGCTTGACCGCCGCCACCTGCATTTCGTCGAGTGCACCCGTCCGCTCCTTGCGGTAGCGGCTGATAAACGGCACGGTAGCGCCTTCCTCGAACAGTTCGACACAATGCTCCACCTGCCAGACAGCCACCTGGAGCTGCCCGGCGATATAATCCGTATACAGTTTATTCATGGGATACCTCCCTGAGCTGTTCCCGGTACGAAGAGAAGATCATGCTCTTCGAAACGAAGCCCAGATACTTGTTTTCATCGTCGAGCACGGGCAGGTTCCAGGCCTGCGTCGTCTCGAACTTGTCCATTACGCTCTCCATCTTATCGTCCTGGTAGACGAAGGCCTGCGCGCTCTTCATCAGGGTGCTCACTTTCGTGGTCTCATATTTCGAGCGGTCGAACATCACCTCGCGCACATCGTCGAGCGTCACCATGCCGCAGAAATGGTCTTCCTTGTCCAGGACGGGGAAGAGATTGCGGCGCGACGTGGAGATGATCTGCACCAGGTCGCCCAGCGTGCCGTCGATGCGGACCGGCGTGAAGTCGTTCTCCACGAGCTCGGAGGTCTTGAGCAGGGTGAGCACGGCCTTGTCGTTGTCGTGCGTCAGGAGTTCGCCCTGCGCGGCGATGCGCTTGGTATAGATGGAGTATTGTTCAAAGAATCGGATCGTGCCGTAACTGACGGCCGACGTCACGATAAGCGGAATCAGCAGTTCGTAGCCGCCCGTGATCTCGGCGATCAGGAAGATGGCGGTCATCGGCGCCTGCATTACCCCGGCCATCAGGCCGCCCATGCCCACCAGCACGAAATTGGCTTCCGGCACCACGGCGATGCCCGTCAGGTTGATCAGGCGGGCGATGAAGAAGCCGGCCAGGCCGCCGCTGACCAGCGTCGGACCGAACGTTCCGCCCACGCCGCCACCGGCATTGGTGAAAGCCGTTGCGAAGACCTTGAGCAGCATGATCGCACCGAAATACAGCAGGAACAGCCACTTGTTGGAGAACAGGAACTCGCCGAAGAACGGCGATGCCACTTCACCCGGGTTGTTGTTGAGCATCAGCGAAAGCGAGCGGTATCCCTCGCCGTACAGCGGCGGGAACAGGAAGATCAGCAGGCCCAGCAGCGCGGCGCAGAGCACCCAGCGCCAGTACGGGCTGCGGAAACGCCGCATGCGGTCTTCGACCTTCAGCGTAACGCGGATGAAATACAGCGACATGAAGCCGCAGAACACGCCGAGCAGCAGATAGAACGGAATCCGGGACATCCGGAACGCCTCGATCGTACCGGCAAACTGGACATCCGTACCCATGAAGAGGTACGTGACCACCGTCGCCGTGACCGATGAGAGCATCAGCGGCAGGATGGCGTTCATCGACATGTTGAACATCAGGATCTCGAGCGTGAACAGCACGCCGGCCAGCGGCGCCTTGAAGATGCCCGCGATGGCCGCGGCCGCGCCGCATCCCAGGAGCATCGTCACGTTCCGGTAGGACAGTCCCGCTTTCCGGGCGACCACCGAGCCGATGGCCGCGCCCGAATAGACGATCGGCGCCTCGGCTCCGACGCTGCCGCCGAAACCGATGGTCACGGAACTCGCCGCGATGGACGACCACATGTTGTGCGGCTTGATGTTCGAATCGTTCTTCGAGACCGCCTGCAGCACTTTCGTCACGCCGTGGCCGATATCATCTTTCAGCATCTTGCGCACGAAGATGAGCGACAGCAGCATACCGATGCCGGGATAGACCAGCAGCAACAGGCCGTCGGCAGAAGAACGGAACCACGACGTAAGTCCCGTCTGGATCCAATGGATCAGGGTTTTCAGCAGGATTGCCGCGCATCCGCACAGCAATCCCACCAATACTGCGAGAAGCAGCAGTCTGGTTTTTTCAGATAAGATTCTTTTCTTTTCAGTCTTCACCTTCTTCCTGGGCGGCTTCGGCAGCGGCGATGTCATCGTCAGATGCCGGGAAGCTTCCGCCTTCTCCCTCCTCGTCCTCATCTCCATCCTCATTCTTGAAAACTTCTTCCGCATCGTCGTAGTCGTCCACCTTCACCTTGATCTTCACCAGGTAAAGCGCGTCCGGAATTTCCAGCGTGACGGCATAGAAAGACGTGCCGTCCGGTTTGTCCACCTTGAAAATATCTCCCATGTAGTCGGCGTAGCCATGCGGATATTTCTCGCGAAAAGCATCCTGGAGCTCTTCCGACATGTTTTCATAGCTGATTACAGCCCGTTTCTTAGGAATATTTTGTCCTGCCATCGTCAGATAGTGTGTTTGATGGTGCAAGTATAAAGCATTTTTTCCGTCCCGCAAAAAAATTTAGCGTTTCTTGAAGAAAAAGGACTTCTGCCGCTGTTTTTTCTCGATGGAACGCTCTACGAACAGCTTTTTCCCGGTCCGCGGATCGCGTCCGGTATGGAACATTTCGGTCGAGACGGTCATGGGTGTCGGCGTGAAATCCTGCACCTGTTCGGTGCGGATGCCGCGCAGGGCGGGATGCTTCGCGAGGGCTTCCATGTCCTGCATTGTGCAGCCCGGGTGGGCCGAAATGAAATAAGGTATGATCTCGTATTTCAGACCACGTGCGCGGGTCAGCTTGTAGAACTCCTTCTCCAGCCGTTCGAAGAGCTTGAAGGAGGGCTTGCCCATCGCATCGAGCACGTGGTCGACCGTGTGTTCGGGTGCGATCTTCAGTCGCCCGCCCGTGTGTTTGGTCACGAGTTCCTCGAAGTAGCGGCGTCCGGTCGCATCGAGGAAGCCGTTCTCGTCGAGGAACAGGTCGTAGCGGATGCCGCTGCCGATGTACACGTGCTTGACCCCGGGCACCTTGAGCACCTTTTCATAAAGCTGCAGCAGCGGGGCGTGGTCATGGTCGAGGTTACGGCACAAGTTCGGATACAGGCACGACGGCCGTTTGCATTTCTCGCAGAGGCTGCGGTCGCGTCCGCCCATACGGTACATGTTGGCGGTCGGGGCGCCCAGGTCGGTAATGGTGCCTTTCCATTCGGGATGGTGCGTCAGCCGCTCGACCTCGCGGAGGATGGATTCTTCGCTGCGCGACTGGATCTGCTTGCCTTGGTGCGCCGTAATCGCGCAGAAGTTGCAACCGCCGAAGCAGCCGCGGTGCGTGGTGATCGAGAACTTGATCATGTCGTAGGCCGGGATGCGCTTGCCCTTGTAGCGGGGATGCGGGAGCCGCGTGAACGGCAGGTCGTAGATCCAGTCCATTTCCTCAGTTGTCAGGGCGGGACCGTACAGGATGCGGGGCAGCTTGTCCAGCGTACCGTTTTCGCAGGCACGTGCCACTTCGATATTGGCTTTCTCTCCCATCCCGGCGATCAGGATATCCGCGCCGCTCTCCTCGAGGATGGGCGGTTTCATGCAGTCGTCCCAGTAATCGTAGTGCCGTTCCCGGCGCAGGGAGGCCTCGATGCCGCCGATGACCACGGGCACGTCGGGCCACAGTTCCTTGAGAATGCGCGTATAGACGATCGTGGCACGGTCCGGGCGGGCGCCGGGGCGGGCGTCAGGCGTATAGGCGTCGTCGCTGCGGAGGCGCTTGGCGGCGGTATAGTGGTTGACCATCGAGTCCATCGCTCCCGCGCCCACGCCGAAGAATAGGCGGGGCCGTCCCAGTTTCCGGAAGTCGCGCAGGTCGTCGCGCCAGTTGGGCTGCGGCACCACGGCGACCTTATAGCCTTTGGCTTCCAGTACCCGTGCGATGACCGGAACGCCGAACGACGGATGGTCGACGTAGGCGTCGCCCATGAAAAGGATGACGTCGGGCTGCTCCCAGCCCAACGCCTCCATCTCTTTTTTCGATGTCGGCAGGAACGGACTCATCATTTTGCAAAGATAATGAATCTCGCGTACAAAACTGCCGGTTTTTGCGGTGTATTAGGAGCGGGACTGGCTGGCGAGCCATTCGCCGGGGGTCTGACCGGTGCGGGCCTTAAAGTTGCGGTAGAAGGTAACTTCGCTGGAGAAGCCGGATTCCTCGCTGATTTCCGACAGGCGCATATCGGGGTTCTCGTAGAGCAGATGCTGGGCGTAGCGGATGCGGTAATCGTTAACATAATCGATGAAGGAGCATCCGGCATTCCGGTTGATGCAGTCAGAGACGTAGCGCGAGTTCGAGCCGACGGCCCGTGCCAGGTCTTCTTTCTTCAGTCCGTTTTTAAGGAACAGATGCTCCGTTTCCATCTGTGCTGTAATCCGTGCCATCAGCTCGTCCATCGGATCAACGGCCTGGTCGTCCGAGGACGGGACGGGAACCGTTTTCCGGGATTCTTTCCGGATTCGCCCGAAAGCTCCTGCCAGGACGACGCCGAAAGCCAGGATGATTCCCAGAATCAGCCACACGGGGAAACCGGACTTCACGACCGGCTCTGTGTGAAGTATGAATGCTATGCTGTCAGGGTGATAATTGTCGGAGTCTGCCAGGCCGCCGACGAACGCAATATCTCCACCGGGCATCAGAGCCGTCCCTATCGAATAAATGGGACGGCCGTCAGGCGTCTCTGCCCTGTAGAGGCTTATAGGGGCCTTCCCTCCATGAAGCGCTTCGCCGTAATCTACCTTGACCAAATCAATCAGCCCAGTCCCTTTGACAGTCCGGATGATCCATGCACATCTAGTCGCCCTGTCTGCAAGCAGGGTGACACCGGGAGTCAGGGCCTCACCTTCCGGCGTTGCCATAGGCAGGGGCCTTTCCGTCTCCAATACGGAGAACTCCTCGCCAACCACCTTGATCAGTCCTAATTGCCCGTCTTCCTTCCGGATAGCAGGAAAAATCCAGGCATAACCGCCCACAGTTTCATCGCCGATGAAATAATTGCTTATCTGAGAGACATCGGGACGTATCCACGACTCCCATTCCTGCAGCAGCGGTACTTCGACGGGTTCTCCTTTCAAGCGGTCTGCCACGGGATCAAGATTCTTCCCCCGCGTACCGGAAGAACTAAGTATCAAGGCATTGTCAGGGGCGGTCTGCAGGATGAGCGGCATCGAACGGCCAAGCACAGGCACACGCAGGGATTCCCCACCGAATTCAGGGGAATATACTGAAATCATATCCTCCGCATACCAGTTGCCGGCCACGATGACACGGCCGTCCGAGAGTCGCGCGGCACTTGCATTTGCGCCGCGTTTAACATCCAGTATGGGGAGCGGAGAAAAACTGTGCGTCGCGGGATCGTACAGTTCCACGGCCCATGTCTGTCCGATACCGAAAGGCTCGGCGCAGCCGCCTCCCACGAGTACTTCTTGAGAAGGGAGAATCACACCGAAGCCGGAATCGTGCGGGAAATACATATCCATCAGATGCCAGCTCCCGTCGCGATAGTACTCGGCCGTGGCTGTGGGAATAAAGCCTGTCGTGTGTCCGCCAAAGACAGTCAGTTCCCCATTGACAAATGCCAGGAAATGCCCGCTCCGCGGTACATTCAGGTCCGGCAGCCGCTCGACGCGCAATGGCTGGAAGGCTCCGCGGCTCTGGTTTTCGTCCTGGCCGGCAGAAAAATGCCGTCCAGCCCGAAAACCATCCGCCGCTGCGCCTTGCGCGCAGACCAGCATCGTCGCCAGCAAAGCGACGCCTATGAACCGGATATATCTCATCCTTGCAAAGATACGCAAATAATCCCCACTTTAATTTAAGACGGGACGTATGGCATAACTGCGTATACGGGCAACGTTTGACACATAGTGGGTGCTGCCGCCGATTACGAAGCACCACCCGTAGGAATCGTCGCCACCCTCTGTGCAAGACCAATAGCCGCCTTGCCAATCTTCGTTGGGCTGTTTAGGCATAAATAGGAAACCCCGGGAGGCCTTGACTACAGTACCATCCAGACCATGAACCCTTATCCAGGTATAGGAACAATTGCCGGCATTGTTAATCAAGTCAAACTGTTCTTTTGTTGGCAATGTGACACTCTGAGCGTTGGCTTCGTTGAATTGGTAGAACGTGCCATAAGATTCTGGCACAGACTGATTGTAGTTGCAGGTATGCCACGTACCGAGAGAAGTGGTCAGATCTGAGGCATATAGCCCTACAGTAATTCCACTGCCAACGGGAACCCATTTCCCCTCGTTCGGTGTTCCGGCCACTACCGCATAGATGTTATCGTTAGCTGGCAGTTTCACGGCACTGTGGCTGGAGAGGGTCTTGCCGGTAACGAAATAGTCTGCGCGGGAATTGTCTGCGACCTTGGTCTTGGCGAAGTAATAGTTTGAGCCATATCCCCAAGAGCCGAGCTTTCCGCTAAACAGGTATCCGCCACTATAGGCATAGCCGGGCATGTCGTCGGTAGCAGTCTTGTTGCTAGTCTCGATGACAGTGCCGGCAGCGGAGATGGAAGCCACGCCCGTAGGGACGACGGCATCACAGCCCAACATATAGGCCTCGTCGGTGGCAGTAGCGTCATCTATGAAGAACTGTACATAGTCATCCGGGATCGTCATATTGAAAGCGCCGGACACAGTGTTATTTACAACAGTATAATCAAGCGTTGCTGTCAGATAATAGGCGTACCAGGTCTTGTTGAACACGAAGTCCGTACCGCTGGCAGACACTGTCGCATCGCTACCGAAAGGCAGGAACACAGCCCGCATCGAGCCGTTATCTCCGTTTTTCAGGTCAAGAGCACCAGCCGTGACCGTACCGCCATACATCTCGGCACTCGTCCATGTCGTTCCGTTATAACTCATTTTCAAATACTTCGGAGCAGGGACATTGTTGAAGAACACGAAAATAACGTCACCGTCTTCCCAGCCACTCTTAATAGCCTTAGTTGCATCCGGATGATTTGCCGTGAGATTGAAAGTGATGGGATTTACCGTTACATCATCAATTCCGTTCTCCGGTTCAAGAATCCCCTTTTCGCATGACACAAGCGCTACCAAAGATGCGATAAGCACAATAAAAAACTTCTTCATAACTAAATCCTCCCATTACCACTCTTCTTCATCATTGAACGGGTTGTAATACGGAGCTCCATCCGTCCGTGTTTCGCTGGCGCAAATTACGCCTCCCTGTACCACCTCGAGCACCTCGGTCGAGGGAGTTTCATAAGTTAGTTTTTCTGTCGTTTTCATATCGTACAATTTGATGCATAAAGTTACTTTCCGTCCCGATTCCCGAGGAATCAAAAAGGAAAATCCTGTACTTTCAAAACGTGCAGGGGACTGTCAAAACGAGAAAAACCGTTATGCGGCGGCGCGGGAGCGGATGACGAGGAAGACGCCGGCGAAAACCAGCAGAGTGGCCAGGAGTTTCTGCCATGTGAGGATATCGAGGCCGGTGATGATGCTCACGATGGCGGCGATGATGGGCTGCAGGTAGGTGTACATGCTCACCAGCGTGGGGCGGATGCGTTTCTGCCCGTACGGGATGAGGAAATAGGCCACGAAGGTGGCGAACACGACGACATAGGCGATCTCCCACCATACGATGCCGGAGATGGCGGAATAGTCGGTCGAGAAAAGGTCGCGGACCGAGAACGGCAGCGAAACCAGCAGCGAAACAAGGAAGGTCCACTTCATGAAAGTCACCACGCTGTATCGAGAGATGACTTTCCGGAAGGCGCCCAGATAGAGGGCGAAGCTCAGGCTGTTCAGGAACAGCAGTACGAAGCCGAGCGGTTCCGTGCGCGAGACGCCGCCGGTGTTACGGACCGAATTGAAGATGAGCAGCAGGATGCCGGCGAAACTGACCGCCACGCCCAGTGCCTTCTTCCAGGTAATGGGTTCTTTCAGGAAGAGAAAGGCGAAGAACATCGTGAAGATCGGCGACAGCGTAGCCACCACGGAGGTGTCGATGGATGTGCTCATCGTGATGGCATACAGGAAGGTCAGCTGCGGGGTGAAGAGTCCGACGAGCGAGGCCAGGATAATGAGGCCGAAGTCTCGCGGAGCGACGGGTTCGCGGGGCGTGAAGAGGGAGATGAGCCAGAACAGGAGTGCTGCGCCGCCGGCGCGAAACGTAAAGAGCAGCATGGGGGAAATGGTCCCGGAGTTGGCGACGTCCTTATTGAAGACGATGTTCAGCCCGAAGATCGTATATGCCCCGGCTACCGCCAGATGTCCGAAAAGCTGCTCGTGTTTCATCCTGAATACTTATGTGTTTGCTTGCGTCTTAGCGCGGGTGGGTTGTTGGTCCAGAACCCGTGCCACCCTCGGCACCGTAAGAGGGAGGGGCCCAAGCAAAGCTTGGGAGGGGTCGAGCGTAGCGAGACGGTTCTGGAGCAACACCCAGAGCGCATAGCAAGCAAACAAATGCATTACATTCTGGACGGGAGGGCGATGCCCAGGATGTCCATGGCATGACGGAGGGTACGGGCGATAACGGAGATCAGGCAGAGCCGCTGGTCGCGCACCGCGGCGTCCTCCTCGCGCAGGATCTGCGTGTCATGATAATACTGGTTGAACTCCTTCGCCAGATCGTAGGCGAAGTTCGCCACCAGCGCCGGCGAGTGCGCCACACCCGCCTCGCGGATCTTGTCGGGATAGCCGCTGAGGATCTGCACAATCGACTCCTCCTTCGGCAGCAGCGCCGCTCCCGTCGCCGCAGGCGTGTAGCCCGCCTCGGCCGCCTTGCGCAGGATCGAGCAGATGCGCGCATGTGTGTACTGGATGAACGGACCCGTATTGCCGTTGAAATCGATCGACTCCTTCGGATCGAACAACATCGTCTTCCGCGGATCGACCTTCAGGATGAAATACTTCAGCGCACCGAGCGACAACATCGTGAACAACGCATCCTGCTCCTGCTCCGACATCCCTTCGAGCTTGCCCAGCTCCAGCGACGTCTCCTTCGCCGTATCGTACATCCGGTCAAGCAGGTCGTCCGCATCGACCACCGTGCCCTCGCGCGATTTCATCTTGCCTTCCGGCAGTTCCACCATGCCGTACGACATGTGATAGATCGTCTCCGCCCAGTCGAAGCCCAGCTTGCCCAGCACGAGCTTCAGCACCTGAAAATGATAGTTCTGCTCGTTGCCGACCACGTAGATCATCTCGTCGAAACCATACTCGTCGTGACGCTGTTTCGCCGTGCCCAGGTCCTGCGTCATGTAGACTGACGTGCCGTCGCGCCGCAGCAGCAGCTTCTCGTCCAACCCGTCCGCACGCAGGTCGCACCATACCGAACCGTCGTCGCGCCGGTACAGCACGCCCTTCGCCAGGCCCTCCTCCACGAGAGACTTGCCATCCTTGTAGGTCTGGGACTCGTAATAGATGCGGTCGAACGAGATGCCGAGGCGTCGGTACGTCTCGTCGAAGCCGGCGTACACCCAGCCGTTCATCTTCTCCCAGAGCGACCGGACCCCGGGATCGCCCTGCTCCCATTTGACCAGCATGGCCTGCGCCTCCTGCAGGATCGGCGCCTTCTTCTCCGCTTCCTCGGGATCCATGCCGCCCGCCACCAGCTCCGCAACCTCGGCTTTCAGCAAGTCATTGAACTTCACATAGTAATCGCCCACGAGATGGTCGCCCTTGATGCCCGTCGATTCAGGCGTCGCACCGTTTCCGCAACGCAACCAGGCCAGCATCGACTTGCAGATGTGGATGCCACGGTCGTTGACCAGGTTGACCTTCATCACCCTGTGTCCGCACGCGGCGAGCAGCCGGCTCACCGACCAGCCCAACAGGTTGTTGCGTATATGGCCCAGGTGCAGCGGCTTGTTGGTGTTCGGGCTCGAAAACTCCACCATCACGGTCTTGCCGGACGAAGGAAGCTGACCATAATCCGGCTGTGCAGCGATCGCGGCGAGCGCCTGCGACCAGTAAGCACCGGAAATCTTGATATTGAGAAAGCCTTTCACCACGTTGAAACCGGCCACCTGCGGGTCGTTCTCCTGCAGCCAGGTGCCAATCTCCGTGGCCGTAGCCTCCGGAGCCTTGTGGCTGGTCTTCAGCAGCGGGAATACGACGAGCGTCACGTCGCCCTCGAATTCCTTGCGGGTGGGCTGGACCTGGACCAGATTGTCAGCGGGTTCCGTGCCGTAGAGCGCGACAACGGCCTTGCGGGCCGCAGCGGTGATATATTCGAGCGGATTCATCTTATTGTTTCTTTTGGGTATCGCGAGCGAAATAACGGTCCATCTCCTTGCGGGCCTTGGGCGCCAGGCAGAAGAGCGTGAACATAGTGGGGAAAGCCATCAGCGCGTAGGCGGCGTCGATCAGGCTGACGGCCACCTTGAGCGGGATGATGGCGGCTACCACGAGCATCGCCAGGAAAAAGTAATTATAGTATTTGGCGTACCGGGCGCCGAACAGGAAGCCGGTACATTTCTGTCCATAGTAGGAATACGAGAACATCGTGCTGAAGGCGAACAGGATCACCATCACGAAGAGCAGGTAGTTCCCTACTCCGGGGATGGCGGCACTGAAAGCGTTCAGGGCGAGCTTGAGGCCCTCCATCGAGCCCATGCCCGAGGCTTCCGGCATGATGGCCGGATTGAGGGTCGCGCCGATGAGGATGGCCAGCGCCGTGAGCGTGCACACCAGGCCCGAGTCGATGGACGGGCCGATCATCGCCACAAGTCCCTCACGGACAGGCTCGTTGTTCTTCGAGGCGCCATGCATCATCGAGGCGGTACCCACGCCGGCCTCGTTGACCAGCGCGGCCCGGCGGACACCCGTCAGGGCGATCATCACGATCGAGCCGATGCCACCGCCCAGCGCGCCGCGGGGCGTGAAGGCTCCCACGAAGATATCGCGGAACACGCCCGGAACCAGGCCGATGTGCCGGATCAGAATGTAGAGCACCAGAATGAAATACAGCGCAACCATGGTCGGGACAAGCTTCGTGGCGATCTTCGAGATACGCCGGATGCCGCCGATGACCACGGCCGACACGATGACGCAGATGCACACGCCGATGATGGCGCGGAGCGTCACGGTGTTCTGTGCGTCCGTGAAAAAGAGCGTCGTCACGGATTCAGTGAGCTGGTTGGCCTGCATCACGCAGAGCGTGCCGATCAGGCCGAAGATGGAGAAGAAGACCGCCAGCGGCTTCCACTTCCGGCCGAGCCCCTGCATGATCATGTACATCGGGCCGCCCTGCGTTTCGCCGGCATCGTCCTTTCCCTTGTACATCACGGCGATCGTCCCTTCGAAGAACTTCGTCGCCATGCCGACGACAGCGCTCACCCACATCCAGAAGATGGCGCCTGGCCCGCCGATCGACAGGGCGACCGCCACGCCGGCGATGTTGCCCATGCCGACCGTCGCGGCGATGGCGCTGGTCAGCGCTTCGAACGACGAGATCTGTCCCGCCGCCCCGTCATCTTTCACCCGCAGCGCGCCGATGGCACGGCCATAGTAACGCAGCGGCGCGAACTTCGAATATACGAGGAAGAAAAGTCCCCCGCCGATGAGCAGGAAGAACAGCGGATAGCCGCAGATAAAGTCGCTGAACGCGGCGATGCCGTTTCCGATGGATGCCCAGAAGCCGTCCATAGCCGAACCGGTTTAGCCGAGATATCCCTTGAGCAGTTTGCTGCGGGCGCTGTGGCGGAGCCGGCGGATGGCCTTCTCCTTGATCTGGCGTACACGCTCGCGCGTAAGGCCGAATTTCTCGCCGATCTCCTCGAGGGTCATTTCCTGGCAGCCGATGCCGAAGAAATACTTCACGATGTCGCGCTCGCGCTCGGTGAGCGTGGAGAGGGCGCGTTCGATCTCGGTGTTGAGCGATTCGTTGACCAGTCCCTTGTCGGCATTCGGTGAGTCATTGTTCACCAGCACGTCGAGCAGGCTATTGTCCTCACCGTCCACGAACGGTGCGTCCACGGAGACGTGGCGGCCGCTGACGCGGAGGGTATCGGCGATTTTCTCGCGGGGAATCTCAAGCATATCAGCCAGTTCGTCGGGCGACGGCTGGCGTTCGTACTGCTGCTCGAACTGCGAGAGGGCCTTATTGATCTTATTGAGCGATCCGACCTGGTTGAGCGGCAGGCGCACGATGCGGCTCTGCTCGGCCAGTGCCTGGAGGATACTCTGGCGGATCCACCACACGGCGTAGGAAATGAACTTGAAGCCGCGGGTTTCGTCGAATTTTTCGGCGGCCTTGATCAGGCCCAAATTACCCTCGTTGATGAGGTCAGGCAGGCTGATGCCCTGGTTCTGGTACTGCTTGGCCACGGACACGACGAAACGGAGGTTGGCGCGGGTCAGCTTATCGAGGGCGGTCTGGTCGCCCTTCTTGATGCGCTGCGCGAGTTCCACTTCTTCCTCAACTGTAATCAATTCTTCCCGGCCGATTTCCTGGAGATACTTGTCAAGCGATGCACTCTCACGATTGGTGATCGACTTTGTAATCTTTAATTGACGCATATAGAAAAATCAAGTGCCGCAAAAATTTTTCGCGGCACTTATTTATACGAACAATTATTCAGATTGTTTCACATTACTCTTCTGTTTGCTTGCTTGGCGCTCTGGGTGGATGTTACTCCCTGCGGTCGTGCTCTCGCCTTCGGCTCGGGTGCTCCAGGCGGCATCAGCCGCTAGCGGAGCGACGACCGATGGCGCGCCGGTTAGAGCGCGACGATGATTTCGTGCTGTTTGCCGTCGCGGAGGATCGTGACGACAGCCTTTTCGCCGGGACGGAGACGGCTGAGCTGCTCCTGGAGCGCCGCACTGTTGTGCACCGGATTCAGGTTGATCTCCTTGATGACATCCCCTTCCTGCACACCCGCCTTCGACGCAGGCCCGTCCTTCTGGACGCTCGCCACATAGACACCATCGATTTCCGTCAGGTTCGCCTGCGCTGCAATCTGTGCATTCACGTCGGAAATACCCACACCCAGCATCGCCCGCTGTACGGCGCCGTACTGGATGAAATCGTCCACAACCTTGCTCACGATCGCCACGGGAACCGCGAACGAATAGCCCGTGTAGGAACCCGTGCGGGAGACGATCGACGTGTTGATGCCCACCAGCTCGCCCGCAGCGTTGACCAACGCGCCGCCGCTGTTACCCGGATTCACGGCCGCATCGGTCTGGATGAACGACTCCACACGATACTGGCCGTCATAATTCGGCATCGAACGGCCTTTCGCGCTCACGATGCCTGCCGTGATCGTCGACCGCAGATCGTATGGACTGCCGATTGCCAGCACCCACTCGCCCAGCCGCAAGGCATCCGAATTGCCGATCGGCAGGGTCGGAAGGTCATCTGCATCGATCTTGATCAGGGCGATGTCCGTCGCCGGATCGGTCCCCACCAGCGTGGCGGGATAGACCCGGTTGTTCTCCAGGGTCACCTCGATGACGTCGGCACCCGCAACCACATGGTTGTTCGTCACGATGTAACCGTCCGGACGGATGATCACGCCGGAACCCAGGCCGACCTGGTCACGCGGCGTCTGGACGAAACCGAACAACAGGTCCAACAGCGAACCGGACTGCTGATAATTGGCCTTCTGCGTCACTTTCACATAGACGACAGCCTGTACGGCCATTTCGGCCGCATCCGAGAAACTGGGCACGTTCGTCACAACGACACGGCGCTGGGGAACTGACGTTTTGTCACCCGACACCGACTCGACCAGGCCGGCCGCCTCGTCCCGCTCCCGCTGGTCGCGCTCCACGGTCCGATGCGCCGTAAAACACCCCGTAAGTCCTGATACTACGATGATTAGCAGTACGTAAAGAATTTTTTTACCCATCTTGTGCTATTTTTATTATATTTGTAATTCGAACAGATGGTAATAGAAATATAAAAATTATACCAAATATGAAATTTTCAGTATCCAGTTCCGAACTGCTGAACGGACTGATGTCCGTTTCCAAAGTCATCGTTCCGAAACCCACCAATTCCATCCTGGAAAATTTCCTCTTCCAGCTGGCAGGCAACACCCTTACGGTCACCGCTTCGGATGGTGAAACCACGCTCAAGACCGACATTCCGATCGCACAGGTCATCCAGGAAGGCGCCACCGCCGTGCCCGCCAAGCTGCTGACCGACTCCCTCAAGGAGTTCCCCGACCAGCCGCTCGCTTTCAGCGTGGATGAAGGCAGCTCCGTGATGGATATCGTCTGGGCCAGCGGCGCTTCGAAGATCCCGTGCTTCGACGCAGCCGACTTCCCGGAACTCCCGCAGATCGGTGAAATATCGGAAAGCGTGATCATTCCCGCCGCCACCCTGCTGAGCGGCATCAACAATACCATCTATGCCACGGCAGAAGAAGAGCTCCGCCCGGTGATGAACGGTATCTTCTTCGACATCGACCCCGAGGTTACCACGCTGGTGGCATCCGACGCCCATAAGCTCATCTGCTACAGCTTTGTCGGCGCCAAGCTCTCGCAGAAGTCGAACTTCATCCTCCACAAGAAGCCCGCTTCCATCCTCAAGAGCATCCTTGCACGGACCGAGGAAGACATTACCATCCGTTACGACAACAAGAACGCCTATTTCAGCTTCGGCAGCACCATCCTCGTCTGCCGCCTGATCGAAGGCAACTATCCGGCATACCGGAGCGTAATTCCGAAGAATAACAACAACAAGCTCGTCATCGGCCGTGCCGACCTGCTGGGCGTGGTCAAGCGCATCGCCGTCTGCTCGAACCAGATTTCGAACCAGATCCGCCTGAAACTCAGCCTCAACGAGGTACTCATCTCGGCACAGGACCTCGGCTTCTCGATGTCCGCCCACGAGACGCTGCCCTGCCAGTACGACGGCCAGGAGATGGAGATCGGCTTCAAGGCGCCGTTCCTGCTCGAAATCCTCGGCAACCTCCCCTACCAGAACATCTGCATGGAGCTGGCGGACCCGGCACGCGCCGCCCTCATCGTCTCGGCCGACGAAGCCCGTCCCGGCGAAGACATCCGCGCCCTGCTGATGCCTGTGATGATCAACGCATAAAGGGTTCCCATGCAGCTCGCACTCAAAAACCCGCTCCTGTTCTTCGACATCGAGAGCACAGGATTGAACGTCGCGTCCGACCGCATCGTGGAGATCTCCATCGTCAAGGTGTCGCCCGGTGCGCCCGGCGAGCCCAACAAGGTGGAAGTCAAGACCCGGCGTATCAATCCCACCATCCCGATTCCGCCCGAGGCACAGGCCGTCCACGGCATCAGTGATGCGGACGTGGCCGGCGAACCGACTTTCCGGCAGCTCGCCAAGTCGCTCGCACAGTTCATGCAGGGCTGCGACATCGCCGGATACAATTCCAACAAGTTCGATATCCCGCTGCTGGCCGAGGAATTCCTGCGCGCCGGCGTCGAATTCGATTTCCGCAAACGCAACCTGATCGACGTCCAGAACATCTTCCACAAGAAGGAGCAGCGCACGCTCAAGGCCGCCTACAAGTTCTACTGCGGACAGAACCTCGACAACGCCCACTCCGCGGAAGCCGACACGATGGCCACCTACCAGGTGCTCGAAGCGCAGCTCGACCGCTACGCCGCCGACGAGGAAGAGCCGCTGCAGAATGACGTGGGCTTCCTCGCCAAGTACTCCAGCCAGACCCGCTTCGTGGACTATGCCGGACGCATCGTGCTCAATGATGAGGATGTGCCCGTGTTCAACTTCGGCAAGCACAAGGGCAGGCCGGTGGCGGAAGTCCTGCGGAAAGAACCTTCGTACTACAGCTGGATGATGGACGGCGACTTCACGCTGGACACCAAACAGCAGCTGACCAAGATTAAACTCGCCCTGTAATGGACATCGTGGTCGTCAGAACCGACGGAAGCTGGTACACCCGACCCGACATCACGCTCGTCCGGGATGCCGACCGCTTCTGCCTGCCCGACGACTGCCAGAGCGCCCTGGCCCGCCGCGCCCGCTGCCTCCGCATCGAGAAGGCGGGGAAAGCCCTCGAAGAGAAATTCGCTTCACGCTATTTCAACAGCTGGGCAGGCGGCATCCTGATGTACGGCTGCACCGTCGACGGCACCCTCACCCCCTATCTTGACCGTGCCACCGTCGTGGAAAGAACCTTCCACCCTGTCACGGAACTCGACCCGGCCGAACTGCAGCGCATGACCGGCCACGTGGTGCGCATATCCCGCCATATCTCATACCGCATCGGAGACCTCATCGCCTTCGAGCAGGAGCCGTCCGTTCCGCTGTCGCGGGGCGGCCGCTTCGATAACATCGACATCCTATGAAAACGTTTTTCCAGAAATATGCAGCCTACCTGGTGGCGGCCGTCCTGTTCGTCGTCCTGGCCTTCGTCTATTGCAAACCCGTCCTGAGCGGCAAAGTGCTGCAGTCGGGCGATGACGTCAACGCCCAGTCCGCCGTCCAGGAAGCCATCCGCTACACGCAGCAGACCGGCGACCATTCCTGGTGGAACAGCTCCCTGTTCAGCGGAATGCCCGCCTACCAGATCGGCGGCGGAGAGTACCGCGCCGACAGGCTGCTGGCACCCGTCCTGGGCTTCCTGCACCGGGGCCCCGCCCATCCCGCCTGGATCCTGATCTTCTATTTCATCTGCTTCTTCATCCTGATGCGGAGCTTCGGCGTGGACCGTTGGCTGTCGATTGCCGGAGCAATCGCCATTGCCCTGTCGTCCTATTTCATCGTCATCATCGCAGCAGGACATGGCGGAAAGACCATCGCCATCTCCTACATCTCGCTGGTGGCCGCCGGATTCTACCTGATCTACCGGAAGAAATACGTGCTCGGCGCCATCTTCGCGATGTTCTTCACGGCCATGGGCTTCAGCATCCACCCGCAGATGGCCTACTACCTGTTCATGATGATCGGGCTCTTCTTCCTGGCGGAGCTCTGGATCCACGCCCGTGAAAAACGCTGGAAAGACTTCGGCATCGCCACCCTCATCTTCGTTGCGTCCCTGGGCATCGGCCTGGGAACGGGCAGCGCCAATATCTTCGCCAACCGCGAATACGCAGCCGAAACGATGCGCGGCGGCCACTCCGACCTGGTCAGGGAAGGCGAAACCGTCCAGAACGAATCGGGCCTCGACATTGACTATGCCACCCAGTGGAGTTACGGCATTGACGAGACGTTCTCGTTCCTGATTCCGGGATTCAAGGGCGGATCCTCGAACTACCCGCTGGGCAACAAGTCGCACACCTACCAGTCTATCGTGAAACTCGGCATGCCGGCGTCCACGGCACGGGAGTTCTGCGCCGGCGCGCCTCTCTACTGGGGCGACCAGCCCTTCACGGCCGGCAACGTCTATATGGGCGCCATCGTCTGCTTCCTCTTCCTGCTGGGATGCCTGCTTGTACCCGGCCCCTACAAATGGGCGCTGCTGGCTGCCACCGTGCTCTCCACGATGCTGGCCTGGGGCAGCAACTTCATGGGACTCACGCGGCTGTTCTTCAACTACTTCCCGATGTACAACAAATTCCGCGCAGTGTCGTCCATCCTGATCGTGGCCGAGATTGCGATGCCGCTGCTCGGATTCCTGTCCGTCAAGGCCCTGATGGATGGCAGCGTGCCGAAGGAGAAGGCCCGCAAGGGCATCTTCATCGCCGGAGGCGTCACCGCCGGGCTGTGCCTGCTGATCGCCCTGCTGGGCGGATCGCTGATGAGCTTTACGGGTGCAGGCGACGCAAGGCTGGCTTCGCAACTGCCGGATTCCGTCTTCAGCGCGCTGGTCGAAGACCGGGCCGCCCTGCTCCGTGCGGATGCATGGCGGAGCTTCCTGTTCATCCTGGCAGCGGGCGTCCTGCTCTTCCTCTTCAATGAGAAGAAGATCAAGTCCGGCTGGATGGTCGCCATCCTCGGCGTGCTGGTCCTGGCCGACATGTGGCCCGTTGACCGCCGCTACTTCAACGACAGCTGGTTCAAGTCGCCCAAGTCTTCCCAGAACACCTTCGCCGAACAGCCCTGGGAAACGGCCATCCTCCAGGATCCCGACCCGAACTTCCGCGTGATGAACCTGACGACGAATACGTTCAACGAATCGCGCACCTCGTACCGGCTCAAGTCGATCGGCGGATATCACGCCGCCAAGTTGCGCCGTTACCAGGACCTGATCGACGAGCATCTCGCCCCGATGCACTGGCCGGTCATCGGCATGCTGAATGCCAAGTACCTCATCATCCCGGGCGAGGACGGCGGGGCACACGTGGAACACAACCCCTACGCACTGGGCAACGCCTGGTTCGTGGAAAAGATACAGGTCGTAGACGGCGCCAATGCCGAAAGCGACGCCCTCGGCACGATCGACCTGGCCACGACGGCCGTGGTGGACCGCCCCTTCGAGCGCTTCGTCACGGATCCGGAGCCGGGCGTTGCGGATGACGCCTCGATACGCCTCATCGCCTGCACGCCGAAACAGCTGGACTACACCTGCACCTCGTCGCAGCCCGGAACCGTCGTCTTCTCGGAGATCTACTACCCGCACGGATGGAAGGCATCGATCGACGGCCAGCCCGCCGAGCACTTCCGCGCCAACTATACCCTGCGCGCCATGAACGTGCCGGCCGGCACCCATCACATCACCTTCCTCTTCGACCCGGACAGTGTCCGGAAGGGCGACGCCATCGCCACGGCCTGCGTGGTGCTGATGTACGCGCTGATCCTGGCGGCCATCGTCCTGGGCATCTTTCGTTGCACCAAGAACCGGAAAAATGCAGCCGCCGCGCATTAAGATATTCACCCGGTCGTTCGACCTGCGACTCTACCGCCTCGCCAAAGGCCTTTTCGAAGGCCTGGAAGATGCGGCGGGGAATCCCATTCCCTGCGTGCGGCTGACCGACCAGAGCGCGGACGGCTATTTCTATACGATGCTGCGTGACCGCGAGTGCGACATTGCCATCAATATCGACGAAGATGCCTTCATCGTCGATCCCCAGGCGATGCTCCGCCTGGTGGATACGCTTCGCGAGGGCGGCTATGCGAACATCGGCTGCTCCGACGGCGACGCCGCCACGACGGGGCGCGATCCCGTCGTGACGAACCCGTTCTTCAACGTCTTCGACCTGGCGCTCATCCGGACGAAATTCGACCGTTCCCAAATGCAGCGCAAGCTTGAGGATGCCGAACCCTATTACCCCTTCTTCCACTGGATGGCGGCCACGTTCCCGACCCTGTACCTGCCCGCCCGGCGGCATGCGGACGGCACCACGACCGTCGCCCTCGACCCGGAAGGTAATCCCATCTGCCTGCATACCTGGTTTTCCCGGTTCTACTCCATGCCCTCGTGGATCGTGCGCCGCATCGAACCCGCGCAAGGCACGCAGAAAGCGCGCATCGACGCCGTCATCCGCGAAGCCTACGCCACCCGCGGAAAGGACGTCCCGGCTTTCGGCTGGACGGACCGGCTGGCCTTCGCCGGCAACAAGATCATCCGCTGGATCATCAAGGTGCCGCAGCGCATCTCCCGGTGGCCCGGCAAACTGAAACGAAAAATCGCGCGCAAGCGTGCCGCACGACATGCCTAGGATCTCCATCATCATACCCGTTTACAAGTCAAAGGAAACCATCGCCGCCTGCCTGGATTCCGTGACGGCCCAGACCCTCGGCGACCTGGAAGTCCTCCTGGTGGACGACCACGGCGGAGACGACACCGTCGAGAAGGCCCGCCGCCATCTGGCGGACTACGCCGGTCCGGTCCGGTTCCGGTTCCTGGAGACCCCGTCCAACTCCGGCCCGGGCGTCGCACGGAACGTCGGCATCCAGGCCGCCACGGGCGAGTATCTGGCCTTCCTCGACAGCGACGACACGCTCGAACCCGGATTCTGCGAAAAACTCTACGCCGCCGCTGCGGCCGTCAACGCCGACCTGGCCTGCTGCGACGCCACGCAATACAGCCTCTCCGGCACCGAAACCCTGCAAAATCCGGACTTCCCGTCCGGCCCGCTCGACGAAACGGAACGCGGACGCATCCTGCGCCAGATGGTCACGTACCTGTGGACCTACCTGTTCCGCCGGGCGTTCCTGCAGGAGAACGGAATCCAGTTCCCGCCCTTCCACAGCGCAGAAGACACCTGCCTCGTCTGCTGCAGCTGGCTGTCCGCCCGGAGCGCCGCCCGCGTGAAAGAGCCGCTGTACAACTATTTCGTAGCACCCGCCTCGCTCAGCGTCCGCCGGGACCCGGAACGCTGGCGCCAGCGGCTGGGCAGCCTGGAAGCCTTCGTGCAATATGCCCGTGACAAGGGGCTTTATCCGGGCCATCGGCGCACCATCCGATGGATCTCCTTCAAGAAAGGAAGACTGCTCGCCATCCGGGATTACCTGAAAAACAACCTGTTCCAACGATAATATGGGAAAACTGATCAAAGTCGCCTTCGTGGATTTCGAGCCGGGATTCGTTCCGGAGAAGAGCCTGCTCTACCGGACGCTGCTCCAGCGCTACTCCGTTGAGCTGAGCAAGGAGCCCGACTACGTCTTCTATTCGAACTACGGGGAGCGTCACCTGAAATACAACGGCATCCGGATCTTCTATACCCGGGAGAACATCGCCCCCGACTTCAACGACTGCGACTATGCCATCGGTTTCGACTACCTGACGCTCGGCGACCGCTACTTCCGCTTCCCCGCCTACTACCTGGACCGCGAAGCTTTCGAACTGATGAACGACAAGACTTACTTCACGTCCGACAACATCCGGAGCAAGGGCGGATTCTGCGGATTCTATTATGATATCGACGAAGAAACGCCGGAGCGGGACCTGTTCTTCAAGCGGCTGTCCGACTACCGCCCCGTCGAATCGGGCGGGCTTCTCCACAACAATCTGGAAGGCGTGGTCACGGAGCAGCACCAGTTCCTGTCGAACTACAAGTTCAGCATCGCCTTCGAGGAGTGCAGCCATCCCGGATACACGTCTGACATCCTGATGAAGGCACTTGCCGCGCAGACCATTCCCATCTACTGGGGCAATCCCTTCATCGGCCGGGAGTTCAACACGCAGGCCTTCGTGAACTGCCACGACTTCCGCACCTGGGACGAAGTGGTCGAGGCCGTCCGCCGCATCGACAACAGCGACGAACTTTACCTGAAGATGATGCGGGCGTCCGCCCTCACCGGGCCGGAGCGTGACATCGACCGGATGGAAGAGAACCTGCAGGCCTTCCTGTACGGCATCTTCGACCGCCCGGTTGAAAACGCCCGCCGCACCAACCGTTCACAGGCCCGCGCCACCTGCCAGAAAAGGGCCCTTCTGAAAGAAAAGCTCTACCAATTCAGCCCGTGGGGAATCATCGCATCCCTCAAGCGGTACATCCAAATCCGAAAAATGAAATGAAGACAGCACTGATCACCGGCATTACGGGACAGGACGGATCGTTCCTGGCCGAATTCCTTCTCGAGAAAGGCTATGCCGTCCACGGCATCATGCGCCGCAGCAGTTCATTCAACACCGGACGCATCGAGCACCTCTATCTCGATGAATGGGTGCGCGACATGAAGCAGAAGAAGACCATCGAGCTCCACTACGGCGACATGACCGACAGCAGCTCGCTGGTGCGCATCCTGCAGCAGGTCCAGCCCGACGAAGTGTACAACCTCGCCGCCCAAAGCCACGTGAAGGTGTCGTTCGACTGCCCGGAATACACGGCGGAAGCCGATGCGGTGGGTACGCTCCGGCTCCTGGAAGCCATCCGCATCCTGGGCATGGAGAAGAAAACCCGTCTTTACCAGGCTTCCACATCCGAGCTTTTCGGCAAGGTGGCCGAAGTGCCCCAGAACGAGAATACGCCTTTCTACCCCCGCAGCCCTTACGGCGTGGCCAAGCAATACGGATTCTGGATCGTCAAGAACTACCGCGAGGCCTACGGGCTGTTCGCCGTCAACGGCATCCTCTTCAACCACGAGAGCGAGCGCCGCGGCGAAACGTTCGTCACGCGGAAGATCACCCTTGCCGCCGCCCGCATCGCCCAGGGATACCAGGACAAGCTGTATCTGGGCAACCTCGGCGCCCTGCGCGACTGGGGCTATGCCCGGGACTATGTGGAGTGCATGTGGCTGATGCTGCAGCAAGACACCCCGGAAGACTATGTCATCGCCACGGGCGAGTCCCACAGTGTGCGCGAGTTCTGCACCCTTGCTTTCCGGGAAGTGGGCATCACGCTCCGCTGGGAGGGCGAAGGCGTGGAGGAAAAGGGCATCGATGCTGCCATGGGGCGCGTGCTGGTGGAAGTCGACCCGAAATACTTCCGCCCCACCGAAGTCGAGCAACTGCTCGGGGACCCGACCAAGGCCCGCACGCAGCTCGGCTGGAATCCTCACAAGACCCCGTTCGAGGAGCTGGTCCGCATCATGGTGGCCCACGACATGAAAAAGGTGAAGAAACTCTATGCCCATGGAGAAGCATAGCAAGATATACGTCGCCGGGCATCGCGGGATGGTAGGAAGTGCCATCGTCCGCGAACTGCAGCGGCAGGGCTACACGAACCTGGTCGTCCGTACGCACCGGGAGCTGGATCTTACGCGCCAGGCCGAAGTCGAAGCTTTCTTTGAAGCCGAGAAACCTGAATACGTGTTTCTGGCCGCGGCGAAGGTGGGCGGTATCGTCGCCAACCAGAAGGCCCTGGCGGACTTCATGTACGACAACATGGTCCTGGAGATGAACGTCATCCACGCCGCCTGGCAGAACGGTTGCAAGAAACTGGAATTCCTCGGCTCCTCGTGCATCTACCCGCGCCTCGCTCCGCAGCCGATGAAAGAGGAATGCCTGCTCACCGGATCACTGGAACAGACCAACGAAGCCTACGCCCTGGCGAAGATCAGCGGCCTGAAATACTGCGAATACCTCAACCGCCAGTACGGGACGGATTTCATTTCCGTCATGCCCACCAACCTGTACGGCCCGAACGACAATTATCACCCGGAGCACAGCCACGTCCTCCCCGCCCTCATCCGGCGGTTCCACGAGGCGAAGGTCTCCGGCGCCGGGAGCGTCACCTGCTGGGGCGACGGCAGCCCGCTGCGCGAATTCCTCTACGTTGACGACCTGGCCAACCTCTGCGTGTTCCTGATGAACAACTACTCCGGCAACGAAACGGTCAATGCCGGGACGGGCAAGGAGCTCACCATAAAGCAGCTGACCGAGCTGGTCGCAAAGGTCGTCGGATATCACGGCCGCATCGAATGGGATACCACGCGTCCCAACGGCACGCCCCGCAAACTGCTGGACGTCTCGAAAGCCACGGCCCTGGGCTGGACGTACAAGACCGAGCTGGAAGACGGCATCCGCCTAGCTTACGAAGATTTCCTCCACAACCCCATGCGGGCAGAACGATAATGGCAGCCACACATCCCCGCATATCCATCATCACCGTGACGTTCAACGCCGAAAAGGTCGTTGAAAAGACCCTCTTGTCGGTTGTCGGGCAGACATACGACAATCTGGAGTACCTGATCATCGACGGGGCGAGCAAGGACGGCACGATGGCCATCGTCGAACGCTATCGTGCGCGCATCGAACGCTGCGGGCGCATCGTCAGCGAACCCGACAAGGGCCTCTACGACGCCATGAACAAGGGCGCCCGGCTGGCGACCGGAGAATGGATCCTCTTCATGAACGCCGACGACGTGTTCATCGACCAGGACGTCGTGGCCGACGTGGCCGCCTTCATCGAGGCCCATCCCGAGGCCGATGTGGTCTATGGCAACACCGAGCAGGTATGGGACTATGGGACGGTGGTCTCCGCCCCCGCCGAGGCCTATGTCAACCACAAAATGTGCATCTCCCCGCAGGCCACTTTCGTGAAGACAGCCCTGCACAATTCGCACCCGTTCGATCTTCAGTACCGGTTTGCGGCCGATTTCGAGCAGTCTACCTCTTTCGCGCTGGAAGGCCGGAAATTCCTGCATTTCGACCGGCTGGTCTCCCGCGTGGAACTGAGTTCGGGTGTCACGCACGAGAACCACTACGCATCCGAGAAGGAAATCTATTCCATCCTGCTCGCACAAGGCTTTGACGTAAAACACGAGATGCGGCGGAAACTCCGCCACATCAAGATGGTCGCCGCGTTCCGGAAGCATGCACCCGGCTGGATCTCCCGGCCGGTGTTCCGCTTGCTCGCGAAGTACTACAAGGCAATGTAATTCTTTTTCCGGAGCAGTTTCTGGGGCAGTTCCACCCGGAAGAAATGGGAAAGGCCGTGGGGCGCTGCCAGGCGGCGTGCCAGTGCTTTCATGCGGTCGGCTCGCGAGCGCTCACCCGTCTCGAACGCCGGATGCGACTTCAGGAGAATCTCCCTGCCGGTCTTCTCGAGCACCTGCTGCTTGTACTTTTCCAGCAGCTGCAGATACTCCGTGTACAGCGGGACGACGAACCGGTCGTCAATGCCCCAGTACCGGTACAGGTCGATGTCGGCCACCTGCCGGCTGATGTGCTTCAGACTCGCGAAATGGAAGAACAGCAAATCCGTCTCCCTGCCGCGGACGAACAGCCGCCAGGTTCCTTTTCCGGCATCATGCGCGACCAGTTTGTACTGCGCGATGTTCCACGGCGCAACGCCTGCGCCCAGGTGGCGGGTCTCCACCACACAGTCGTTTTCTTCCACCCAGCGGTTCAGGTATTTCTGGTCGCCGAAAGAACCGGAATCCTTATCGGAAGAGCAGCCCGCCAGACACTGTCCGATCCAGCTGTCGAGCAGTGCCCGCGCCTTGGACTCGTTCCGGAAAAGATTGAATTCCACGCAGAAACGGCCTTCAATCTCTTCCCGGTAGCGCTCGTGGCGGTTGAAACGATGCCCTGTCAGCAGCACGGAAGCACCGCGCTCGTCCATCTCCGCGAACAGGATAGCGGGATCCGCGTAAAAGAGCATGTCAGCGTCGATGTAGGCGCAGCTTTCTTCCCCATAATGCGTCAGCACATAACGGATCAAGGATGCCGAACAAGTCCAGCAATACTCGCCGAAGGAACGGTTCTTCTTCGCTTCCAGCAGCGCCTCGTCCTCAAAGTCCGACAAGCGGACCGGAACCAGCCGGGCAAAGCCGCAATCCTTCAGGTACGCATAGCAGTCGTCGTCCATCGTCAGCACATACAGCACGAAATCGCCTGCAACCCTCTCCAGCGACTCATACAGCGCCAGGCCCTTGTCCAGGTAATAGAAATTGAACAGCGTGCAGAGCGTCGTCTTCATACGGCAGGATCAGATGCCCAGGGAATGAAGCACTTCACTGACCCGCTCCACTTGCGCGTCTGTAAGCGAAGGATACATGGGCAGGGAGAAAATCTCTTTGGCCGCCTGCTCCGTCTGGGGGAGCGACCCTTCCCCTGCGCCCAGATGCCGGTAAGCCGTCATCGTGTGGATGGGCCAGGGATAGCTGATATTGACGAAAATATTGTTTTCGCGCAATTGTTCCAGAATCCAGTCCCTGCGGGGATGACGCACGACATAGATATAATAGGCGTGACGGCCGTACGCCGCTTCAGCAGGGAGCGTCAAGCCCGTATCGGCCAGCAACTTGCCGTACAGCGCGGCAATCTCGCGGCGACGGGCGATATACTGCTCGATCTTGGGAAGCTTGGTCAGCAGGATGGAGGCCTGGACCTCGTCGAGGCGGGAATTGTAGCCGTGCTCCATCGCGTAGTAGGTCTTTTCGGCGCCATAAAAACGCAGCCGGCGCAATTTCCGGTCCCACTCTTCCCGGTTCGTATTGACCATGCCTCCGTCGCCGTAGGCACCCAGGATCTTGGTCGGATAGAAAGAGGTCGTGGAGATATCGCCCATGCTGCCCGCCTTCTTCCCCTGATATTCAGCGCCTTGTGCCTGCGCACAGTCTTCCAGGACATACAGGCCGTGCCGGCGCGCGATCTCCAGGATCGGATCCATGTCCGCGCATTGGCCGAACAGGTGGACGGGAAGGATTGCCTTGGTCCGGGGCGTGATGGCAGCTTCCAGTTGGCTGACGTCCATCAGGTACGTGCGGGGATCAATATCCACGAATACCGGCGTCGCACCGGTAGTCACGATGGCCGAGACCGTCGGAATGGCCGTGTTCGACACCGTAATCACCTCATCTCCCGCGCCGACGCCGAGCGCATACAGTGCCAGGATGATGGCGTTGGTTCCGTTGTCGCAGCCCACGCCGTATTGCGTTCCGATATAATCTGCATAAGCCCGTTCGAAATCCTTTCCCTTCTGTCCCAGGATCAGGATCCCCGACTCGAAGACATCGGTCACTGCCTTGAGGATTTCGTCTTTCGTCTCCTCATATTCCTTCAGATAGCTCCAAACTGTAATCTTTTCCATCATTCTTTTGGATTAGCGCTGTCCAGGACAGCATCTTTCACTTCTGCATCCATCAACAGGGCCGCATAGGCGTCCTCAAACGCTCCGGCGGCGATCCGCTGACGAATCTGCTTCAAATATAGCAAAAAGTTGTTACCGCAGGGGACCGTCACGACGGATTCCTCGTTCATGTGCCGGACCCGGATCGTATTCTCGAGCGTGTCGGGAATCGTGAACACCCTGTCCAGGGAGACGTTGGTCCGGTTCCCCATCAGCTGGACCCGGTTGATGTATTCGGTATTGAAGCCGAAATGGCCGATGAGCGTGCGCCCGCACGGATACTGCATCAGCAGGCTGTATTCTATGTCCAGGCCGTCCGGCTGGCGCTCGGTTACAATGCAGTCCACCGACAGGGGCTTCGTCCCGAAGAAAAAACGGCCGACGGAAACCGCATACGGCGCCGTGTCCATGATTGCCCCGCCGCCGAGCGAGCGTTGATAGCGGAAATTGTCCATCTTGAAAGGTGGCATCGAGAAATGGACGGTCATCAGCTTCGGGGCATCTTCAAAGTCATTAAACAGCTGCCGGACGGCCGCCATCTGGGGATGGCAGAGATAGACGGTCGATTCCGCCAGCAGCAGATGCTTCGAGCGCGCCAGAGAGAGCAGTTCCTCCGCCTCCGCGGCCGTGCTTGTCGCAGGCTTGTCGATAACCGTATGGAATCCGGCCGTAAGGGACGCCCGTGCCCAGAAGGCGTGCCCGCTGTTGACGGTCGAGACATAGACGAGCTGACCCTGGAACCGGGCCAGTCCTTCCGCATAATCGTCGTACCGGACGACCGGAACCTGGCAGGACTGCCAGGCATCGTCCCACATCTGTCCCTCGTACTTGGCAATGGCCACTTCGTCAAAGCCGGCCTGGTGGATGATGGGCAGGATCCGTGTCTTGACCAGATTGGAATAGCCCAGGAATAAGATGGATTCCATATCAATCGATGAAGCTGATACTTGAAATGATGCTCCGTGCCTCGATGCTGAACATGCCGTACCGCATGAACTCTTTCATCTGGCCCAGCGACATCCAGACATAGTTGAACGGCAGGGAGAGCCGTGTTTCCGGCGGAAGTTCCACGATCATGTTCCGGTTCTGCCACTGATAGAAGCGGCCACCCTCCTCGGACTGCAGCGTATCATAGTGGACGCGGGCGTCACGGCCGAACAGTTCATCGAACAGGAAGGGGCGTACAGGGCGCGTCTGCACATCTTCATAATTGGAACACGACACGGTCGGAGACAGTTCGATGATATCCATGTTACCCGGTTCGACCTTGGCCTGCACCAGGAAATGCAGCACGCCGTCGATCTCCTGACAGACGAAGGCCAGCAATCCGACATGGACATCCTTGATGAGCGGTTGCATCCAATGGGTCACCTCCCGGGTCCC
>LUZE01000002.1 GCA_001602845.1 Bacteroidales bacterium Bact_13 | reverse complement strand
TCGTAGAACTCCGTCAGATCCTTCTCATGCCCCGCGATGGGAGAAATCAGGTACCAGGCACTGCCACCGCTCCAGCCGTAATTGATGCTGAAATAACGCCCTTTATAACCGTCCATCACGAAAGCGTGTCCGCCGTCAGGATTGAAACCGCAATGGAAGACCGGCCGTCCGGCGTCTATCTCGTCCCGGATCATCTGCTCCCATTGAGACGTGGAGAAAAACGAGCGTCTGAAATACCGCATGGATTTGTCGTAGCCGAAATACGTCACCAGCTTGAGCGGAGACATAGTGGAGGCGCCCGATCCGTCCGGGCCGAAATCCATCTCGCTCATGACGCCGATGTCGTAGAGCAGCTGTGCAATCTGCGCAGCCTGGTACTCTGTGTATCCGGACGATCCTTCGGGCATGTTCTCCCAATCGTAGGTATGCCCGAGCGCATATCCCTTGATGTGATATTTGTACCCACCGGTCTGGTTGTCCCATCCGTAATCGTAATCCGGGAGGACACCCGTACCGTGATCCGGATAGTTGTAGTATTTCATGATGATGGCCTGCGCGGTCGCCACACAGCCCGACGGACACTTCCTGCCGTCTACGACCGGACTGAGGTCGTTGAAAGGAGTTCCCTGCCCCCAGCGGGCCGTCTTGAGCTTGACTTCCGTATCGGCCGCCTCGCCCGGCATGTCCGTTCCGTTGGAAACAGATTCCCAGCCCTGCTCACTTGCATAGGCGATGATGCGGTCGTACCAGTCGAGGAGCGACTGCAGGTTTACAGGGATGTCGTCGACGGGGAAACGGCCTTCCAGGGAATAGCCCAGGATCGGCGAGGCGACATCGTCGGCCGCGACGATTGCATAGCCTCCACCTTCATTTTCAAAGATATAGGTGCATTTAGACGCACGGACCAGCACCGGCTCGGCATTCAAGGATCCGACACCAGCCGGACGGGCCGTCCGGAACAAGGCGGCAGCCCGCAAGGCAGCTTCTTCCCGGGGAACGATACGCGCCTGGCAGATGACAGCTGCAAAAACGAACAGGATCAGCAAATAGAAACGTTTCATGGCGTCAGTCCTCCTCCTTATTCTTTAAATTCGAAAAGTCGAAATGCATCCCGTCCTCGGGCTCCGGAAGCAGCAGCCACGGTATCGCGCCCGATTCCACCACGATGGTGTGCTGCTTCGCACCGTCGGTATACTTGTGTACCAGGTCCTTGTCGTTGCCTGAGAACTTGTCGAAATAGTCATACGAGCCGTCGCCCCAGATGACGAAAGCGTCGCCGGACTGGGCAAAGTACGGCGCCTTCACCTCCGACGAACGGGTATTATAGGAGAACCAGCGCTGCAGCGCCGCCTGAGTGACTTTCACCTCATCAGGCACGCCATAGCCGTCCAGATACACACTGATCTTCCCTTCGCGCGCTTCCTCCTTACGGTTCGGATTGGTTTTCAGCAAGATACGGCACCCTTCCTCATCCTTTTCAATGCGGGAAAGCACCAGCCAGGATGCAGAAGGCGTCACCTTGAAATCTTCCGGTTTTCCGCCGGATGTCCACAGGGTCAGCTGCACGGAATTGTTCCCCGGAACAAACAGCGGGTCGGTAGCGGCAAGAATCGGCTGGAAGGCCTGGCGGATGCGGATTGAATCCTGCACGCCCCGTACCTTGTCGCTGAACACCAGCCAGTCCTGACGGTCCTTCCGGGTCTGGTTGCGGTCCGCCTCGAAATAAAACGTGTTTGTCGAGATGGTTTTGGTCGACACTTCCCGCAGCCACTGTCCGTTCCGAAAGGCATAGGATACGTCGAGGTTGCTGGTAACCTGCACGGAGAAAGATTCTCCGGCAGCCGGCAGGTCCACATCGTGCGCTCCCAGAACCAGCGTGGGCTTCTCGCCCGCCTGGTACACCGTCAGGGTTTCCTTCCCCGTCGAAGCGGTCACCGTCACATAACCCTGACGGGGATCCAACGTCTCGTTGGCCTTTACGGTAAAAGGAAGTGTGTTCTGGGTCAGCCCTTTCGTTCCTGCCGGAATGATCCAGGAGGCCGCCTCGTCAATGACTGAAACAGTGCAGTCCACGTTCGTACGGAAACGGAGTTCAAACATGCCGCCCTCGCAGGGAATCTCCACACGGTTGGCGTCAAGGAAAAGTGCATCCTTCTGCTTCTGCGTGACCACCAGCGTCCGCTCCACCTCGTCGCAGGTGAAGACGATGGAGGCGGAACGATCGTCATAATCCTTGTTGGCCTGAACCCGGACATAGACCGTGACCGTGCCGCCACGGCCTTCCGTAGCGGACATCTGGCACCATTCTGCTGCACGATCATTGACAAAGGCAGCATTCCAGCGTCCGGAAGAATGGAAGACGACCGTCGCCTGGCCCTCGTCGGAAGTGAAAAGGAGCGATGCCGCTTCGTCCGTTCCGGAAATCTCGGCACTGGTTGCTTCGAACGAATCAAGAACGAAGTCCAGTTCGGGACGGCATCCCGTCAGCAGCAGCGCCAGGGCTGCCGTCAATATGAGTATCTTTTTCATTCAAACAGGCAGTTATCGAGTTGTTGCTTGATGTATTCCTTGTCGAGGTGCTGGCCGATGAACACCAGTTTCTGCATCCGGTCGCCGTAGGTACGGTCCCAGTCGCGCAGCAGGTCGGGCTGTTCACGCAGTTTCTCGATGAGTTCTTCTTCGGGCATCGTGGCAAACCAGAGGCCTACGTTCTTCAGGACGAACTGACGGCCCGCCTGCTCGAACAGGTAGCAGGTGTCGAATTCCTCGCTGAAATAGCAGATGCCCTTGGCCCGGATAACGTTCTTGGGCCAGTACTTGGCCACGAAATTGTCGAACGAGTTGAGATCGAAGGGCCGGCGCGCCTGATAGACGTAGGTGCCGATGCCATATTCCTCAGCCTCGCCCTCATCCTCATGATGATGGTGATGATGTTCATGTTCATGTTCATGTTCATGTTCATCTTCGTCATCATCGTCATGATGTTCGACTTCCTGGATCCAGGTGGCGGAAGCGGCCACGTCGTCAAACTGGAACATTCCCGTATCGAGGATTTCGTCGAGGTCGAATTCGCCGTAATCGCATTCGATGATCTTCGCCTTGGGCTGCAGCGTACGCACGATGGCCTTGATGCGCCCCAGTTCCTCCGGCGTCACTTCGGAAGCCTTGTTGAGCGCGATGATGTTGCAGAACTCGATCTGCTGGATCACCAGGCTCTCGATGTCCTCCTCGTCCAAATGGGGTTTCTTCAGCGCTTCGCCCGAAGCGAATTCGTCGCGCATGCGCAGCGCGTCGACCACCGTCACCACGCAGTCCAGCACGGGAATGCCATTCTTCACGAATTCGAAGCCCAGTGCCGGGATCGAGCAGATGGTCTGTGCGATGGGCTCCGGCTCGCAGATGCCGCTGGCCTCGATGACGATGTAGTCGAAGGCCTGCCGGCTCGTGATCTCGCAGAGCTGCTGGATCAGGTCGTTCTTGAGCGTACAGCAGATACATCCGTTCTGGAGGGCCACCAGGCTTTCGTCCTTCTTGCCGACCACGCCGCCCTTCTGGATGAGGTCCGCGTCGATGTTGACCTCGCCGATATCGTTGACGATCACCGCAAAGCGGATTCCTTTGCGGTTGTTCAGGATACGGTTGACGAGCGTCGTCTTTCCGCTGCCGAGATAACCGGTCAACAGCAGGACCGGGATTTCCTTCAAATCTTCCATCTGTCGTTATTGCTTTTTCTCGAAATGTTGATAATCCTTGACGGAATTCCAGGCGCCGCCCCACTGGAAGCCGCGCTGCCGGAACAGTTTGCAGCACAAGTCGTCTGCCGTAATCTTGTGCGGGAAGTCCACCGTCCGGTCGGCATATTCGCGTGCGCTTTCCGGTTCCACGGTCTCCCCTTTCACATACGGATTCTGCAGGGGGTTGATGTCCACCGCCAGGCCCAGGGCATGTGCGGAGAGCGAAGAGCCCGAGGTCTTCGTGCGGTAGTTGAAGCAGGACGTGTTGTTCGCCTCCATCGAGCGGACGTCATCACCGTCAAAGTCGTCGATCAGCCGGATGCCGGCGATCTGGTATTTGGCCTTGTAGAGTTCCTTGAAAATATAGACCAGGTCGTCGGCGATGGCCTTGTTGCAGACCATCTCCCCTTTCCGGACCCGGCCGTTGAAGTCATAATAGAGCAGCTTGAGGTACCGCAGGTCGGACCACTGCACCGGGCAGGCGGTCGAATCCGGCTCCGGATAGGACTTGCCCTCCATCCGGTACCGCACCGCCGCCGGAATCGTGTCGCAGCTGAAGGCGGACAATCCGGGATCCTTGGGATTGAGGAACTTGCGGTAACGGCTGTAGGTATAGTTCACGCACGTATTGGTGATGTTGTTGGCGAAGAGGATGTCGGTGATGCGGTTCTCGTCGACATAGCTCACCACATCTTTGGTAAAGTAGCGGAAATCGGCGACGTGCACCTCCTCGAACGAATGGAAGAGGTAGCCGGGGACGGCGTTGCCGAAGCTGTCCTTGATGACCAGCAGGCGACGGCCGTTGTGCGTGGACGTCTCGACCTTCGTCATCTTGATGTCACCGCCCATGAACGTCGTATAAGCGGCGCCGCTGCCATCCTTGAAGGAGAAGAAATACTTGCTCTTGTAGGGCTTCGATTCGCCCGTGACATGGAATTCCTCGTCCAGGGTATAGTTCACGTAGGTCGTGGTGTATTCCACGCCGGTGGGGATGTAATACACGAAGTCTTCCGGCGCCTTCTTCACGGCGATATTGTGCGAATAGCCGTACATGCTGCCCACGAAACGGTGGACGACGTGTTCCTCGTATGTAGAAAGGTCGGCGAACGGGACGTCCGCCACGCGGGCGAATTCCTTGGCGGCATAATAGGCGCCCAGCGGGGCCCAGTGGTGGTCGGTGCGCAGATAGATAGGTTCGTCGGTATGCGCGGCCAGCACGGAATAAATATCTACGGCGCGCACGCCATTCGAGAGGTTCGAGAATATGGCGTTGAATACCGGCCACTGCTTTTTCGTGAACTTCGCCGCTTCGGACGGGCAGTAGAACTCCGTCGAGGTCGGGATGGGCATGCACCAGACCTTCACGGACTTGCCGAAGGTCGCGCCGTATTGGTTGACAACCTCGGCGTATTTTGTGCCGCCATTTTCCGTGCCGAAGAATCCCATCAGCGCACGGACATTCTCGCCCGATCCGACCAGGATGATGCCCGAAGAGGCCACTTTCGCCACGTCGTCGGCACCGCCTTCCACATCCGCGTATTCAAAAGGCTGAACCGCCGTGACGGTATCCGGATCTGCCACGGGATCCGGTTTCACTTCCGGCACTTCTTCTGTCACTTCCGTGTCGGAAGAAACGAATTCGATGTGCTGGTCGCCGAAACGCACGCCTTCGAGGTCGCGGAACTGCATGCTCAGTTCCATCAACGTATCGCGGTACGGCTCGGTATCGCTGTACCACGATGAGACGGCAGCGGTCCAGCTGCCATTGGCCAGGGAGTCCAGCGTCAAAGCCGGAAAACGCGTCAGTTCCCGTTTCTCCAACTCAGAGTACGTACTGCGCGGCAACAGGTTGAACCCGGCAGCAAAGGCCAGGTAGACCAGCGAAACCAACAATACGAACAATATTCCCTTTCTCATGTCAGAACCGCGTGTAAATGAATGGGTTGTTGGTCGCGCCCACCAGAAGCGCCGTGCTCACGGCCAAAAGGGCCATCGCAAAGGCAAGCTTGCCCAGCCACAGCACGTCGTAGCCGAAAGCCCGCTTCCCGTCGCCGAAAAGACGGCTGATCCACCGGCCCAGCGGCAGGCAGCACAGGATGGCTGCAATCCAGAGCCAGAACCGCGACGCCAGGGCACTGCGGACCGTAAAGTCCGTGAAGGCCTCGGCCTTTCCGAACAGGATCGGGAAGAAAGCCGTCATCCGGCTGAAATCCACATAATAGAAGATGCCCCAGCCCAGGATGACCAGGACCAGGCTGTACAGATGCGCGACGAAGGCCGGCATCTTCCAGCGAAGCACCGTATATTTCTCGATGGCGACGATCAGGCCGAAATACACGCCCCAGAGGATGAAGTTCCAACTCGCCCCGTGCCACATGCCGGTCAGGAACCAGACTACCAGGATGTTGAAGAACTGATGACGACGGTTGCCGCCCATCGGGATATAGAGATAGTCACGGAAGAAGCTTCCCAGCGAAATGTGCCACCGCCGCCAGAAATCGGTGATGGAGTTGCAGCAGTACGGATGGTCGAAGTTCTCCTTGAAATGGAAGCCCAGGCACCGGCCGATGCCGATGGCCATGTCGGAATAACCCGAAAAGTCAAAGTATATCTGCAGCGTAAAGGCCAGCAGTCCCACCCAGGCGCCGGCTGTGGACAGTTCAGCCAGGTTCCCGGCCAGGAACTGGTCGGAGACTTCCGACAGCTGGTTCGCCAGGATCACTTTCTTGCCCAGTCCCACCAGGAAGCGGAAACTGCCGTCCGCCACATCCTGCACCTTGACGGTGCGGTGGTGGATCTCCTTGGCTATAGTGCCGTATCGCACGATCGGGCCGGCGATCAGCTGCGGAAACATCGAGATGTAGAGCAGCAAATCCCCGAACCGTTTCTGCGCAGGGCTTTCCTTGCGGTACACGTCCACCAGATAGGAGATGGACTGGAACGTGTAAAAACTAATGCCGATCGGAAGGGCGATTTCCGGCACCTGGACGGTCAGTCCGCAGCGGCCCAGCAGGTCGGCAAAGAACCCGAGATACTTGAATGTTCCCAGGATGGCGAGGTTGCACACCAGGCCCAGCGCCAGCAGGGCACCCCTTCCCTTTTTCGCCTTGTCGATCCCCCTGCCGAACAGAAAGTTGAGGAACGCACAGGCAATCAGCAGGAATACATAAAGCGGTTCTCCCCAGGCATAGAAGACCAGGGAGAAGAATACAAGCACACCGTTCTTCACTCCATTGCCTTTCGCCAGCCCTGCGAGCAGATAGCATATCGCAAAGGCGGGCAGAAAGGCAAAGAGGAAGAAAAGGTCGGCAAAGACCATTAACTGGCGAGTTCCTTTTTCAGGCGCTCGGTGAGCAGCGGAACGACCTTATTCAGGTCGCAGACGATGCCCAGGTCGGCCACGCTGAAGATCGGAGCAAACTTGTCCTTGTTGACGGCGATGATCGTCTCGGACTCTTCCATGCCGGCCAGGTGCTGGATGGCGCCGGAGATGCCGAGTGCGAAATACACGGCGGGGCGGACCGTCTTGCCGGTCTGGCCCACCTGACGGTCATGCGGCATGATGCCGGCATCGACCATGGCACGCGATGAGGAAACCTCGCCGCCGATGACGGTGGCCAGTTCCTGCAGCATCTCGAAACCTTCCTTGCAGCCTACGCCGCGGCCGCCGGAAACCAGGATCTTGGCGTCGGCGATGTCGACGGAAGTCTTCTGGGCCTTCACGGTCTTGACGAGCTTGACGATGAACTTGCTCTCGTCGAACTTAGGCTGGAATTTCACGATCTCACCCTTGCGTCCGAAATCGGGGGTTGCCTTCGGCATCACGCCCGGACGGACGGTGGACATTTGCGGACGGTGCTCGGGGCACTTGATGGTAGCCATCAGGTTGCCGCCGAATGCCGGACGCGTCATCTCGAATTCATGGGTTTCCTCGTTGATCGTCAGCTTGGTGCAGTCGGCGGTCAGGCCGGTGCCCAGGCGGGCTGCGATACGCGGTGCCAGGTCACGGCCGATGGTCGTGGCGCCGTACATCAGGATCGAGGGCTTGAATTCGTTCACGGCCTGGAAAACGGCCTGCGTGTACTGTTCTGTGACATAGTCCTTGAGCAGGATGTCGTCGATGACGATCACCTTGTCGGCGCCATAGGCCACGAGGGTCTGCGCTTTTTCGGTGATCTGGTAGCCGGCCAGAATGGCGACGACCTTCTCGTCGGTCACCTGTGCGAGCTCTTTCGCCTTGCCGATCAACTCCAGGGCGACAGGCTGGATCTCACCGTCCCGCTGTTCTGCGAATACATAGATGTCTTTATATTCCGAAAAATCCATAGCGATAGTGTTTTAGACGGTTAGATAATGTGTTTCTCCTTGAGTTTGGCAACGATCAGCTCAACTGCCTCCTCGGGGCCGACCTCGTGGATCTCGCCGGGCTGCTTGAGCTCCTTGGTGAAGGACTTGACGACCTTGGTCGGCGAGCCCTTGAGGCCGAGTTCGGTCTCGGGCACGTCGATGCGGTCTGCGCCCCAGACTTCCACTTCCTTGCCGTAAGCGTCCACGATGCCGCCGACGCTCATGTAGCGCGGCTTCACGGCGGATGCCAGGCAGGTCAGCAGTGCCTTGCCCTGGAATTCCAGGATCTGGCAGCCATCCTCGGTCTCCTTGGTTACCGTGAACTTCTTCGACGCCTCGTCATATTCCAGACCGGCGACGTAGGAAATCTGCGGGATGCCCAGGTGTTCGGAAATCTCCGGACCAACCTGTGCGGTGTCACCGTCGATGGCCTGGCGGCCGGCGATGATCAGGTCCCACTCCAGCTTGCGGGCCACACCGGCCAGCGCCTTGGAGGTAGCCAGCGTATCGGCGCCGCCGAGCTTGCGGTCGGTCAGCAGGATGGCACGGTCAGCGCCCATGGCGAACGCCTCGCGCAGGATGATCTCAGCCGCAGGGATACCCATCGTGACGACGGTCACCTCGGCACCGAACTGGTCCTTCAGCTGCAGGGCGAATTCAAGACCGCCCTTGTCGTCGGGGTTCATGATGGCGGGAACGCCTTCACGGACGAGGGTCTTGGTTACCGGATCGATCTTGATCTCGGTCGTATCGGGAACTTGCTTGATACAAACTAAAATTTTCATCTGGGGGCCCTCCTACTTGATTTTACCGAACAATTTACCTGCGATGACCATGCGCTGGACCTCGGAAGTACCTTCATAGATCTCAGTGATCTTGGCGTCACGCATCATGCGCTCCACCGGATACTCGCGGGTATAACCGTAACCGCCGTGGAACTGCACGCACTTGGTGGTCACTTCCATGGCCACTTCGGCAGCGTAGAGTTTCGCCATGGCAGCATCGGCCGAGTAGTTCACGCGCGGATTCGCCACGTGCTCGTCCTCCTTGAACGCGGCGCTGCGTACGAGCAGGCGCGCTGCCTCGATCTTGGTCTTGAGGTCGGCCATCTGGAACTGCGTGTTCTGGAACTTGGCGATCGCCTTACCGAACTGCTTGCGCTCCTTCGTGTACTTGACGGTTGCATCGAGTGCGCCCTGTGCAATACCGAGTGCCTGCGATGCGATGCCGATACGGCCGCCGTCGAGCGTCATCATGGCGATCTTGAAACCCTCGCCCACCTTGCCGAGCAGGTTCTCCTTCGGAATGCGGACGTTGTTGAAGATCAGTTCGGCCGTGGCGCTGCCGCGGATACCCATCTTCAACTCTTTCTTGCCGATGGAGAAGCCCGGCGTCGTGGCCTCGACGATGAAGGCCGAAATGCCCTTCGTGCCAAGGCTCTTGTCCGTCATTGCGATGACGATGTAGACGTCAGCGTGTCCGGCGTTGGTGATGAAGATCTTGTTGCCGTTGATCACCCACTGGTCACCGTCCAGCACCGCCGTCGTCTGCTGGCCGGCAGCATCGGTGCCGGCATTCGGCTCCGTAAGGCCGAATGCGCCGATCCACTCGCCGGAAGCGAGTTTCGGGACATATTTCATCTTCTGCTCTTCGGTACCGAACTGGAGAATCGGGGACATGCAGAGCGAAGTGTGTGCGGAGACGACCACTCCGGTCGTCGCGCAGCAGCGGGAAAGCTCCTCGACAGCGATGGAGTACATGATGTTGTCACCACCGGCACCGCCGTACTGTTTGGGCACGGGAATGCCGAAGATGCCGAGCTTGGCCATCTTGTCGACGGTTTCCTGCGGGAAGCGTTCCTGCTCGTCGATTTCGGCGGCCAGCGGCGCCACCTCCTTGTCCGCGAATTCGCGGATCATCTGGCGGAACAGTTCCTGGGTCTTGTTAAGATTGAAATCCATATCGTTTTAGCGTTGATTCAACGGTTAATATTTATAGAAACCTTCTCCGGTCTTGCGGCCGAGCAGGCCGGCGCGCACCATCTTGCGGAGCAGCGGGTGCGGACGGTACTTCGGATCGCCGAACTCTTTGTACAGCACTTCCATGATGGCCAGGTTGACATCGTTGCCGATCAGGTCGGCCAGTGCCAGCGGGCCCATCGGGTGGTTGGCACCAAGCATCATGCACTTGTCGATGTCCTCTGCGGTAGCGATACCGTCGGCCAGGATGCCGACTGCCTCGTTGATCATCGGGATCAGGATGCGGTTCACGACGAAGCCGGGCGCTTCCTTCACTTCGACGGGCTGCTTGCCGATGGAAGCGGCCAGGTCGATGACGCACTTGCACACTTCATCGCTGGTCAGCTGGCCGCGGATCACCTCGACGAGGGCCATGCGGTCGGCGGGATTGAAGAAATGCATGCCGATGAACTGTGCCGGGCGCGTGGTGCAGGCAGCAATCTCAGTGATGCTCAACGAGCTGCTGTTCGTGGCGAAAATCGTCTCGGGCTTGCAGATGCCGTCCAGTTCCTTGAAGACATCCTTCTTCAGCTGCATGTCCTCGACAGCGGCTTCGATGACGAGGTCTGCATCGGCGAAGGTGGCATAATCCGTGGTGGTCGTGATGTTCGCCAGGATGGCGTTCATCTTTTCCTGGTCGATCTTGCCTTTTTCGACGAGCTTTGCGTAGCCCTTCGAAATGGAAGCCATGGCCTTGTCAAGGCTGGCTTGGGTACGGCTCTTCATGACGACGGGCATCTTGGCTGCAAAAGCCTTCACAATACCCTTGGCCATCGTACCGGTTCCAATAACGTAAATTTTCATAGCGGTTTATGTTTTATTGACATTTGAAATCAGCCTTTCTTTTGTTCAGGAAAGCATCCATGCCCTCCTTCTGGTCGGCCGTCGCAAAACACTTGGAGAAATACTGGTTCTCGAGCGCGATCGATTCATCCACGTCGAGATCGTAATTCTCGTTGATGCAAGCCTTTGCATAGTTGACGGCGATCGGGGCGTTCTTGAGGATGAGCGCAACCATCGCATCGACGGCGTTCATCAGCTCTTCCGGAACGACCACGCAGTTCACCAGGCCGATGCGCAGCGCTTCGTCAGCGTCGATCATTTTGCCGGTGTAGATGAGTTCCTTGGCGATCCCCTGCCCGACCAGCTTCGGAAGCCGGTACGTGCCGGAGAAGCCCGGGATGATGCCCAGACCCACTTCGGGCTGGCCGAAGCGCGCCTTCATGGACGCGATGCGGATGTCGCAGGCCATGGCCAGCTCACATCCGCCGCCCAGGGCGAATCCGTTCACTGCTGCGATCACCGGGAACGGCAGGTCCTCGATCTTCTTGAAGACGGCGGAACCCTTCTTTCCGAAGGCATAACCCTCCGATTCGGAGAGATGCGCCATTTCGGAAATGTCGGCACCCGCCACGAAGGCCTTCCCTTC
>LUZE01000001.1 GCA_001602845.1 Bacteroidales bacterium Bact_13 | reverse complement strand
GCCATTTTCGCGGGACGGGTGTTCGACGGTGATGTGGAGGATTACAGCTCCGCTCCCATGGCGGGCGTGCTCGTCACGGTCGGGGACAAAACCACTGAGACAGACGCGGATGGCTGTTTCCGCCTGGTTTTCCCGCTGGCGGAGCAGACCGAAACGAAGCCCATCTCCCTGGCCCGGGAAGGCTTCCAGACGCTCGCCCGCGAAGATGAAAGTCCGTCCGCGGAACTGGTGTTCCTGATGAACCGGTAGCAGCCCGGCATTCGGTACTGCTTTCATTTGTCATCTTTTTTTGTTATATTTGCTGATTATGGGAAAACTGTTCATCAGCTATTCGTCGAAAAACCAGAAGATCGCAAATGCTCTTTGCGAATATCTGGAGCGACAGGGCATTCGCTGCTGGATAGCGCCGCGTGACATTCCTTCCGCTTCCAACTATGCCGGCGAGATCACGCGAGCCATCAAATCGGCGGAACAGGTCCTGCTGCTGTATTCGAAGGACGCATGCAAATCCGTGCATGTCAAGAATGAAATCAACCTGGCCATCAACAACGCCAAATCGATCCTTCCGTACTGCCTGGACGACAGCCCTTATGATGATGACCTGGAGTATTACCTTTCCACCCGGCAGCGGATCGCTTCGTGCGGAGACCAGGACCGGGATTTCCAGAACATCGCGACGATCCTGCTGGGCCATGCGGTGGAGGCTCCGCAAAAAGCGCCCGAACCGTCCGCGCCGAAAAGCGACAAGGCACGCAAACCCATCTGGATCTACGTACTGGCCGCACTTGTGCTGATCGCCCTTTGCGCCTGGCTCTTTTTCCTGCGGCCGGATTCCGCACCGGCCCCGGGACCGGGCAGCCCGGTCGACAGTCTGGCCGTCGATACGACGACCCATACGCCGAAGGTCCGGGAAGATACGGTCAAAACCCCGGCACCCCCGATACAGACAGGAACGAAAAAGGAAGAACCCAAGAAAGATGTCACGGCCGATACTTTTACCGGAAAGATCAAGAATGGTTATCCGGACGGCTATGGAACCTATACCTTCAAGCAATCACGCCGGATCGATATGCACGATCCGGAAAAGCGCACCGCGCAGAAGGGCGATTATATCGTGGGTGAATGGAACAACGGCCATCTGAATTATGGAGAATGGTATGGCGCTGACGGCGTGAAAAAGGCCTTTATCGAATTGGGTGACAATTCTGACGTGCAATCGGACCATACTTTTGCAAAATGCGTAAAACCCTGACATATCTGCTGCTCCTGGCGGTTCCCCTGACCTGCATGGGCCGGCCCGTCGGTTTCGCATCCAGCCGTCTTGCGGCGCTTGCGGAAGCGGCCGGGCTCGTCATCCCGGATCACCCGTCCGGGGCACGGGAAGTGTTTTCTTGTGTCAGTCAGGGAAAGACCGTTCCTGTGGCGGTGGAATATGCGAAGGGAGAAGTAACCCATATCGGCCTGGACCTGTTCGGCGAGGATGTCAGGAAGGAGAACGCGCTGGTCTGTCATTTTGTAGAAAGATACACGCTGGAGTCCCTGCTGGATGGCCCGTCCCTCCATCGGGAAGGCAATTCAGCGGGCCGGGTCGTTACGCAGGGCAACATCTTCAGTGTCCTGCAGGAAAGGCCGGAGAGCCGTTCCGTCCAGATATCCCTGGATGGGGAAGGGATGGGGAGCGTGGCGTTCGCCCAGGATTCCGGAGTCCCGGTTTTCTCGATCCGCTTTCCTGCCGACATCCAGCTTTTGTCGGGAAAACAGAAGGATGAACTGGAAAAGGATTTTCTCCGGAACGTGACAGCGGAACGGAAAATCAAGAAGCGGGAGGTTCCCCGGAACCTGAAACGGGTCGACCGTGACCTGTATGTGTCGGAGAACGGCTTCTTTGAGATCGAACAGGCGCAGAATACCGCTTTCTTCCGGAAGAAAGGCCTTTCCTACGTACCGCTCTGCGAGTCCGCACAACCCGTGGAGTCGGTCATGACCCTGCTCACCGGTTTCATCCGCAAAAAAGAGTATTCCATGCAGGCGGCCTTTCACCAATATGGATTTAAGACCACTGAGATGGCCGTCCCGCTGGATCATCTGATAGATTGTTGCCTGGAGGAAGGTTGCACGCCCTATGTCGGGATTGAATCAAAGGACGGCGGCTCGGTTGTCGCCACCCTGTTCATGGTCAATCGCTCTTTAGGCTATACCCACACTTTCCGGATGACGCTCGATCCGGCCATACTGGACCGGGCGGCCGGCGTCCTGCAAGCCAGGGCTTATCTGTATACACCCCTTAATCCCAAGAAGTCATGAAACGCGTCTTCATTTGGATCGCCTGTCTTTTTGTCGCTGTGCCCGTCCTGGCCCAAAGCCCGGATGTGGTGCTTGCGAAGATCAACGCCATCAAGCGTGACACGACGTACCTCTACGGCATCGGGAATATGGCCACGGAGGCGGAGGCCCGCGAAGAGGCGCTGCTGGTCTTGTCTGACCAGCTGACTCCTTTCCTGGCCCAGAACAAGTTTTCCATGTTCCGGAGCATGGAGGATATCAAGGAAGGGACCATCGGATTCCTGACCTACTCCAAACGTCCCGGACAATACCGCGTGATGGCTTATGTGAGCAAGGAGGCCCTGGTGGAAAAGGAGAAAGAAGAGATCGTCGTTTTCGAAGACACCGGCAAGGATGCCGTGGAAGAGTTGCTGGGCAGCTTGATCGCCTCCCGGACCAAAGAGGAGGTTGACCGGATCCTTGCCCGGAGCGACATGCCGTATGTCCATTCCGGCCAGCTTGCGCCGGATACCCGCCAGCTGTACGTGGATTACGGGTATCTGGTCTTCATCGAACGCAATTCCGGCAAGGTCCTGGAGGTCATGACGCCGCGCGATGCTTCCGGGAAGCGGTGTGATGCCCGCAGCGGCGCTGCCACCAGTTCCATGAAATATAAAAGGAATCCCATTTATTGGGTTTACATAGATGGTCATGAAACAATAAAATAACCGGCAATGAAAAGAGTATTCCTGTTCCTCGTATTGGTCTTTTCCCTTCAGTCCGTTTCTGCACAGGAGGTTACCTTTACTGTGAATTCGGGTCTGAGCGATCCGGCCCTCCAGGCTGCGATCGAACGCACCGTCTCGGGCCTGCTGTCCGCCATGAACGCCGCGTATGAAGTTAAAGGGACGCCGGACCTTTCCCGTGTCCCTATCACGGAAGGCGCGGCGGCCGGCTTCCGCATGCTTTGGAACAACAATCCCTTCCGCTGTGATGAATCCGATATCGTCGAGCCGGTCATCCGGACCTATGACGGTGGATACCAGGTCCGTAACATTCCGTTGGAGTCATTGGATGAAAAGGGGAAACCTGTTTATAAGGAGATGGTCATCGACCTGGATGATTCCGGCCGGATCACCCGTGTCAACAAGGCCATCGAGGCGAATCTCTATCGGAAGATCATGCAGTCCGGGTCGCAGGTGACGGATCTCCGGCAGCGGCAGATCATCCTGAATTATGTGGAAGATTTCCGTACGTCCTATGAGAAGAAGGATATCGATTTCCTGGAAATGGTCTTCAGTGACGATGCGCTTATTATCACGGGTAAGGTCATTCAGCGCAAGAAAGGGGAACGGGCCATCCAGATGAAGCCGGAAATCACCTATACGAAATATTCCAAGAAAGAGTATCTCGACAGGCTGCGGAGCCATGTCTTCCCTAATACGAAATCGATCGACGTGACTTTCGGGACGGTCGAGGTGGTCAAGCATCCTTCCATCGAGGGTTATTTCGGCGTGCTGGTCAGGCAGGGATACAAATCGGTGTTCAAGAGCGGCGCCATCTACGAAGACGACGGTTACCTGTTCATGCTTTGGGATTTCCGGGATGAAAACCACCCCCAGATCCATGTCCGTACCTGGCAGCCCTACTGGATGGATGAGGCCCGGACGCAAACCATTTCAGAGGATCAGATCATCAATATCAACAGTTTCAGGATTACACGATGAAAAAGACAGTATTATTCCTGCTTCTCCTGTCCGTTTTCCCTTCTGTGCTGGCAGCGCAGGATAAAAAAATCTACGTCAAGAACTTCGACCCGGATATTCTCGAATTGCGCGCGAAGACGGATCCGGTTTACGATATGAACCGGATACCTTCCTCCATGGTCAGCGTCTTTCTGGCGACGAAGGATTCCCTGGTATTCAAGGGCAATATCCTGCAATCGATGCAGGGCGGGCCGGGAGAATGGATCCTCTATATCCCGGCCGGGACGGAATGGCTCGAAGTCGCCGCACCGGGCTGCGAGCCCTTGCATTTCGATTTTCCCGAAGACAAGCCGCTGCTTTCGGCCTATGGCTACACCCTGAACCTGGGCGTCCTGCTGACGAATCCGCTCCGGACGCTGATCATGCCGTCGTTCAGTTTCAACCAGTCCCAATATTCGTATGGCCTGATGCTGGGTATCTGCAAGCGAAATGGCGGGTACATCCGTGCAAAGACCGACTTTGTCTTCGGGCTCAATCCCACGTTGACCTGCGACGGGGACGGGAAGTCGGATGGCGCGCAGGCCTGGTTTACGGGGCAGTCCCGGAAGAGCCGCTGGGCGTTGACCGGCGGGTATCTGCGCAAGATCATCGATCCGCTGTACGCCTATGTGGGAGGCGGCTATGGCAGTCGCGTCCTGGCCTGGGAGATGTTTTCGGACGGCGGTTATGACTGGGCCCGGGTTACCTCCAATTCCTTTACGGGATATGAAGTGGAGCTGGGCCTGATCTACCGGCCGGGCATCATCGCCTTCTCGGCCGGTGTCCAGACCAATCAGTTCAAGTATTATGAAGCCAATGTGGGGATTGGCGTAATGTTCTGAGACGATGCGACGAATCTGCTTATACTGGCTCCTGGCGGCCGTGCTCGTCTCCGTGTCCTGCATGCAGGATCCGTATTCCCCCGACAACGACGTGGAAGAGCCGGCCGTGGGGTATGAAACGGAATCCCTGACCCGGACCGCGGTTACGCTGACCGGCAGTTACAAGACCAGCCCCGACATTTCGGAATACGGATTTGAAATGGCGGAGAATTCCTTTGAAGAGGGAGAGGGAAGGGTCTTTTCCAATCCGCCGGAAGACGGACGGGGCCGTTTTACCTATCGGACCGAACTCCAGCCCGGTCACGTTTACAACGTACGGACCTATATCTCCAACGGCGTCGCCCGGAAGTATTCCAAGACCATAACCGTCAAGGCGCCGTCCACATCGGTGGCTACGTTGTCGGATGTTACCTATTCCCAGGGCCTGCTCCGTGCCCGCGTCGTGGACGATGGCGGTACGGCGATCCGCGAAGTCGGCTTCTGCTGGAGCGAGGCGTCCGAACCGGCGATCATCAAGCGTCATAAGATCGCGGCGGTGCTGGAGGATGACAATACGTTCTCCCTGGACCTGTCTCATTTTGAGTGGGGGAACGTGTACTATTTCCTGGCTTATGCGGAGAACGCGCCCCAAAGTACGGGGGAGGCGTTCGGATACAGCCTGCATCCCTTCGAGCTGGCCGTTACGGATGACATGCCGGTGGACATTGCAGATGCCGGATTCGCCCGTGTGCTGGTCCAGCAGTTTGACACGGACAAGAACGGGTATATCTCCTTCAAGGAGATCAAGGCCATCAAGGTCCTGTCGCTCAACACGGATGCGATCGCCGATATCGGAGAGATCCGGATGATGCCGGAACTGACCTCGCTGACCTGCCGGGGAACCTCTTCCGGGTCGGGCCGGCTGGAACAGCTGGACCTTTCCGGGAATCCGCTGTTGCAAAAGCTGGATGTCCGTGGAAACCGGCTGACGGCGCTGGATGTCTCTCCTTGCCCGGCTTTGGAAACCCTCGATGCGACTTCCTGCCTGCAGCTGGAGTATATCTGCATTACGCCGGAGCAGTCGGCCCTGGCGGAGAGCAGTTACAGGAAAGACGCGCATACTGCCTTCCTGCTCAATCCAGATTCCATCATCCCGGTTCCCGATACCCATTTCAGAAAGTATCTGGTCGACCGTTACGACAAGGACGGGGACAACCAGATCTCCGTTGCCGAGTCGGTTGCCATCACGCAGGTCGATGTCTGTACCGACGATATCCAGACCGTATCGGGTATCGCGTTTTTTGAGAACCTCACCCAGCTGCGTTGTGCGGGCTCCCTTGGCGGGAACGGAAATCTGCCGCTGGGAAGGCTTTGCGAGCTGGATGTCAGCGCCAATCTTTCGTTACAGGTGCTGGACTGCAGGAACAATCCCTCGCTGTCCGTCATCTGGCTGAAGTCCGGGCAGGACATCGGGACACTCAACTGTGACAGCAATGTTTCATTACGTTATAAGTAGGAGATGATATCATGGACAAAAAGTTCGCTTTCAAGTACCTGATCGTCCTGGCGTTCTTCGCGACGGCCTGCATGCAGGATTTCCCCGCTCCGCAGAACGATCCGGAAGCTCCTGCCGTGTCGGTCGACGCAGAGACGCTGACCCGTATTTCGGCAACGCTGGACGGCTCCATCGGAGCGGCGCAGGACATTGTCTCCTATGGCTTCGAGATGACGGGCACGAACTTCGATGACGCCCCGGACCTCATTATCGAATCTACCGGTGCCGACGTAGAAGGCCGTTTCAGTTACACGGCGGAAGTCAAGCCGGGTGCCTACTATGCCATCCGGTCCTTTATATCCAACGGCCATCAGAAAAAGTATTCCCAGCCGGTGACCCTGAAAGTGCCGCTCACTTCGGCGGCCACCCCCTCAGAAGTGAAGATCGTCAACAACAAGCTGATCGCCAGTATTGTGGATGATGGCGGAAGGGAGATTCGGGAAGTCGGTTTCTGCTGGAGCGAGTCTTCCGACAAAAAGACGATCCGGCGGAACCGCATGAAGGCGGAATGGGCGGACGACGGCACTTTTACCGCCGACCTGCCCACGCTGGAAAGCGGCCTGACCTATTATTTCCTCGCCTACGCGGAAAACGCTTCCGGCAGCCAGGAAGTGTTTGGCTACAGCACGGAACCGCGTTCTCACCTGATGACGGATGAAGTGATCGTCAGTATTGAAGATGCGGCGTTTTTCCAGTATCTGGTGGGCCGCTTCGACAAGAATCGTGATGGCCGGCTGTCCGACAAGGAACTTCAGGTCGTTACCGACATTTCCGTCAGCACCGACCAGATCGCTTCCGTGCAGGGAATCGAATGGATGCCGGAACTCAATTCGCTGGATTGCCAGGGATCTTCTCCCGGAAAGGGCCTCCTGAACGCGGTCGATATCAGCCGGAACCCGCTTCTGGGCTCTTTCAACTGCGCCAACAACCAGCTTGATGAGCTGGACCTTTCCGGGCTTGGCGCATTGACCCGGCTGGATTGCAGCGGCAATCAGCTGGAAGAACTGGATGTGTCGCCGTGTTTCCGGCTCGAGGAGCTGAATTGTTCCGACAACCTGCTTATGGAGCTGGATCTATCGCAGAACCCTTATCTGCAGGTGCTGCTCATCCGGAAGAACCCGCTGGAATCGATCGATATCTCCCTCTGCACGGAATTGTCGAAGTTCGATGGCACCGGCTGCCCGAATCTGGAACGGGTCTATGTCTCCCCGGACCGGTATGAGACCATAGAAAAGGCTGAAGGATACCGGATTGACGGAATGACCATTTTCTATCCGATTTTCATTCCCATCCAGGATCCGACGCTCAATGAATACCTGCTTTCCCTCTATGATGACGACGGGGACCGGCGGATTTCCGCATACGAGGCGGCCGGCGTCAAAAGGATAGAGATCTGTACCAATGATGTCCGGACGATGGCCGGCATCGAGTTTTTCTATAACCTGGAAGAACTGATCTGCGGCAGTTGCGACAATATGGGCCAGGATCAGAACCGGGGGCTGCTGACGGCACTGGATGTTTCCCATAACCGGAAACTCGTTTTCCTGGACTGCCATGGCAACCGCATCACCAGTTTGGATCTTTCCAGGAACGAAGCGCTGACGACTTTGGTCTGTGACGGCAACCAGTTGAAAGAGCTGGATTGTTCCCATAATCCCCTGATGGGCTGGATTTCCTGCGGCGAGCAGCGGATTGCTTCCCTGAATGTCTCCGATTGCAAGGAACTCCAGACACTCTTCTGCGCCTCCAATGCGCTGAAATCGCTGGATGTGTCCCAGCTGCCGATTTTGACCCGCCTGGACTGCGGTTATAATTCTCTGTCCAAACTGGATGTTTCCGCCCTGGCTGAGCTCACTGTATTGAAATGCTCCTACAATCAGCTGGAAGTCCTGGATGTTTCGCGCAATGGCCGGCTGTCGACCCTGTGGTGCGAAGGCAACCGCCTGACGTGGCTGGATGTTACCCACAATCCTGACCTGGTGGATCTCCGGTGTGACTTAGTCTATATCCCGGATGAGGGCTTCAAAGACTATCTGATTTCGGAATTTGATACGAATGGCGATGGGGATATCTCATTGGCCGAGGCCTGGGTGATAACCCGTATCGATGTATACACGGATGATATCTACTCGCTGCAGGGTATCGAGAGCTTCCTGAACCTCGAGCGCCTTGCCTGTGGCGGGCGGCCGGAGGAGGATGATGAAAACGGCGGGTTGACTGAACTGGACCTGTCGCACAATACGAAACTCCGTACCCTGGATTGCCGGTACAACCAGATTACCTCACTGGACCTTTCCCATAATACAGGGCTTTCGTCCCTGACCTGTATCGGAAACGAAATTACTTCCCTGCGGCTGGACTACCTGCCCGAATTGATGTACCTGGACTGTGCGCTCAATCCCTTGTCCGGGCTGGACATCACCCATAATACCGAGATTTATTTCCTGCACTGCCAATACACCGGATTGGAGGAACTCGATCTTTCGCGCAATGTGATGCTGAAAGAGTTATACTGCAGCGACAATGAGCTGACGGAACTGAACCTGGCAAACAACCCGCTGCTGGAGTTCCTGGAATGTGGCTGGAATAACCTCTTTACGCTGGATGTGTCCAACAATCTGTCCCTGAATTACCTGGATTGCCGGTATAATCCGGATTTCTGGGAATTGACGATGAAGGAGGGCCAGGAGATAGAAACACTGTTGCTGGATGAGAAGGATATATCGATTATTTATGTATAGCAAGATCATACGCAATGGGTCTTTTCGATAAAATCTACAGGAAGAACATCTCTTCCGACAAACTGGGCCGACAAATCATCGGGGCCCTGTT